>NZ_JACSMK010000007.1:0-161575 GCF_018618595.1 Exiguobacterium sp. s133
TGCTCAGAAAGCAATTGGTCGAGTGTCGCACGAAGATCTGCTGCTTTCGTTTTGACCGTGACGTTTTTTGCTTTGTCCTCATGCATCATGTCGTCTGAACCGCCTGATGCAAACGCCGCCGTTCCTGGTAATACGAGTGCTGCTGCCATTGCTGATGCTGCGAATTTTTTAGTGTGTTTCATTTGTAATCATCCTTTCAAATTTGGGTTTTATTTTAACCAATCTGGTAATTCGTTTCCTCATCGTTCTGAACAGCATACGCACCCGGATTTCGTTTGGATTTAAAAAAGCAAAAAAAAGTGAAATCTTTTTTAAGTCATTTGTGGAATCTATGAAAAAAGACTCCAGTATGTGTGCATTTTCTTCATAGGGACTACGCAGAAACAACACTGGATTGGCAAGAATTCGCCATAGTGTGTTAAAAGTTGGCTTGATGTAACCGCTTATAATTAAAGACGTGTTCACATGTGGGACATATATAGGAAAGAACGGGGGATATGATCATGAAAGAACGGAATCAAGCTTCGCGCGTGCAGCAGAGCTGGTACCAATCGATGTGGCGGTGGCATTTTTATGCAGGCATTATTTTTGCACCGATTTTTATCATACTTGCCGTCACAGGATCGATTTACTTATTTAAACCGCAACTGGAGGATATGTTGTACCGTGACATGATCTTCACGGAAGAGACAGGGCAACGTCTGCCGCTCGAAGATCAGATGAAAGCTGTCGCGGACAAATATCCAGAGGCGGGTATTTCTTCGCTTGGTCAGTTTGAGCAACAAGACCGGACGACACGGATTGGCGTGACGTTCAAAGAGGAGTCGGGATATGTCTATGTTGATCCATACACGGGTGAAGTGACGGGGAAACGACTCGGGGCAGGACCACTCGGCTTTATTAAAACAATTCATGGGGAATTGTTTGCTGGGAAAGCCGGAAATCTTCTCGTCGAACTTGCAGCGAGCTGGGCAATCATTTTATTGGTGACAGGAACGTATCTCTTTTGGCCACGAGGGAAAACGGGGAGCTTCAAGCGTGTATTTTTCCCGTCCTTCAGACAGAAAAACGGAGCACGTAATTTTTGGAAGGGGCTTCATGGTTCAGTTGCCGTCTGGTCAACGATCGGATTACTCGTGATCATCGGTTCCGGACTCGCATGGTCGGGTGTCGCAGGTCAGTGGATCAATACGATTGCGACGAAAGCCAATTCGAATTATCCACAGTTTGCGTACGGACCGGATGAAAGTATGGCGTCAAAAATCGTCACGAAGGACATTGCGACGGATATTCCTTGGGCGACACAAAACGACGTCGTTCCGAGTTCGGGACCAGCCCGACCGTTGACACTGTCTGTGACGGAAGTCGCAGCTGAAGCGAAACAGTTAGGGATGGGACGCCCGTATCAAATTACACTTCCACAAGGGGAAACAGGGGTCTATACGTTATCCTCTCTTCAAAGTGCGCCGACCAAAGAAGCGACGATTAATCTCGATCAATATTCGGGAACGGTCTTATCCAATGTCTCTTATGCAGACTACGGACTCCTCGCGAAGGGCATTACGCTTGGGATTGGGTTTCATGAAGGACGGTTGTTTGGTTTCTTGAATCAACTCGTCGGATTAGCACTGTGTCTAGGATTAATCTTCATCGTCGCCAGCTCATTTGTTCTATGGTGGAAACGCCGAAATGGTGCAGGAAAACTAGCGCCACCAAAACGGGCGAGTGATCAACGCGTGCAAAAAATCGTTGCCGGTTTGATTGTAGTGATCAGTTTGACGATGCCACTCGCGGCACTGTCGGTCATGACAATCCTCGTACTCGATTTCTTGATTTTCACGCGTCGACGTAAAGGAAATAAGGAGGCGGCAGCATGAAACGATTCGTATTAACAGGTTTATTCGCCAGTAGTATGGTGTTACTGGCCGGCTGTCAGTTCGAGACAAAAGCGGCTGCGCCTGCGATGAAAGTCGGACTTTACGCACCGGAGAAAATCGCAGCAGACACGAACACGACGGTCGCGCTTGAAATTGAGAACCCGCAAGCCATCGATCAGGTGCATGTTCAAGTTACGCCAGTAGGAAGTGACGAGACAGAAACGTATATGGCAGAACAGAAACAGGGACATTATGTCAGCAGTATTCCTTTTAAAAAAGCCGGTGTCTATCTCGTCAATGGTATGGTCCATGTCGGTTCGCATGTCTACACACCAAAAGCACTCGTTCAAGTGGGGGATGTGTCAGAAAAAGAGCTCGAGGCGGCACAGAGCTTATTGAAACAGGCCGTACCGGCAGGGGAACAGACGGATCATCATGGACATCATTAATGGGAAATAAGGACTTCGCTGCCGAAGTCTTTATTTTTTTGGGAAAAATATTAAAAATCAAAACTATTTGTGAACTTCTTACGTTATCTATGTGTAGTCCAAAAAAATAAAGGGGTGTTTACAAGATGAAAATGAAAAAGTCGTTTCTCGCAGTTCCACTCAGTGCCGCATTGTTGATTCCGGCAGCCGGCGTCAGTGCCCATGGTCATGAAGATCACAGCAAGATGGCCAGCTCCGGAAACATGTCTCTCGATGTCTCCTCACCAGCGTCCGACCTCCGGGCGACACTCGATCAGCTTTTATCGGAACATGCCTACCTCGCAGTCGTTGCAATGCAAAAAGGGATTGATGGGGCGGATGATTTTGATCAAGCAGCAGGTGCACTGAATCAAAATGCCGATGATCTCTCAGCAGCCGTCGGATCAGTTTACGGGGATGAAGGCGGAGAAGCCTTTAAAGAAATTTGGAAAAGTCACATCGGTTACTTCGTCGATTACGTGAAAGCAACAGGGGCAGAAGATGAGGAAGCAAAACAAAAAGCGCTCGATGACCTCGATTCGTACCGCGTCGAACAGGCAGCCTTTTTGGATAAAGCAACGGAAGGGCGATTGAAAGCAGCTGATCTCGAAGGTGGCTTAAAAGTCCACGTCACCCAACTCTTGACGTCGTTCGACAGTTACGTTGCAGGTGATTATGACGCCACGTACAGCAATTTGCGAAAAGCAATCGAGCATATGTACATGGTCGGGGAAGGATTATCGGGAGCAATCGTCGATCAATACCCGGATAAATTTGAAAATACGAAAGTCAATACACCCGCAGCCGATTTACGTGCCGGTCTGAACCACAACTTCTCGGAACACGCGGCACTCGCAATACTTGCGATGCAAAAAGGGATTGAAGGAGCAAAAGACTTTGATGCCGCAGCCGGTGCACTCAGTGAAAACACGGACGACCTGACAGCATCAATCGGCTCGGTCTACGGTAGTGATGCAGCGAAAGAATTCAAAAAAATCTGGTCGAGCCACATCGGCTACTTCGTCGACTATGTCAAAGCAACGGGGGCGGAAGATGAAGACGCACGTGACATGGCCGTCAAAGAGCTCGACGAATACCGTGTCGAACAAGCTGCCTTCCTTGATGCAGCAACGGAAGGTCGCCTGAAGTCAAAAGACCTGGAAGAAGGCTTGAAGATGCACGTTGATCAATTGTTACTCGCCTTCAATAGCTACAATGAAAAAGACTACGATAAAACGTACCCGGCAATCCGTGAAGCTTACGGTCATATGTACGGAGTCGGTGAAGGAACAGCGACAGCAATCGTCGATCAATTCCCGGATAAATTCCAAGGGACGCCAGCAAGCATGCCGAACACAGGTCTTGGTGGAGCCGCTGAAACTCAATCGTCAGCCGGTATCTTATGGTCACTGTTCGGAATTGCAGCCGCTTCACTTCTAGGATTTTTTGCAATCCGCGGTCGTCGCGAACAACAATAAGCTGTCTGACGGAGATGACTCAAAAAAGTCGCCTGAAGCGCGTGCGTTCTTTTAGACGAGAGGAGGGTGGCGGATGTAACGTCGGTCACCTTTGTCTCTGTAAAGACTGACGTTTAAGTCAGTCGCATTAGATTGCAGACTCAATGATTTTGAAGGATTCAAGATTCGATTCCTACTCTCGGGCATTCTTTAAAAAACGAATTTTTATTAGAAGACGATCGTGAAAATAAAAATCAGGAAAGGAGGAGGAACAATGAAACGAACCATCGGCGTGGTAGTAGTACTCGTCTTCGTCGTCTTCATAGCTCTCATGACACCAGAACTGCATGCAGTGGCAGTTGAACATCTGTTGCAGGATCCATTGACATCGAGCGAAATCATCCCGGTCGAAGATCGTGCAGTCGAGCCAGGTATCGTCCCGCGTATCTTACCGTGGATTGTCAGTAGTCTATTGCTCAGTGCCTTCGTGACGTTCCTCCTCCTGCGACGTAAACCAAAGCGTTAAATGAAAGCACGATCCGTTTCTCAGCCATCTGTGGCTGAAGAGGCGGATTTTTTTTTGAAGTGGACACGCGTCCGGATCAGGCACGTCGCAAAAACAAACACATCGATGCCTGATTTTCGGCGACATCCCATCGGAAGAACTCGGTATACTGAAGGAAAGAAGGAGGCGATCGCATGGAGGACCATCAAACAGAAGAGTATTATGCGGCACTCGTCCGCCGGGATGCGACCTATGAAGGGCGGTTCTTCGTCGGCGTCAAGACGACAGGCATCTTTTGCCGGCCGTCCTGTCCTGCCCGGAAACCGAAACGCGAGAACTGTGAATTTTACGGGACGGCGAAAGAAGCCTTACTCGCTTCATATCGCCCGTGTCTCCGCTGTAAACCCTTGTCGCACCCCGGTGCGAGTGACATCATCAGCCGTCTTGTTGCCGCTGTCGAAGCGACACCGGAAAAACGATTTAAGGAGGGCGATTTCCGGGAACTTGGACTCGATGCGTCAACGGCGCGCCGCCAATTCAAAAAACGCTTCGGGATGACGTTCGTCGAGTATGCCCGCTCACGTCGGATGGGACTGGCGATGAAAGAAATCCGGACCGGGAAACCGGTCATCGAGGCCCAGCTCGCGGGTGGCTACGAATCGAGCAGCGGCTTTCGGGATGCTTTCGCAAAAATCATGGGTGCGACACCAAAACGCTGGGACGGGACCTACTTGCAGGCGAAATGGCTCGATACGCCACTCGGTCCGATGCTCGCGATTGCAGACGAGGAAGCCCTTCATTTGCTTGAATTCGTTGATCGCCGAGGACTGGAACGGGAGATCGAACGGCTCCGTCTCGCGGCACGGGCCGTCATCGTCCCGGGGGAATCAATCATCTTTGAGCAAATCGGACAGGAGCTGACCGACTATTTCGCCGGGACACTGCTTCAGTTCAAGACACCACGTGCCCTCTACGGAACGCCGTTCCAACGCCGCGTCTGGGCCGAGTTGGAGCAAATTCCGTCCGGAGAGACGATTTCTTATCAAGAACTCGCCATCCGGATCGGTAATCCGCTTGCGGTCCGGGCCGTCGCCCGGGCAAATGGTGCCAATCAACTGGCACTCGTCATCCCGTGTCACCGCGTCATTCGGGCGAACGGTGATTTGGGCGGGTACGCCGGCGGGCTCGCCCGGAAAGCGACATTGCTCGAAACCGAACGACGAAAGGACTTGATTTCACATGGCACTGATTAAAGATGTCTTCTCGGACGACTGGCTCGACCGCCTGGGGCGGGCGCTGGATGCGCCGCGGCTGCAGCAGGACATCAAACAAACCGACTGGGAGGAACTCGCCTTCAAACAACGGGTCCGCCGGATTTCGACGTCGCTTGGATCGTATGTGCCACGTGAATTTGATATGGCGGCGACAGAACTCGAACGGCTTGCCCCGGAGTTCACGGGACTCGCCGGGATCGTGTTTCCCGACTATATCGAGCTCTACGGCGACGACTGGGACCGGGCGTTGCTGGCACTCGAACGGCTGACGCCGTATTCGACGGCGGAGTTCGCCGTCCGGCGGTTTTTACTGACCGACCAAGACCGGTACTTACAACAGGCACTGCTCTGGAGCACGTCGGACGATGAACATGTCCGGCGCCTGGCATCGGAAGGGACACGTCCACGCTTACCATGGGGACAGGCGATCCCGGCGTTGATTGCCGATCCGCGTCCCGTTCTGCCGCTGCTCGACCGGTTGCTGACCGACGACTCACTTTACGTCCGCAAGAGTGTCGCCAATCACTTGAACGACATCACGAAGACGCACCCGGAACTTGTGATTGAACGACTCGATCAGCTCGGGACCGATCCCCGTGTGGACTGGGTGTTGCGTCACGCTTCACGGACGTTGCTGAAACAAGGACACCCGGACGTCCTAAAGGCATTTGGTCTCGTGACACGCGGCACGGTCACAGTCGATGATTTGACGGGGACACCGTCGCTGCCGATCGGAGGCGAGCTGTCGTTTACATTTAGCCTCACGACGACGGAACCGCAAGTCCTGCGGATTGAATATGCGATTGACTATGTCAAACAGCGGGGAATGAGTCAAAAGGTCTTTCGGATTAGTGAACGACAGGTGGCTGGACGGGAGACGTTTACAAAACGGCAATCGTTTCGGAACTTGACGAGACGCGTCCACTATCCGGGGACGCATCGTGTGACCATCTTGATTAATGGGCAAGCTTACGCAACGGCAACGTTTGACGTGACAGGGGAGGAATGAAGATGAACGGACGCCATCCTGACTTTACGACGTCCCGCTTACACATCGAAGCGGTGGATACGACAGACGGCTGTGTTTGGACATTGGAGCTGTGGGACGAGCACCAACAGGTTGCGACGATGCAGTTAGCCGGTCAGCAACTCAGCTATGACGCAATCGATCCGTCCGACGCCGCCGGCTACGTTGAAGAAGCCTTGAGGGTCATCACGGCGTATCTGGCACGGACATTATTGTTACCGTCCGTGACGGGCAGAGGCGGGGAAGCCGTCGTTTGGGAGAAGAGTGGATTTGAGAGAACGGATGACGGATTTTCGTTAGCCTTGACGCACTAAACGAAAAAGAGGACAATCCGCGTCGCAGACTGCGAACGGCTTGTCCTCTTTTTTTAAGGTTCCGAGATGCCGTTCGCAAGCAGCAGGAGATAAACCCAAATCACGAGCGGGAGCAACAGCATCAGAGTGGCAAGCAGGCTGAAGGTCTTGATGACAGTGTTTTTCAACCGGAGCGCAATCAGGAGTGACATCACATAGCCGACGCCGACGAGCGAATATAGACTGATCGGGACCCAAAGGCTCATGTTCGGGAACGTCCGTCCGTTCAGTCCGAAAAATAACAGGAGGCTGACGATCAAGAGAATGAAGGTCAGGACAAGTGAACGGTATTCCTTCGGTTGTGACGTCAAGCGGCATTCTCCTCTCTATTTTTGACCGACGGGGTTATAAGACCAGCCGAAGCGGGCGCAGATTGCTTCGGCACTCTCTGCGGCAGAGCGTCCTTCCGTATCCAGGCGGAAGTAGTTCGGGTACGGCAGTTCTCCTGGCAGGGAGGACGTCCGGTAGCCGTCTGCCGTCTCGAGTAAGTCGTTTTCGGAAGCGGCGAGATCTCGTTTCGTAAACTTATGGGCAAGACGGTTTTCCGTCTTATTCCGCATGAGCCGTGTTGCGACAGAGGCTTCGAGTTCGACGATATAGACGTCGGAACCCGCCTCTTCAAACAATGCGACCGTTTCCTCAATGAACTCAATCCCTCCGCCTTCGACCCCGAACAGGCAGAGGAACGTGAAGAGGACACCTTCGAGATCGCTGACCGCCATCTCTTTGAACATCTCCCGGCGGATCAAGTCCTTCAGCCTGTGATGGGCGGGCTTTGAAAAGTCGAAATAGGGCAACAGCAAATCGATCGTCTGGTGGTTATGAAACAACTTCATCCCGGTCAACCGTTCGAGTTCCTGACCGATTGTCATCTTTCCGACGGCCTGAGGACCGAGCAGCAAAACAAATTTCATCGAAAGACCCCGTTTCCTTTTTTTTGTTAGATTACCATACAAAAAAGGAACATTAAAATTAGAACGTTTGTTCGCTTTATTGTATAATGGGAGTAAGAACTGTTGGCGTTTTAGGACCGAATGGAGGTCATTGCTCATATGGAACATTGGAAGATGGTGCAGGGGTATGAGGGAAGTTATCAGGTCTCGACGTCAGGCAACGTCCGTTCGCTCGACCGGATTGTCGAGACAAGCCGTGGCGTCAAACAGCGGCGCACGGGTGTCGTCCTGCGTCCGCGAATCAATCAGGACGGCTACCGGAAAGTGACGCTGTATCAGCAGGGGCGTGGTGAACGGTTTTACGTCGGTGAACTCGTCGCCCGGGCGTTTCTTGACCCGACTGCCTGCGAGGAGCGTCTCGTCCGGGCGGATCATGACCGGTTGAACGACCACATCGATAATCTGTCGGTCAAGCCTTCGCCAAGTCAAGCCTATGCTTCCTTGCTCGCTGAATTCGATCTGCTGTTGACGGACCATGTTGAATTGTCGGCGTGGCAGATTCGGGAGATCCGGCGGCGCTACCGGACGGGCGAAGCGTCGATTCGAAAGCTTGCGCTCGTGTACGGGGTGACTGAAAACCGGGTCCGCAATATCATCGATAAGAAAGAGGCGCGGTATGTCGTGTAGGCAGAAGGAAAGGGCAGTCCGAAGAAAATCGGTCTGCCCTTTTGGTTGAAAAAAAGTAAGGTGTCGTTAGCCGGCAAGTGGTAAGTACGGCGTGATTTGGCTCACCGTCAGTTGGAGGAGCTGTTGCGTTTCCTCTTTCGGTTCAGACGTGACGTAGATGATTAACGCAGCGGCGACGATTAAAAAGATGACGATGACGAGCCCGATGAAGAAAGGCATTTTACTTTTTCGTTTTTCTTCGTTCATGTCCACAGGTAGTTCCCCCTTTTACGAATTAACAGATGCATCTGTCATAATGATTCCCTTTTAAGAAAATGGAAAACCTGCGAAACGGCTAGAAAAAGGGTTCCGGTAAGACGATAAAGAAGATATAGACAGAAAAAGCTATTTTTTGAAGGGATGTCGATCGTCGTGTTGAGTCAGTTCAACCAGTTTCTATTAAACTTTTCCCTTTTGATTACGTCCCTGCTGTTCGCCTTCTTACCGATGCGCAACATCAAACGCATTTCACCGCACTCCTCCATCCGGATCCGACTTGCCGTCGGATTGATTGCAAGCGTGATCGGGGCACTGCTCGTCTTAAACAGTATCTCCTACGATGGAGCGAAGATTGATTTACGACTCGTCGCGCTCGTCACGGCGTATTATTACGGCGGCTGGATCAGTGGCGCATTGACGACGGTCGCCGTCATCGGGGCCCGCTTTCTCGTCACGCCACCCGGTGTCTACCAAGGTTTGATTCTCGCGACACTGATTTGTCTTGCTTTACTCGTCACGGCAAGTATTTACCGTCGCTTTGCTGCCCAGACGTTCAAAGACTACCTTGTCCTACTGAGCATCGGAATCGGCTACAGCTTACCGGCCCTGTACTTGTTGACGGATACGTTCATTCGGTTTTTCGAGATGTCATTCGTCTACATCATCTTCAATCTCCTCGGAGGGTACGTGACGTTTCGTTTTCTGCAGGAGTTACGGAAACATTTCCAGTTCGTCCAAGCCCAGCAGGAGCTTGCCTTGACGGACAGTCTGACGAATCTCGCCAATCGGCGGAAACTCGATGAGACATTGGCCGACTATGACAAACACGGGTATGCCTTCTCGGTCCTGATCGTCGATATCGACTTCTTCAAGTCGGTCAATGACGAATACGGACATGATGGCGGGGATGTCGTCTTACGGCAACTCAGTCATCTGTTGACGACGTTTTGTCCGGAAACGGGACTCGTCACCCGGTATGGCGGCGAGGAATTCGTCGTCGTCCTGCCGGATATCTCGCACCGTGAAGCGGAGCAACTCGGGGAACGGATTCGGACGGCGTGCGCCGATCAACACTTCATCTTCAAACCGTATCCGGCTTTCCATGTCACGCTTTCGATGGGTGTCGCATCGTCCGACCAAGCCAAGACGGCGTTCGAAGTCGTCCAAAAAGCCGATCAGGCGCTGTATCAGGCAAAACAGACGGGGCGCAACAAAGTCGTCGGTTATGATATGACACATAATTAAAAAAAGGCAGCTCCGCGGAGCCTGCCTTTTTCGTGTTGTCATTCACCGACCATGCCGTCGTTATCGTTGTCCCGCATGTACGGATAGAGCCAGTGGTCACTCCGGATCGGCATGCTGAAACCGGCATCCTTCGCTTCCTGGATCGTGACTTGTCCGTTTCCGTTCGCATCGACGCTTGAGACGTCACCGCCCGTTTCCGGCGTCGTGCTTGGTGTCGAAGCGGCAGGCGTTTTCGCCTTCGGTTCAGCTTTTGGTGTTGCTTTTGGCGCTGCCTTTGGTTCAGCCTTCGGTTTACTTTCCGGACTCTCGGTCAGACCGAGCGACGCGTTGACACCATCCGGGTTGATGTTATCGAACTTGTCGACGATGACGTTGCCTTTGATTGTGTACGTGTACTGATAACTCGAAGGAATTTGTGTTTTCGTCGTTTCATAGCGGATGATCGCTTCGAAATTCGTCGCACCACCGGCTTTACGGATAGTATCTTCCATGTAGGCTTGATCGCCGTGGCGATTGAGCGTGCTGTCCTGCGGCGTGATGTTGTAGGCGTTCGAGACACCGCCAAGCGAATCGGCGATGACATGTCCTTCATCAAGATCACGGTGTTCGACACCCGGAACCTTCGCTTCATCATGATAGTAGCGACCGGCTGACGTCACGTCTTCCGTTTTATCATTTTGTAAGGTGATTTTTTTGGCGATGACTTTGACGAGTTGTCCATGCTTGTTCGTAAATGCCCAGTATTCACGGTCCCCGAACCCGATATCGACGACGACGTTCGCCTGACGGTCTCCGGACTGGTCGCCGCCATCGACTTGAATCTGTTTGTATCCGGTGAACGGATCATTGCTGGACGCCGTGACCGAGGGCTTGTCTTCTGTTTCTTTTTGATCCGTTGTCGTGTCTGATTTTTTTTCGGTCGTCTCTTTCGCAACCGGCTCTGCAGGAGGCGTCTCCTGTTTCGCGTCTTCTTTAACGATGTCCGCTGTCGGTTCTTTGATGTCGCTCGTCTGCGGCGTCTCTTCTTTTGGAGCACGTTCCTCCGTCTTCGTGTCTGTCGAAGAAACTGTCTCCTCGTCGCTCGCACATCCCGTCAGTAACAGGGCCGCTAGCGGTAATGCAAGGTACATTCGTTTTTTCATGCCGCACTCCTTTCACTTAAGCACACCCGTCTGTTTTCTCAACATCCCTGAAGCTGGCGCTAAGCTGATTTTCAATATATAACAATCTTAATATATATTTGGGTGCAATTAAACAAATATGTAAATTTACTTAAGGAATGACGACGTCAACCTCGTGACGTGATGCAATCAAGGAAGTTGCATTTCAGGAAAAAGACGATCTGTCCTGGTGGGCAGGACAACAAAAAAACACGCCACTTCACGTGACGTGTTTTCAAGTCGAGACGAGCTGAGGAAATATCTGATACCGCTCAAAGTCAGTTAAGATGTTCGGTGCAATCTGTTTCCGAATCATTGCTTCGTCAGCCCAAAGATAGGCGTCGTGTTCGTCCGATAAGCTGACAGCATTGGTTTCCGCCGTACAGAAATAGACGAGTAAGATGACTTGGCGGTCGGAGTGGGTCAGGAAACTGGAGGCATACGCAATCCGGTCGACCGTGACTGAGAGTCCCGTTTCCTCCCGGACTTCACGGATCAGACTCGCTTCCGGTTGCTCCCCGAAATCAATCTTCCCGCCCGGACATTCCCAGGTCCCGCCACCCGAGTCGGCAGCGGCACGCTGGACGATCAGGATTCGGTGATCTTGCCGGATGATGCCTTTGACGGCGGTGATGATGGTTGGCATATGTGTTCCTCCGTTCGCTTGAGCACGACAGGCAGGGGGCCTTCCTGTCGTACGAGTTGATTGTTGTTAAGGTAAATCCCTGTCCGTTCCGGTAAACCGTAACCGTATAGGCTTCCGGTCGTAATAAATGCCTGTTGTAAATTCGCAACTTCATCCCAAGTATCGTAATGGACGGAGAGGACGGCGTCCGGTAAGAGACCGAGTCCTTCAAGGACTAAGTCCCGACCGTCCCGCTGATCGATTGCCGGAATCCGGCACTCGTCCGGTGCGAGTAATGCCCCGGCAGAAAAACCAGCGACCGGGACACCAGAGCGGTACCGTTCTTGGATGACGGCGCCGATTGGCGTGTTGAGGATGTAATCCTGATAACATTCCGTTTCCCCACCCGAGATGATGATGCCTGTGCTTTTGCTCAACTGTTGAAGCTGTCCGTCGGTCGGATGGGGCGACAACGGCAAGTGGAAAAAGTCGGTTATCCCACAGGCGGCTAACGCATCCGTATAAACCGGTGCGTAACTTGAGAAGGACGAACCGGGACGCGGAACATAAAGTAAGGCGACGGGTCCGGGTCCGTCTACACAATCGGCAAACGCGGCACAGAGTGTTGGCGGGAACGGCGGTCCACCGCCGAATAAGAAGAGATGTTGATTGGTCATGGGAAAGACCTCCTTCAAAAAAAGTATTCTTTTATCGTATTAGAAATGTACGACAAAGGGTACCTGTTTATTTTTTGTGATAGGTAGAAAACGGAAAATGAATTACAATGGGAATACCAGGGAAAGTACAGCGAGGAGAGCTGGATATGAACCAAAAGCAGATAAATCGATTTCGCTACCGGGAGTCCGGGATGGGGCAAGGGCAAACGTTCTTCTGGACTAGGGCGACCGGGGAATTGCGATACGAAGAGGACGGGCGGGAAGAACCTAAAATCAAGCGGCTCTCGTCAAAGCAACAAGCGGTGCTTGAACAACGGTTGACGCAAGCAAAGGTAGCCGACTGGAAACCGATTTATGAGACGGAGTGGCTGATTCTCGACGGGACGGACTGGGAAATCAGTTGGAGTGGTCCAGGTGGAGACGGGGCATCTCGCGGCAGTAATGCCTTTCCAGAAGAGTGGGAAGTGCTGCGGGACTGGCTCTATGGACAATGTACAGAAAGCGGGGAGGAAACGAGATGAAAAAAGGGCTGGTCGGACTGATCGTCCTAATCGGGTACACGGTTCCGTTCGTTTATTTTGCATTATTGGAAGATTTCAAAACGGGAACGTTACTTGGTTATTTGCTGTTACTTGTCATGTTTACGGCACTCGCCTTTGTCGGACAACGTTTTAGTCATCTGTTGTTTGTAGTTTTCGGCAATCTCGTGTCTTATTTCGTCTCGGTTTATTTTGCGGGACAGAGGAACGACTTCGGCTGGGACTGGTATTTTAAACCGCTGACAGCAGAACAACTGATTCTGTTTGTCAGTCTGTTGATGCTCATCCCGCAGTTAATTGCGGTGGTCGTCGCGATGTCACGGGAAGCAAAAAGACGGATGAAAAAGCAGATAACTGAATGAGTGGAGGAGACCCTGATGACTGAAAGCAGTGAAGCATTATTAAAAGCCATCATCGAAATCTTGAGGACAGAACGCCAACTGGAGTTGACAGAGCTTTACCAGCGTGTACGAGAGCGAAACGATTTAGATGTGTCACGTTTTTCGACGGAAGCCGGACTCGATGCCCGCATCCGAAAATTAATCTATTTTCATGCGAGTGAGTGTGAGTTATATGAAGGAACGAAGGATTTGTTCTACAGTGAGACAGGCAAAGGGACAGGGCGCTGGGAATTACGAAAATGAAAACACGCCACCAACAGTGACGTGTTGCAATGCATTAGACTAATCCTAAAATCTCGACTTCGACCAAAGCACCCTTCGGCAACTCTTTGACAGCGATACATGAACGGGCCGGGAAATGGTGATGCGGTTCGAAGTACGCGGCATAAACTTCATTGAAGGCCGCAAAGTGCTCCATGCTCGTTAAGTAACACGTCGTCTTGACGACACGGTCCGGTGTCAGGCCGGCTTCTTTTAAGATTGCATCGACGTTTTTCATGACCTGTTCCGTCTGTTCGGCAATCCCGCCGGCAACGAGTTCACCGGTTGCCGGGTCAATCGGAATCTGACCGGAGGCATAGAACGTACCATTGGCGATGAAACCTTGCGAATAGGGACCGATGGCAGCAGGTGCCTGGTCTGTGTTGATTTTTTTGAATGCGTTCATGAAAAGAACCTCCTATGATTTTGGGTGGTGAATAGGGATATGGCGTGCGATTTACGTCTAACTGTAGGATAGTTGTGACAACGTTACTATTACATACAAGGAGTGAAGCAAAATGCCTCTTTATCATAAGTTAGTCCGAGACGAAATTCCAACCATCATTGCGAAAACCGGAAAGCAGGCGACGTTCCGTACGCTTGAGCCGGAAGAGTTTTTAGCGGAAGCAAAACGAAAGCTCCATGAGGAAGTCGCGGAATATGAAGCTGCGGTGACGGACGCAGATGCAGTCGAGGAGCTGGCTGACCTGCTCGAACTGATTCAGGCACTAGCGAAGACGCACGGCGTGACAGTCGAGGAACTGGAAGCCGTCCGACAGGCGAAACAGCGAAAGCGCGGCGGTTTTGAAGAACGGCTTTATCTTGTCGAGGTAGAAGATTGATCCCGGAAGCGAAGCTGACGACACACCATTTATATGACTCACTCGTCGATGCCATTGATCAGGCGGAGGAAGTCTATATCGTCGCCGCCTTCGCACAACGCTCGGGTGTTGAACTGTTGTTACCGGCGTTGCGTCGCGCCGTTGAACGGGGCGCTGATGTGCATTTTTTGATTGGCGACTACTTACATATTACGGACCCGGAGGCGTTGGCAGAATTATTGAAACTGGACGGTCTGTCGATTCGGTTTTATCGCTCCGGCGGTCGGGCGTTTCATCCGAAAGCTTATTTGTTTCGCAATGCAGAGACGGGTCTGTCGATTGTCGGCTCGTCGAATATCTCTAAAAGTGCGTTCCGAACAGGTGTTGAGTGGAATCTCCATTTACCGCAAGCCGTCGCGCCGCATATCTTGGATGATGCGATTGAGGCATTCATGGATCTTTATTTAAGTGAAGCAGCTCAAGACCTGAATCCGATTGTCCTCGAAGCGTACCGGCAAGAACATGACGCACGGCAATATGTTGCGGAACCGGAAGTTGATTATGCGGAGGAACAGATCGTCACGTCCGAGGAGATTCTGCCGCACCGGGTGCAGGAGGAAGTATTACGGGCACTCCGGGAAACGATGGAAGAAGGACGGACGCGTGCTTTGACTGTGCTTGCGACCGGTCTTGGAAAAACGTATCTCAGTGCATTCTTTGCACGTGGTTTTAAGCGGATTCTGTTCCTCGCACATCAACGCGAGTTGCTGGAACAAGCGGAACGTTCGTTTCAAAAGGTCGAACCCAATTGGCAGACAGCCTTTTATATTGGATCAGACCGTACGAACGATGAACAGACGGACGTGCTGTTTGGATCAGTCCAAACGTTATCCCAAAACCGGCATCTCGAACGGTTTGCAAAAGACCATTTTGATTTGATCATCATCGATGAGTTTCACCACGCAGCAGCTAAAAGTTATCAAAAAGTGCTTGCGCATTTCGACCCCCGGTTTTTGCTGGGACTGACAGCGACGCCGGACCGGATGGACGGAGCGGACGTCTATGCACTGTGCGACAATAACGTTGCGTTTCAGATGCACTTCACGTCAGCGATCAACGAAGGATTCCTGACACCGTTTCATTATTACGGGATTCATGATGTCATCGACTACTCGCAAATGCGGCGGATGGGACGGAAATATGATGCGATGGAACTGGAACAGGCGCAGATTGATCGGGCAGTCTCAGAAAACATCTATGCCGCCTGGTCGAAGCACCGGCAGACGAAGACGATCGGCTTTTGTTCGTCGATCCGTCAAGCTGAATACTTAGCGCTGACGTTCCGGGAAATGGGACACCAAGCGATTGCCTTGACCGGACAGACCATTAATCGACGGGAGCGGATCCAAGAGTTTGAACAGGGAATGTTAGAAATCGTCTTTACGGTTGATTTGTTTAATGAAGGAGTCGACATTCCGAAAGTCGATACGTTACTATTCTGTCGACCGACGGAATCAATTGCAATCTACACCCAGCAAATTGGACGGGGCTTACGTTTAGCGAGTGAGAAATCACATTGTGTCATCATCGATTTGATTGGGAACTATAAAAACGTCGAAACGAAGCTGATGTTGCTTGGAACAGTAAAAGACAAGCTCAAGCGGGGGGACAAGGAGCCGATTACCCCACCAAAGGGATGCATCATCGAGTTCGATACAGAAGCGCTGAATATCATTCATCGGATGCGTCAACCGAATCAGCGTAAACTGCGTTTGATCGAAAGCTATGAACAAGTGAAACTCGATCTTGGGCGTCGTCCAACCTACGTTGAGATTGGTCAACTGACAGCCGTGCCGACGGGTTATAAACAAGAGTGGGGCTCGTACGTTGGTTTCCTGAAGGAACAAGGTGAATTGACGGATGAAGAAGTTGAGACCTATGATGCTAACCGTGAATTGATTGAACAGGTCGAAAAAACGGTCATGAACCGGAGTTACAAGATGGTTGTCTTGCTGTCGATGCTCGAGCGAGGAGAAGAACGTTGGATGGAGCCGATTACGGCTGAAGAAGTGGCACCGTTCTTTTATCAGTATCTGCATGCAGAGAAGTATCGGGAAGTGAAGGATGCACAAACGTCGGAGTTAAAAGGACCGTTTGATGCTATTAAAGTAGAAAAACTGTTAAAGAAGATGCCGTTTCCAAGGATGGGGAATCAATTTTCATTTAATTTAGATGAATTATGTATTTTGAAAAATGATAAATTTAGTATTTCATTACATCATATAATTTTTGAGATTGTAAATTATAGACTATACAATTATTTCAAATTAAACTCCTAATAAATGTACTTTTTATGATATAATTGTGTGATTTAAATTTATTTTTAAGGAGTAAGATATGGATTTTGTAAATGTATTTTTAGAGTTGGCGACTGAAGATGATTATGATGACTTATTAAGTTTTTTTAAGGAACCTATGCTGCTAAAAAAAAAATATGCATACGAAGATAAAAAAGAACTTTCAAGAAAAGTATTAGGTTCTCTTACGGTTAACATGATAAAAAAAAGAAAAAAAAATAAAAGCGATCCCTTGTATGTATACATCAATAAAGTAAAAAAAGAATTTGCAAGATTTCCATCTGGTTTTACTGAACAGTTATTGTACTTACTTATAAATGAAAATAAAGTTTCTCAAGCAAACGGGTTTTTACTTTTGTGCTCAAATAATCTTGAAGATTCGAATAGTATTATAGAAAAAACTAAGGAAGCAATTAATTCAAACCAATACTATTTAAAAACCTTTTTAAATGAAATACCTGAAGAAGAATTTAATTCATTCAATGTATCAAAAGAAAGAAAAAATATCATAATTGATTATTTGTCTAATCATTTCAGTGAAAATAATATTAAGATTAGCACTAATGTGAAAAATAGTATTTTATCTATAGAAAAAATGTCCTCAGTTGATCTTATCTCCACCAAATTTAAAACTGAAGAAGATAGAATATTTTCTTATTTAAAGTATATAGAAAAAAATGCAGAAAAAATTGATAAGTTCTCATTTCTATTAAATTATAGTCTGGATGAATTTTTTATCGAATTGATAGAGAATATGAACAAAAAAGTTAAAGAAGAGTCTACCAAAAATGATGCATTTCAAAAAGAATTGACTGAAAAAGAAGAAGTAGTCAATAAATATAAAAAAATTCTTTCTAATGAAGTAATCACAAAAAAAAATCTTGAAAAAACTAAAAACTCCTCTATTTTTGAGATGAAAAAAGAAATTGAAAACATTAAATTAGAAAACAAAAGAATATTAAATGAAAAAAATTTTTTAAAAGAAGATATCAGTAATAAAACTAAAAGTATAAGTGAACTTACATCACAAATAAAAGATGAGAGCCGAAAATTAGCTGAAATCACCGAGAAAAACAAATATATTAATGAAAATTATATAAAGATAGATAAAAAAACCATAGAAAACGATTTTTTTTATGGGAAATGGATATTTGTTTGCTCTAAAGATTATGAATTTTTATGTGATTTTTATCCTGAGCTATTAATAATGAACTCGGAAGAATTGAAAAAACTATTAATAGATTTAAGTAGAAATGAATACAAAAAAATATTTATATTAACTAGAGCGATGTCAACATTTACCTATAAAAAAATTATAAGTGAAATAGAAAATTTAGATTTACAAATAGAAATCAGCACGAAAGAGTTTCGTTCGCTTAAAGAAACGATTGATTGGATAGGATATCAAAAATGTATTGAGAAAGGGATAGAATAAATTGAAAATCTATACTTCAAAAATATTAGAACAAATCAAAGGGAACTATATTGTAGGTACATTAGAGACTGATCCATCTAAAATTCCTAACTTAGGAGATTCGTTAGAAGCAATAACTTTTTCTCAGCAAATGAATGATATTATTTTTTACGTAAAGCCTTTGAGTCAGGAACCTACAGAAATTGCAGAGTTGAGTCAACAACAACTAAATAAATCAGATCTTTATATTGGATTTGCTAGCAAAAGTATTGAATGGCCTATTGATTTTAGGTATGGAAATGATAGTAATTTGATACAAAGAAGAATAGATTATTTGAAAAACAAGATGGAAGGTAAATTATTACTGTTTAATCCTGTTTTGCGGCAACAAGAAAGTAAAGAAAGAGTACATAAAAATTTAGGTGAAGTTACATTTGAAGGTGATTATATTTCTGGAAGAGAATATATTGCAGTTCCTAGAATATTGATGTCTCCAGAAGAGTTTGAAGATGTCTTATTATCAGAAAAACCCTTAAATTTAGAGAGTTATAATCATGCAATGCCAGCTCCTCTTTTTTTATTATGCGGAGAATATATTTATGGGAACATACTAGATAATCAATGGAAAGTAGACTCTTCTAGCAATGAATCGGCAAGAGTTATTATTGCATCAAATAATATAAAAAAAGTGAAAATTAAAGAAAGTATTTTAAATGAAAATATTTGCTCTGATAGGGGGAAAATTGTTTTTATTGATGATCAATTCATTGGTGAAACAGTTTCTGATATGTTGAATTTTGAAGGATTAAAAATTGGAGAATGGGAAGAAAAAGATAGAGATTCAGATGAAAGTATGATTACAAAAGAAAAGCTACATCCCGAGTCTGCTGATGCAAATAATAATGAAATTACAGAAATAGATTTTATAGAGTATTTAGAAATGAAGGCCTACAAAAAAGGTTTAGTATATTCGAAGGAAGATTTAATTAATTTTCATACTAGCCTAAAATCAAGTGTTTTTACTATTTTATCTGGTCAAAGCGGAACTGGTAAAACACAACTAGCTATTTTATATGCAGAATCATTAGGACTAACGCAAGATGATAAGACTGTTCTAGTTCTACCAGTCTCACCCTCTTATACAGAGCCTGGAGACATTCTTGGTTATTTGAATCCCTCTTCTGGGCTATTTGTATCTGCAGAAACTGGGTTAACTGATTTTTTGATTCATGCTCAGAATAATCCCAAGCAGACACATATGCTAATTTTGGATGAAATGAATTTAAGTCAAATTGAACATTATTTTTCTCCATTTTTATCTTTATTAGAACTAAATGAGGAAAACAGACGCTTAAAATTATATAGTTCAGGCGCAATATGCCACAATAATCAAGTCTATACAAGCAGTATTCAATTAAGAAATAACTTGATTATAGTTGGTACGATGAATGTTGATGAAACAACGAAAGACTTATCAGATAGATTACTTGATCGTTCAAATATCATTACTCTGAGAAAACAATCTTTTTCAATCATAAAAAGAAAACTTGAAGAGAATAAAAAGATTGAATTAAATAATCAAGGAGCCGAAGATGTATACGGACAAATGTATATTGATTGGAAAATCACGTCGAATGACTGGAGTCATTTTTCGGAAGTAGAAATGAATTTCTTTGATCAACTAGATAGTTTAATATCCAATATAAGTACACAAAAAGGCCTATCAATAAGAAATATTATGAGGATGGGTCTTTATATTCAAAATTTACCTGACTTTAAAGAAGATAGCGATTATATTATTGATCGTTCAAAAGCGATTGACTTATTTATTAAGCAAAGAATCATCACAAAAATTAGAGGCTCTATTGAAGAATATGAAGAGTTAATTGGAACGGTGTCCAGTAATGACGAAATTCCAACTGGTGATTTGTTTAATTTATTAAGTGATAGATTTGTTATGGACAACATAAGTTCTTTTGTAGTGACGAAAGAGGAACTTATTAGGAAAGCAAGGGAACTAGGTAACTATGGATATGCAACCTAAACTAATTTTTATAGAAGAGCTTCCATTTAAAAATAAAGAATTTGAAGTATATTTTGATATTGATAAAGGATTTTCTCAAAAATTTATTACTAGTAATGAATATTCTAAAGTAAGTGTTATTTTACAATCTCCATTAGATATGGAAGCTACAGTAAAAATATCATCATATGAAGATAAAATTATTGAAATTTCTTCAAATTCTAATCCTGTTGTAATTATGGAAGGAAATAAAGATAATAGCATGGTTGCAGGAAGATATCATTTTGAACTGAAATACTTTAATAAAAAATACGTATCGTTTTATTCAGTCAAATCAAATATTTTGTCAGATGAATCAGTCTATTATTTAAGAAATTTTGTAGATAATATGTTGAGCGGATTATCAAAAGAATTTTTTTATCGTAGGAAAGAAGCTACTGTTCTTGAAAGTAACTTACCTTTAACACCGATGCAAAAATATATAGATTTATCTTTGCAAAAAAAAGCTGTTTTTTTTACACTGCAATCGATTTTTAATGATCCGATATCAGACTTAGTTAGTATTTATAAAATATCAAATCGTTCAAAAAAACCAGATTATAAAAGTTTTATGTGGGAATCTAAAAAAGGCATAAATAATATAAATAATTCTTATTCTTTAAATCTTTTTAATGAAAAACATAAAAGGATATCGTATGTTAATCCAGAAAACCGAATGTTAAAAAAAATAATTTATAAATTCATTAGTGATTTAAAAAACTTAAGATATGCAATCAATAAAGAAATTAAAAACTATGATCAAGAAATAAAAAAAATAGAAGTTGAGTATATACACATTAATCAAAAAAAAGAAGAAGTAAGAAAGCGGATATTTGGATTTGAAAATGAAAAAAATGATTTGAATCATCAACAAAAGGTAATTAGTGCCAGGAAATTTGAAAAAATCAATCAGAAAACTGCATATGAGAAACATATTAATGAAATCGACAGTTTGTTATATAGATTCAATCAATACTACTACATTGATTGGTTTAAAGAAGTTCCTTTAAAAAATAATTTAAAAATATCACAACGTTTTTCCAAAGATATCAGGTATAAAAAGATTCATGATATTTATAAAACTATCAATTCTCGTGATGATTTGAACAAAAAAAATATTTCTGATAATAGAGAAAATAGAAAAACTTGGCAGTTATTTGAATATTATAATATAGGTATTGTAATAAAAATTTTAATCGATTTAGGTTTTGAGTGGACTTCCGGATGGTTAGCTGATGAGAATAATAATAATAAATATCTAAGCAGCCTTCCTCCAGGTACGGTATTAAGGTTTAGGAAACCAAACGATCCTAATTTTTACTTAGATGTTCAATACGATGCGGAATTTGAATCTTTTAGTACATTTAATAGTAAAAAAAGTAGTTATTATATTGAAAACAATCGTCGTCCAGATATTTTATTATCATTGTTCAATTCAAATGGTGAATTGCTTACAAATAAATCAGGATTAATTATTGAGTCCAAATGTAGAAATAAAAACTATTTGTTTGACGATAAATTTCAAACCGATGTAAAAAAACAACTATTAGATTTTAAAAATATGAGTTATTTTAATTCTAGACTTCTTAATGAAGGAGAAGATTCAGTTTGGAAGCCGATTTTTCAAGTTATTGTTTTATATCCAAAACAAGATTCAGAAGCTATATTGAGACATGATAATATTTATGGTAGAGGAATTGTTTATATTCAAGTCCAGCCTAACGAAATAAATGAAGAAGAGAATGCAATAGGATATAAATCTTTGAAAAATATGATAGAGCTATTTATTGAACAAGCTCTTGAAAGAAGCTGATAAATATGAAAAATAGCGAAAACGAAATTTATAAAATACTGAAAAATAAATACTTAAAAGGTCCACGCTTGGATATGAATAGCGATTTAATTGGATTAAATTCATTTTCTGGCGATAAAAATTCCGCTTTTTACGAATTGTATGGTAAGAATAGGATTTTTAAAATGCTTATATTTAGACCTTCGTCGTCTCTCTTCATTAATAGTTATTTAGGGAAAAATCACTTTCTTATCTTATTAGTAGAAGACGAAGGAGTTAAGGGTGGATTTATTACCAATGAAAATTGGAATTTAGATCAATTCGGAAAAATATTCACCGATTTAGATGAAAAAGATTTGAATGAACTATTTGAATTATGTAAAAAATATTTAATTGATCATTTTAATGAACTTAATCAATAATTTTTTTATTTAAAAATTATTAAAGATGGAACCTATTTAGCAAGTTTCCATCTTTAATAATAAATTTATAAAGCTTAAGATTTTAAATTATATCGAATACTTCTCCCCATTCTTCCTAATCTTATCTACCACAATCTCTTCCACATCGACATTCAACTCGCTACATAACGTCAGCGCGTAAATCAGCACGTCGGCAATCTCTTCTTTGATGTTCTCCTGATTTTCTTCCCATGCTTCTTCGCTGCTTCGCCACTGAAAGGCTTCGAGTAATTCGGACGCTTCGATTGATAAAGAAATCGCTAAGTCTTTTGGATTATGATGGGGACGCCAGTTGCGCTCGTCCCGGAAGTCGTCGATTTTTTGGATTAAAGTCTTGATTTCATTCATGTGTGCTGCTCCTTTAGTTGTAATAGTCGCTCACGTAAAGCGGGATTTGTTGCGTATAGATAGAGTCCTTTGACACCACGCTTCATCAGGACATTCAGTGAGTTCAAAATGATTTCCTCTTTGGCCCGGTCGTTTTCTACCTGGCTCAAATCTTGGCGGGCGACGAAAGCACCCGTGTCTTGGTAAAGTGTCGGCTCCAGTTTCAATCGTTTCGTCTGCTCATCATACTGAACGGATGGACCTAGGACGACACCGACGTAATTCAAATCAAAGCCTTGAATCGTATAGATGGAACCGACTTCCTGAATCGTTTCTCGTTGTTCTGCCCATGTCTGATTGGGATAACTTCGATTCCAGGGCAGATTAATCCCGCCTGCATCGACTACATAATCAGCACCGTCTTTTTTATGGAGGTAATCAAACGTCGAAACGATGCGTGAGAGACCATATTGCTCATTTTTCAGGAAGATTGCTTGCTTAAAGGCTTCCGGATCATGGAAGATTTGAAAATCGTACTGCGGATCAGTTGGAAGCGGGAGAATCTCCTGCTCGACGAACCGGTTGATCCAGTGCAGCGTCTCTAGACTCGCCTGCATCCGAAATTGATTGGTCAAGGGAAGTGTCGCCGTTGAAAATGAACCGACGATGTCCTGCAAAGTCGTCCGTCCCCAGTAACTCTTAATCTTCAATACTTGCTTCGGATCGAAAATCAGAATCGTGATTTTACTGCGAGTGATGATTTCGTGCAGTTGATTTTGTTGTTTGAAGTTATTGTAAGCATCTTCTTTCGTTAATAACAGATGGGCTTCATCCACGAGTACGATATCTGCTGTATGTTGCTGCTTCTCGAGTGTATTTAAGAAGGGTGTTGGTTTTTGAAACTGTTTTTTCTTCAGGTTTGGTAAACTGCCGGCAATCGATTTATATGTCTTCAGCATTTCACCGTGGTTAACAAGCAGATAGTTGTCCGTACGGTATAACGGAGAATCCGCTTCTTTCGTCAAGTCTTGAATCGTGTTGAACAGGGAGCTGAGCAACACGCTTTTACCTGTTCCGGCATCACCTTCGATCACAAAGACATGATGGCCTGGTTGAGTGATGTGTGTTTTACAGTATGTAAGGATTGTTTGTTTGACTTCAAGTTGCTGCTCGGAAAGTTCTTTAAACGGTGACAGCTTGTAAACATCCTTATTGCGTAATTGATCGAGCGTTCCTTTTGCAATCTGTTCTATCCGTAACTGTTCCCAAATGTTTTCGAAGACGGTCTCGTTGAAAAAATCTTTCCGGAAATAGTTGTGCATCTGGCGGGAGGTCGTCTGACTGACATTTTGTAAGACATACCGACCATCTGCAATTAAGAAATTAATCAGATTGGATTCGATATTATATGTTGCCGATTGGTTGAACTGTTCATGCCCAATCAAGATCGTTTCGTCGAGGTGCTTTCGGCGCACGTCTTTTAAATGGGCCTTTAAACGCTGGTTCTTTTGGACAGTCTGCCCGACATAGGCCTGTTCCTTTTTCCGATTGTATAACAAATACACAATCGGATAGTCGTCTATGTAGAGTGTTTTCCGATTGGTTACTTCACTGTAGGTAAAACGGTGTTTCTCGAAGTAAAGGTTCTTCAAAACAAATGTCAGTCCTTCCGAAATCTTCAGGGGTGGCAATAAGAAATTACAAATTAAATATAGCATGCTCAAATCAAAATTGTTATTTAAAGGGATTTTTTGAACGCAGATAAAAAGAACGGTCCACTATCGGACCGCTCTTTTTTCTGTTTGTAAGTTAAATCATACATTCAAAATTAAAAGTTTAATCAAACAAGATTACGTTTTGAAAATCGAATAAATAATTTGAAACTTAATTTTTTAGAACTAAGAACGCTCAGGAAATATTTTTGACACTAAAAGTTCTAGTTATTAAGACAATGATATAATTTTAAATCATTTTTTTGTTGTGTAAACAAAGTAGAACATTCCATCTGCCTTACCATTAGCAAGTTTTTTAGGTAAACGAACATACCCTGTTTTACCATTTTTATGACAACCTGTCCCTTGGTTTCCACAATTTAAAAAATATCCACTTTTTTTAATTTTATAAGGCTTGAATGCAATATAGCCGTATTCTCCCTTTTTCAAATTAAAAGTATATGAACTAGTACTAGCTTTTGCTGAAGAATAACTAATACCTAATGAAGATTTTATTGCTGATTTTTGAATGTCGGTAGCTGCACCGTAAGTTACTGTTATAGTTTTTGTATATGTAACACCGTGTCCAATAGAACAAGTGCTGGTTGTACAACCAATGTCAGCAACCACCTTTAACGGATCTCCTACATAACTAGTGCTTTTTGTAGGTTTAAACTTAAGATACTCATAATAAGCTGCTTTTGTAGAACCTCTTTCTTCTGAAATGATAGAATCATTCAAAGAAAAAGAATTTATTTCCTCTTTAGATTCAGTATCAGCTAACTGGTTACCAGAAACATTTAAGGAAAATTCTTCTTCAACTTATTTTTCAGATAACGTTTTCATTTCACCATCCTCTGTCTCTGTGAATGGAATTATATAATTTCCGAACTCTTCTGAATAAAATGATTTTTGTTCAGAAAGCTCGTTTGCTTCAGCATTGGGAACACTAACTGAAAACGTAGTAAATAAGGATAATGAAGCAATCCCTAATACGATTTGCTTGTTTTTAATCACGTTAAAATCCCTCCGAGGTTTGAAAGTATGCTTCGTAAATAAAAGATAATCAAAAATATGTAATTGTTATCAAAAAGAATTTTAAAAGAATATTTTTAAAAAAGTTAGTTTATCATATTAAGTGCAACACTTCTTCCGAGAAGACCTCGTATGCAGTTTTCTAGTTGAAACACTTTTTTGGTCTACCATTAATGCAGGAGAGCGACTGACCTTGTTAAAATCCGTCCCTTCCAGGAAGAATTCATGGAGAAGATTATTGGAGTTCTCGTTACTCCAACGTTACCAAAAAGAATACAGATCAGTGAAGTACATCGGTAAGTCTGACGCTTCACGAATACATTCATGACAGCTAAACTCTTTTCCACGGTCTGTCGCCGCGGTCTTGAACGTTCCTAGTGGGAAATAGAGATACAATTCTCAAATTGCAGACTCCATCGATGCAGCAGACCGATCTTCCCTCGGTACAGCGATATAGAAACGATTTTACCGCTCTATGAACGTCGCGACATAGGCCTTGGATTTCCCTTCTGCCTGAGACGGCGGTATTTAGCTCCCGATGTCTGAGCATTTGGCGCCTTTTTGACGTCAGACGGACGTTTACTGATAGACAGTCCGATGTTGAAGCATCTACTTGTCTCACGTGGTTTCTGATGCTTTCCCTTTTGACGAAGGAGTCCAGAATCGACCTCGACGAGGTCCGCATAGATCCAGCGATAAATCGTCTTGAACGATAGTTTTTCTTCTTGGAATAAACTTTCCGCAATCTTTCGGATAGAGAAATCTAACTCAAGATACGCCTCTATTTTGACTCTTTCTGATATGGTAAGTTGAACACAGCTCATAACGAATCCTCTGTTGAATCTGGTGTGGTAGGTAGCTTTATTCTATACAAGGTCGTTATGGTTTTTGTGTCTTCTAGTGTTGCACTTAATATTACAATTCATCAAAAGTTAATTAATAAAAACAAAATAATTATTGATTTTAGAATTTATTAATTTTTTTGCAATTTGTTTATGAAGAATCCCAATAAAATCAAAACTGCTCCGATAACGAAAAGATAAATCGCATAATTGTTGAGACCATACGTTTTAATATCTTCAATACCTACACTTTTTGTGAGTTCTAAATAAGCTGTAAATATTTTGGTGGTAAACAAAACAATAATTCCTAGTAAAATTGAAACGATTCCAGATGTGACAAAAGATTTGTTCATTGTTTCCCTCCTTATTATTAATATTTAAAAAATTGTTAATCTTACAATCTTTACTTAAAATAAACTAACATAAAATGTGAAAATATGAAGTGATTTTGACAGATTGTAATCTTACAATCTTGAAAGAAATGCTTGAACTTTCAACATTGTGACTTCATTCATTTCATGATTATGCTGTTACTAGATGTCAAACGAATTTTCAATAATCCCATAATACTCTCGTTTAAATGTTTTTTTAATCTCTATGATGAAATGGTTGTCATACGAAGTTTTTTCAAACGTCGCACTCAAGACGGTCGGGTAAGTGAAGTGATAATGTAATATTTTGGCTGGGAATTGAATGAGTCATGCTTCATCTCATCAGAAAACATTAATCGTGTTTTGGAAATGAAGAACTGTAATGCTGGAAGAATGATTGAACGTCTCTTCAGGACTTACGTTAAACTCTATGGTATTTAGAATCGTTTAGCGTATGTTGCCTTATCTTAATGAAAGCGATATCATTTATTTTTTTAATTCCAAATAAATTCGAAAAAAATGGTTGTGTCTTTCCAAATTCCCGTCTATACTAAGTTTATCGAAAGCGCTTTCGGTGAAATGAGGTTTTAACGATGGGCACAATTTATGATTTAGCAAAATTAACAGGTTTTTCGATTACGACAGTCTCAAAGGCATTAAACAACTATTCCGATGTCAGTGAGAAAACGAAAGCAAAAATCATTCAGGCGGCAGCGGATATGGGGTACTTACCCAATGCGCATGCTCAGTCCCTTTCGACGAAACGGTCCTGGACGATCGGGGTCATGTTCTCGGAAGCGAACGAAGTCGGGATGATGCATCCGTTCTTCAACGCGATCATCGAAAGCTTCCGTCAAGCGACGGAGCAACAAGGATACGACTTAATCTTTGCTTCACGTAATCTCCGCAACCGCGACATGAGTTACCTCGAGCATTTTCAGCACCGGGCGGTCGACGGTATCGTCGTCATCTGTTCCGATCAAATGGACCAGCACGTCCAAGAGTTAATTCAGAGCACGATTCCAATCGTCGTCGTCGATATGGACAGCGCGGATTGTAGCGTCGTCTTCTCGGACAATCTGACAGGGGGAGCACTCGCTGTCAATCACTTGCATGAACTCGGTCATCGCCGAATCGCCCATATCGCGGGAGATACGACGATTGACGCAGGAAGTGCACGGATTGCTGGGTACGAACGGGCAATGGCTGAACTCGCACTACCGATTTTAGAAGGTTACTTAATCAACGGTGGTTTTTTCTCGGTCGAAGAAGGTAAACAAGCGATGCAGACGTTACTTGCCTTACCACAACGTCCAACGGCAGTATTCGTTGCCGGTGACCAAATGGCGATCGGTGCGATGGAAGCAATACATGAAGCCGGGTTACACGTACCAGCAGATATTTCAATCGTCGGCTACGATGATATCGAAATGTCGAAATACGTC
Organism: Exiguobacterium sp. s133; assembly: GCF_018618595.1. NCBI lineage: Bacteria > Bacillati > Bacillota > Bacilli > Caryophanales > Exiguobacterium > Exiguobacterium sp. s133. The sequence goes on from NZ_JACSMK010000007.1 coordinate 28,346, forward strand.
ACACCGAAGTTGACGACCGTCCGGCAGGATACGGAACGGATCGGACAACATGCAGCGGATTTATTGATCGAACAAATCGTCAACAAGCAACGTCTCAAGACGACGGACATCATTCCCGTCGAGTTGATCGTCCGCCATTCAACGGGACCCGTCAACGACTAACAATCGATTTCGAAATCGCTCTCGCAGGTGGAAGGCGAGGACAAGCGAGAGCGGTTTCGAAACAGTATATTTTTTTAAAGCTTTCCGAAAGGGCTTTCGGAACTTTTTTCTAGGAGTTTTCGAAAGCGCTTTCGATATTTTTGGATAAGAAATGAAACCGCTTACTAAATTAGTGAGCGAGTACATCAGAAAAAGGATGGGATGACATGCGTAAGAAGTTAGTCAGTGTTTTGACAGTCGGCGCGTTAACAGCAAGCGTTTTAGCAGGATGTTCAGATAGTAAAGAAGCAACGACAAGTGATGGGAAACAAGTCTTGAAAATCTGGTCATTCACGGATGAGTTAAAAGAACCAATCAAAAAGTTCGAAGAGAACAATGATGTCAAAGTCGAATTGACGATCGTTCCGATCGCGGATTACCCAACGAAATTAAAACCGGCACTTGAGAGCGGCGTCGGTGCACCGGATATCTTCACAGGTGAGATCGCCTTCTTGAAACAATGGGTCGACGCCGGTTACTGGGCGAACCTATCTGAAAAACCGTTTAACGCAGACGAAGTCAAAGATGACTACATCCCGTACGTCTATGACATGGGGAAAGACAAAGACGGTAACGTCCGTGCGCTGTCATGGCAAACAACACCGGGTGGTATCTATTACAAACGCAGCATCGCCAAAAAGGTCCTCGGCACAGATGATCCAAAAGAAATCGGTGCGATGATGAACTCGATGGACGGCGTCTTCGATGTTGCTGAGAAAATGAAAGGCAAAGGCTACAAAATGTTCCCGGATGAAGGTTCAATCCGTTGGTTCGCACAAGGTAATGATCCGCAGGCCTGGGTCAACGATAAGCAAGAGCTCGTCTTGACAGAAGACAAGAAGAACTACATGGATTACGCAAAAGAATTACGGACAAAACAATACACAGCACTTGCGCCAGAGTGGTCACCATCATGGTTCGCCGGGATGGATAAGCCGGTCAAAGTCAAAGAAAACGGTAAAGAAACCGAAACAGAAATCTTCTCGTACGTCCTTCCAACATGGGGCTTACACAGTGTCTTAAAAGAAAATGCGAAGAAATCAGCCGGTGACTGGGCAGTCACAAGCGGACCGAGCCCATACTTCTGGGGCGGTACATGGTTAGGTGTCTACAAAGATTCGAAGAAACAAAAACTTGCGTATGATTTCGTCAAAATGATGACGCAAGACGAAGAGTTCTTGACGGATTGGGCGAAAGAAACAGGTGACGTCCTTGCGTATACACCGGTTACCGACAAAATCAAAACCGACTTCAAAGATGAGTTCCTCGGCGGACAGAACAACTATGAGTTCTTCCTCGATCAAGCGGATCAAATCACACCGGGTATCGTGACGAAGTACGACCAACAGCTCGATACATTATACGGTGCGTCAGTCATGGAATACGTCCAAGGCAAAAAATCAAAAGACGAAGCACTTGCTGAATTCTACAAAAAAGTCAAAAATGCGTATCCGGACGTCAAAGTACCGGAATAAGGAGACTGGGTGGGGCGGACCTCGCCCTACCTCTTCTTGTTTAAGAAAGGGGTTTGACCTGTGAAAAAACTCGATCGCCATGGTTATCTGTTCATCGCACCGTTTTGGATCGTCTTCTTAATCTTCAGCATCTATCCGGTCGCGTTGACGTTCTATTACAGCTTCACGAACTATACAGGCGCAGAAGGCGAACAACTCGTCGGACTCGCGAACTATACGCGTTTGCTCGGAGATACGTACTTCATTGAAGCGTTCTTCAATACGATCAAGATTTGGGGACTGAACTTCATCCTGCAAATTGGTGGAGCGTTGATGCTCGCCTTACTGTTCTCAGACTTACAACTCAAGTTAAAAGGACTTGCTTTCTTCCGGGCGACGTTCTACTTACCGAACTTAATCACGATCAGCTCGGTTGCCTTGTTGTTCGGGATTTTACTCGACTGGCAACACGGATCACTCAACATGATGTTGATGAAAGTCGGAATCATTTCCGACCCGATCAACTGGTTGACACAACCGGTCACAGCCCAGATTTCCGTTTCACTCATCCTGACCTGGATGTGGCTTGGTCACTCGTTCATCGTCGTCATGGCCGGTGTATCCGGCATCTCGAAAGATTATTTCGAAGCGGCCTTGATTGATGGTGCGACACGCTGGCAAATCTTCTCGCGAATCACGTTGCCGCTGTTAAAACCGATCCTGCTTTACATCATGATCACGTCACTGATCGGTGGACTGCAACTGTTTGATCTCCCGATGTTGATTACGGACGGTGTCGGTGCGCCGGATGGTGCCTTGAACACGATGGTCCTCTATCTCTACAATCAAGCCTTTAAGTACAACAACTATGGCTACGCTGCTGCCGTCGCCTATGGATTGTTTGCTATCACGCTCGTCTTTTCAATCATCGTCTTCAAAGGGATGTTCCGAAAAGAACGTTCACCGAAAGGAGCCTGACCGATGGAACGAAATGCAGAAGCACGGCGGATCGTCCCGCAAACGGAGGAACAACCGGAGCGTTCAGAACGTCCGCTGAAGTTGGCACCACCGAAACAGAAAAAAGCCTGGTTCGGCAAGAGCCTGATCTATGTCAGCCTGATTGCCTTGACCATCGCCTGTATCATTCCATTTTTGATGATGATCATCAACGCGACCCGGTCGAACGAAGAAGTCCTGTCCGGTTTCTCCTTGATTCCCGGCAACTCGCTCGCTGAGAACTATGCGGCGCTAAGCTCCTACGTCAACATCTGGTCCGGCTTCAAGAACAGTCTGATCATCGCCGTCCTCGTCACTGTCTTGTCGGGTTACTTCTCAGCGATGACAGCGTTCGGATTTGCTTTTTATCAGTTCAAAGGAAAAAACGTCCTGTTCGTCTTCATGCTCGTCATGATGATGATTCCGGGACAACTCGGATTGATCGGGTTCTACGAACTCAGTAAGAATTTAGGTATTCTCGACAGCTTCATCCCGCTGATCGTTCCGGCGATTGCCAGTCCATTCACGGTCTTCTTCGTCCGTCAATACTTGCAGACAGTCATGCACCCAAGTTTGATTGAGGCGGCGCGGATGGATGGCGCGAGCGAAATGCGCATCTTCCATACGATCGCCTTGCCAATGATGATGCCGGCGATCGCGACGATGTCGATCTTTACGTTCATCGGTTCGTGGAACAACTACATCATGCCGCTTGTCCTATTGTTCTCACCAGAAAAATACACGTTACCGGTCTTGATGGGCTTCTTGAAAGGTTCACAAGTCGCAGAAAACTTAGGGGCACTTTATCTTGGAATCGCGATTTCCGTCGTCCCGATCATGATCGCTTTCTTGTTCCTATCAAAATACATCGTCAGCAGCATCTCAGCTGGTGCCGTCAAAGAATAATCTGTTAGTTAAAGGGGAGTACGCGTATGAAATTTGCATCAAACTTCGTCTTCGGAACGGCTACGTCTTCGTATCAAATCGAGGGCGCACACGACGAGGGGGGACGGACACCATCAATTTGGGATACGTTCTGCGATACGGACGGAAAAGTTTTTGAAAAACACAATGGCGATGTCGCCTGCGACCATTACCACCGGTTTGAAGAAGACATCCAGCACATCAAACAGTTAGGCGTCGATACGTACCGCTTCTCGATTGCCTGGCCACGGATCTTCCCGGCGAAAGGTCACTACAACCCGGAAGGCATGGCGTTTTACCGGACACTCGCGACACGCTTACGCGAAGAAGGGATCAAACCGGCCGTCACGCTCTACCACTGGGATTTACCGATGTGGGCATACGACGAAGGGGGCTGGGTCAACCGTGACTCGGTCGACTGGTTCCTCGACTTCGCCCGTGTCTGCTTCGAAGAACTCGACGACATCGTCGATTCGTGGATCACGCACAATGAACCGTGGTGTGCCGGTTTCCTCAGCTACCACCTCGGACACCATGCACCCGGTCACACGGACATGAACGAAGCCGTCCGTGCCGTTCACCACATGCTGTTGTCACACGGAAAAGCGGTCGAACTGCTCAAAGGGGAGTTCAACTCGGCGACACCGATCGGCATCACATTGAATCTCGCACCGAAGTACGCGAAGACGGATTCCGTCAATGATCAGTTGGCGATGAACAACGCCGACGGGTACGCGAATCGCTGGTTCCTCGACCCAATCTTCAAGGGACAGTATCCGGTCGACATGATGAACCTGTTCTCGAAATACGTCCATACCTACGACTTCATCCAAGAAGGCGACATGGCAACGATTTCGGTCGGCTGTGACTTCTTCGGGATCAACTTCTACAGCCGCAACTTAGTTGAATTCAGTGCCGCGAATGACTTCTTGCACAAAGATGCGTACTCGGACTACGATAAGACGGGCATGGGCTGGGACATCGCACCAAACGAGTTCAAGGACTTGATTCGTCGCCTTCGCGCGGAATATACGTCACTCCCGATCTTCATCACGGAGAACGGGGCAGCGTTCGACGATCAACTCGTCGATGGTCGTGTCCATGACCAAAACCGGATCGACTATGTCGCGCAACACTTGCAAGCAGTCTCCGACTTGAACGACGAGGGAATGAATATCGAAGGCTACTACCTCTGGTCGCTGCTCGATAACTTCGAGTGGAGCTTCGGGTATGACAAACGATTCGGCATCGTCTATGTCGATTTCGAAACACAGGAACGGACATGGAAAGACAGCGCGCATTGGTATGCCGATGTCATCCAGACACATAAAGCAACACTCTCACAGGAAGCGTAACTCAGTCGCAGGCAAGGTCGAATTACATCGGTCTTGCCTGTTTTTTGTCAAAGGAGGATTACAGATGAAGAAATGGCTCGCAATTGCACTTGGGACAGGCTTAGTCTTAACTTATGCCGGGACAGGGCATGCTGAAAAAGCAGACAAACAGGACAAAACGAAATGGAAAATGGTCTGGTCGGACGAGTTTACGAAACAACAACTTGACCGGACGAAATGGAACTACGACACGGGAAACTGGATCGTCGATGCGGACGGCAACGGCGTTTCATCCGGGTGGGGAAATAACGAAAAACAATATTACACCGACAAAAAAGACAATGCCTTCATCCGTGACGGAAAACTCGTCATCCGCGCAAAACAGGAAAAGACGACGGACGCCTTCGGAAGTTATGACTACACTTCGGCAAAATTGAAGACAAAAGGACTGTTCAGCAAGACGTACGGCCGTTACGAAATCAAAGCGAAACTGCCGACCGGTAAAGGACTGTGGCCGGCATTTTGGATGTTGCCGGAGCAGGACAAGTACGGTGCCTGGGCATCATCCGGTGAAATCGATGTGATGGAATCCTGGGGCAGTCAGCCTGAAAAGGTCGCGGGGACAATTCATTACGGCGAAAATTGGCCGAACAATAAATATACCGGAAAAGATTATCATTTCCCGGAAGGTGAGCGAATTGACCAGTGGCATACATATGCCGTCGAGTGGGAGCCGGGTGAACTCCGTTGGTACGTCGACGGAAACCTCTATCAAACACAAAACGATTGGTACAGCAAAGGCAAAAATACAGCGACGAACTACAGTTATCCGGCACCGTTCGACCAAAACTTCTATCTCGTGATGAACCTCGCAGTCGGCGGCTGGTTCGACGGGGAAGTCGACGCGACGACGAAGTTCCCGGCTGAGATGGAAGTCGATTACGTCCGGGTCTATGACCTGAAGAACCGCGCCTACCGGGAACCGGTCGAACCGGTCTATGAAGATGTGACGTTACCGGACGGGGCGAAGCAACCGCTTGAAGACGGAAACCTCGTCTATGACCAAGCGTACGAAAAAGCGATTAAGACGATTACGGACGGCGCGCAGACACTTGATCCGACCTACTGGAACTATGTGACGTTGCCTGACTTTGGCGGCACGGGATCAGTCGACGTGACGGAGCAGGACGGAACACGTTTTGCTGACGTGTCAATTACGAAACCAGGAACGCAAACGTACTCGCACCAATTGATTCAAAACGTGTCGCTCGCACAAGGTGGCCGTTATCAAGTCAGCTTCGACGCGAGTAGCGACCAGGCGCGGAAGATGGTGGTCAAAGTCGGTGGTGGGGCTGAACGCGGTTATACGAAATACTCGAATGAAGAATCAATCGATTTAACGACGACCGTCAAGCCGTACACGTTTACGTTCGACATGACGGGTGAAACGGATCTTGCGGCACGGCTCGAATTCAATCTCGGTCTTGAACAGGCTGGCGTCAAAATCGGCAACGTCCGTGTCGAACAGATTCCACGCGGTGAAATCGATGAAGCGGCAACAAAACCGGCTTTACCGGACGGCAATCAAATCTACAACGGAACGTTTGACCAAGGGGCGATGGATCGTTTGACGTACTGGCAGTTTGATGCTGGGAAAACGAAGGGGACGGGAGTAGTCGATCCTGTAACACGCGTCTTCACATTCAAAACGAATACGAAAAAAGGACAAAACGCGACACTGTCGCAACAAGGCGTACAACTCGTAAAAGACCATCAATATGTGCTGCGTTTCAAAGCAGTAGCAAAACGGGTGAACAAGATGGACGTTCAGTTGACGGATGCGACAGGAACGACGGCTTACCTGCCGGAACAACGGATTGCGCTGAGCGGTAAGATGGAGACGTTTGAAGTACCATTTACGATGACAGAAGCGACGGATCTAAAAAGTCGTCTCCAGTTCATTCTTGGATCAGAGAAAGGGGAAGTGACCATTGATGATGTTGAACTCTTTGACACGACGCCGATTGAGATCGACAAGTCGCCGTTAAAAAACGGCTCGTTCACGGAAGGGCTGAACTTCTGGAGTTCATACGTTCATTATGATGCACAAGCGGTCGTCTCGACGGTAAATGGAGCTGCAAAAATCGCGATTGCTTCAGAAGGACAAGAGCCATGGAGCGTCCTGCTTGAGCAAGGGAACTTAGCGCTCGTCAAAGGACAGACGTACCAGTTGACGTTTAAGGCATCGTCGACGGTTGCACGTCCGCTCGAAGTGACGGTCGAAAATGCGGCGTATACACGCTACTTCAGTCAGGTCGTAGCAGTCAGTCCGACGGTGAACACGTACCAGTACGAGTTCACGATGGGACAAGACGATACAGCTGGTCTGAAGTTCTTGATGGGAAAAGCGGCAGGCTCTCCGTTTGCGGCGCATGATGTGACGATTGATGATGTGAAGCTGGAAGTAAAATAAACCGGACGAGCCCTGACCTGTTAGGGCTCGTTTGTTATGTAATTAAATATTTTTACTTTTTATGGAAGGTTTAGCGGTGGGAATAGCGAATACTAGTTCATATCAAAAGTAATGGAGGAATTTGAAAATGCCGAAGGGAACAAAGTCTTATCTCGTACTTTTTTGTACGCTATTACTCGTTTCGATTGCGTTGAACGGCTGGCCAGCTGGAATTTATCCGGATGGCTCGATTGGTATAGTACAAATTCTTACGTCGATTGGCTGGTTTGCTTTCTTAATGGGATCAATCCTCATCCTTAAAAACACATCACTCATCCGTTTTCTGTTTAACTACCTTCGTTTTGGTTTCATCGGCGGGATGGTCGTCTATTTGATTACATTGTTTGAGAATCACCTTTGGGATCAGACGTGGTTTGACATGATGTCAGGAATCCAATATCCACTGTATGTTCTGTTTGTCGTGCCGATGTTTGGTTGGAATGCCTTTGCTGCAATTCCGTATGGTGATTTTTCATTTTTAATTGGTTTCCTCTATCTTTTGATCGCCTTTGGTCTAAGCCTACGGTATAAGAAAATCAAGATTGAACGGTTGCGTTACTGAATGGTAATTACAAGTAGGGCCTGTTACTGAATGGTAATTACAAGTAGGGCCTGCTTCATTATGAAACGGGTCTCAGACTGTAGACAACGTACGATGTGCTATCGGGAGAGAAAGCGTCTCTTTTTTCGTTGCTTTCCTCGGGCGAGGCGCAAGCCGTTGCTCCTTGATCCTCACGGACAACGAGCAGGGTCTTGCCTGCCTCTGGCAAGTCGCGTTAAAAACGCACTTTTTCCCGTAGGAGTCAACGAGACGTGACGCTTTTTAGGTAATACCGTGACGGAAAGCCGGGCATGCAGACAGTTGAGCGCAATCTGTCTCAAATCGGCATGTTCACACTTAATAAGCGTTTGTCTACACGCTAGGGCCCGCTTCATAATGAAGCGGGTCTTTTTTTGTCTTTTAAACTGTCAGATAAGTCATATCTCTAAATTTTAAAAATAGGAAACTATTTCTAAAGAAATCTATTATAATCAAATTATCACTAAGATTTGGTTTTTTAGAAACGGAGGTAACCTGATGAAAAAAGCATTAAAGATTGTCATGACAGGTGTACTTAGTATTTCATTACTTAGCGCTACATCTGGTCAAAGTGACGCAGCGACTAAGGCGAAGGCATTTAAAAACTGTACGGAGATGCAAAAAACGTATAAAGGTGGCGTCTCGAAGAAAAAGGGTTTGAAAAACCGAACGGGTTACGATAAAAATGGGAAAGCCATTTATAAGAAAACAAAGTACGCCCAACATGTAAGCTTAGCGACGTATAATCTCAATAAGTCAAAAGACCGTGACAAAGACGGCATCGCCTGCGAACGCTAAAAAAAGCCCCGCTCTCCTAAATGGAAAGTGGGGCTTCATGCGTTTAGTTGAAGTTCTTTTTGAGGAAGTCTGTCACTTCTCCTGGTGTTTTTGCGTTGGCGCTATGCAAGTGACCAAGCTTCTCGCTGTTTTGGAAAACGAGTAAACTTGGAATTCCCATGACGACATTATCGGATGCGATTTCCGGGAACTCATCTTTATCGATCGTATAGATTGGAAGTTCTTTAAATTGTGACTCGACGTCCGGCATGAAGTAGTCCATCCGTTTGCAGTCCGGGCACCAGTCGGCTTCGAACTTGATGATGACCGGTGTTTCGCTTGCGATTAGTTCTTTAAACGTGTCTTCACTCTTGATGTAGTTACTCATGTGTAAATCCCCCTATAGTATGATTGTTTGTCTTTAGTCTACTGACTCTGGTAAGAAGATGCACGGATTATGCTTTTTTTGTTCAATAAATTTCCGCAAAAAAGTTGGTTGTTCAAGAGATGTAAGCGGTTTTTCTGTTCAAGAATGTTGGATTACTAGGGCTTGATCTATTTTGCCTATAGAAAACAAAGTTGGTCATTTATTAATTATCTAGTTATAAACAAAATGATTTCTCTAGACCCACTTGTATTGAACTGCTACGATAAGTTTTCGGAATTAAGCGAGTAAGTGGGGGCGGGCGGAATGATGGACGAACAAAAATTCGATAATCTAAAACGGGGCGAACGCGGTGCGATGATTAGCATTGCAGCCTATATCCTATTATCCGTAATTAAATTGCTTGTCGGCTATTCAGCGGATTCTGCCGCTTTACGGGCAGATGGTTTGAACAATACGACGGATATCATCGCATCGATTGCTGTGTTAATCGGATTACGAATTTCCCGTCGTCCGGCAGATGACAATCATAAATACGGTCACTGGAAAAGTGAGACGATTGCGTCGATGGTCGCTTCTTTCATTATGATGGCAGTCGGTCTCCAAGTGTTGATTGATACGATTTCAAGCTTATTTGAAGGAAAACAAGAATCTCCAGATATCGTAGCTGCCTATGTCGGAATCGGTTCGGCAGTCGTCATGTATTTTGTCTATCGGTATAACCGCAAACTGTCTGAAGAAATTGACAGCAAGGCTGTCATGGCAGCGGCGAAAGACAATCGGTCGGATGCCTGGGTCAGTATCGGAGCGTCAATCGGAATCATCGGTTCCCAGTTCGGGATGCCGTGGCTTGATATCGTGACGGCGATCATCGTCGGTTTCTTAATCTGTAAAACGGCATGGGATATTTTCTCGGAAGCTTCCCACGAACTGACGGACGGCTTTGATGAACAAAAGCTGAAGATGTATGAGGACGTGATTTTTGACCTCGAAGGTGTCAAAGGAATCAAGTCAATCAAAGGACGGAACTATGGCAATAATGAAGTCGTCGATGTCGTGATTCTCGTCAATTCGACACTCAACATCCACCAAGCCCATGATATCGCAACACGAGTCGAAGATACGTTGACGGACGAATATGGCGTCTACGACATTCATGTCCATGTGGAGCCGGAGTGAACTATAGAGAACGACCATTTCTAGGTAGAGAAATGGTCGTTTTTTTGTGTATTCATAATCTGTGGTCACTCTTTGAATTTGCTAAAAATATTATGTGCATTTTCACATTGTTATTTAGTTGACTTTACGAATGAATCGGCGTAATTTAGTTTACATAGATAATCATTCCAAATGGAACGATTCGAAATTGAACAAAGGAGTTGAATCCATGGAAACAGAACAGCAGGAAAATTTACGATCGGCAACGATGATGAAATCGTTTTGGAACATCCAGCGCCACTTGATGCGTTTTGCCCATCAGACGGCACAGGAAAATGGACTCAGTATGCCGCAATTTCATAGTTTAATGACGATTGCACCGCGCGGACCGATTACCCAAAAAGATTTGGCAGCACAGACCCACTTACCGAAAAGTACGCTCAGTCAATCGATCGAAGGACTGGTGCAGTCCGGCTGGATTGTTCGCGAGACGAACGAACAAAATCGGCGCGAAGTGATTTTGTCGCTCAGTGAACAAGGAGAACGTTTCGTTCAAGAGATGAAACAACAAGAAACCGGGATGCAACAACGCCTCGAGAAAATTTTGGAAACGATTGATCCGGAAGCCTTCGAGCAGATGCTTGCGACCCATGACATCATTGCCCGTGGCATGAAAGAGATTCTCCCGCCAGGAAACGGAGGTTGTACACGTGATTAAGTTACTCAAAAATCTAAAAGTCTATAAATGGTCGGTCCTCGCCGTATTGGTCCTCGTCTTCGCCCAGTCGATGTCCGATTTGTATTTACCGACTTTGATGGCAGACATCATCGATAAAGGCGTTGTCGTCGGGGATACAGGCTACATTTGGAAAATTGGTGCGGTCATGCTGGGCATCACGGCACTCGGTGCGACGGCTGCAATTGCCGCAAGTTATTATTCATCAAAAGCGGCGATGGGACTTGGGCGTGACATTCGCCGGAAAGTCTTTAACCAAGTCGAACGTTTTTCACTGCAAGAGTTCGACCAGGTCGGAACGGCGTCGCTGATCACACGGACGACGAACGACATCACACAAGTCCAACAAGTCGTCATCATGATGTTACGGATGGTCGTCAGTGCACCAATCATGTTCATTGGTGGTCTAATCATGGCGGTCTCAAAGGATGCGAAACTATCACTCGTCATCGTCGCCGCGATGCCCGTCCTCGTTGTCTCGATTTTGTTGATTTTATGGAAAGGGGTGCCGCTGTTCGGACAAGTCCAAAAACGACTCGACCGGTTAAATCTCGTCTTACGCGAGAATTTGACAGGCATCCGTGTCATTCGTGCCTTCAACCGGGAGAAAGAAGAAAAAGTCCGTTTGACGCAAGCCAATGCGGATCTGACGGACGTCTCGATTAAGGTCAATAAGATCATGGCATTTTTGATGCCGACAATGATGCTCGTGATGAACTTGACGGTCGTCGGCGTCATTTGGTTCGGTGGGATCCGGATTAATAACGGCGGCATGCAAATCGGTGACCTGATGGCGTTCATCCAATACGTCATGCAAATCATGTTCGCCCTCGTCATGGCATCCGTCATGTTCGTCATGATTCCCCGTGCTGCGGTCTCGGCGAAACGGATTAATGAAGTTCTCGAGATGACACCGACGATGGTCGATGAAGGAACCGCTTCAGCAGACCGTGAGCCGGGCACGCTCGTCTTCGATCACGTGACGTTCAGCTATCCGGGTGCGGAAGCGCCGGTGCTGTCGGATATCAGCTTCAAAGCACGTCCTGGTGAAATCACCGCTGTCATCGGCGGAACCGGTGCCGGGAAATCGACGCTCGTCAATTTGATTCCCCGTTTTTACGACGTAACGAGTGGCAGCATCCAAGTCAACGGCGTCGACAGTCGTGACGTCCCGCAAGAGGAATTACGTTCGAAAATCGGCTTCGTGCCGCAAAAAGCCCTGTTGTTCACGGGCTCGATTGCAGACAACATCCGTTTCGGGAAACAGGATGCCTCATTAGAAGAAATCGAACATGCAGCGCGTGTTGCCCAAGCGATCGACTTCATCGAACGGATGCCGGAGCGGTACGATTCCGTGATTGAACAAGGCGGATCAAACGTTTCCGGTGGCCAAAAGCAACGGCTCTCGATTGCCCGGGCGCTCGTCCGCAAACCCGACCTCTATGTGTTCGATGACAGCTTCTCCGCCCTCGACTTCAAGACGGATGCGACACTCCGAAAAGCACTAAAAGAAGAAACGCGTCAAGCGACCGTCCTGATCGTCGCCCAACGTGTCAGCACGGTCATGGATGCGGATCAAATCATCGTTCTTGAAGAAGGGCGCGTCGCAGGAATCGGCACGCACGACGAACTGTACGCAACAAACGATGTCTATCAAGAAATCGTCAAATCCCAACTGTCAGAGGAGGAAATCGCATGAGTCAGACAACGAAACGCCCTGCCGGCGGACCTCCGGGTGGACCGGGTGGTGGTCCCGGCGGTGGAAACATGATGATGATGGGAGAGAAACCGAAAGACTTCAAAGCGACGTTCCGTCGGTTACTCGCCTATTTAAAACCACGGCGGACGGCACTGATTGCTGTGTTTGTCGCCGCGATCCTCAGTACGGTCTTTATGATCGCCGGACCAAAAATCATGGGGACAGCGATTACGGAACTGTTCGAAGGGGCGTATGCGAAGTTCCAAGGGGTGCCGGACGCTGAAATCGACTTTACGAAGATTGGCCAGATTTTGTTACTGCTCGCAGGACTTTACGTCATCAGTAGTATATTTAGTTACATTCAACAATACATCATGTCGAGCGTCGCTCAAAAAACGGTGTATGACTTACGGGAGGACGTCAATCAGAAACTCGAGCGGTTGCCGCTGAAATATTATGACGGACGACCGAACGGGGAAACGCTCAGCCGGGTGACAAACGACATTGATACGATCGGGAGTACGCTCCAACAAAGTGTCACGTCGTTCATTACGTCCATCGTCACGATCGTCGGGATCTTAATCATGATGTTGACGATCAGTCCGCTCTTGACGTTAATTTCACTCGTGACGTTACCGTTATCGATTTTTGCGATCCGTCCGATCTTAAAACGGTCACAGAAATATTTTGCCGATCAACAACGGACACTCGGTCAACTGAATGGCCACGTCGAAGAGATGTATACGGGACATCCGGTCGTCAAGGCGTTCGGTCACGAACGGAAAGCCGTCGCAGAGTTTGACGACGTCAATGAACAGCTTTATGATGCCGGACGAAAAGCCCAGTTCATTTCCGGCATCATCATGCCGATGATGATGTTCATCGGGAACATCAGTTATGTCTTGATCAGTGTCGTCGGCGGGATTTTAGTGACGCAACGCAGTATCTCGATTGGGGACATTCAAGCCTTCATCACGTATACCCGACAATTCACACAACCGATCACGCAGACGGCGAACATCGCAAATATCGTCCAGTCGACGGTCGCAGCAGCAGAACGTGTTTTTGAATTGTTAGATGAAGAAGAGGAAATCAAAGAAGTGACAACGCATCATCTCGCGCGTGCGAAAGGTGCCGTCGCGTTTGAACACGTTGACTTCGGTTACGGAAAAGACCTCTTGATTGAAGACATGAACATCGATGTCCGGCCGGGACAAACCGTCGCGATCGTCGGTCCGACCGGTGCTGGGAAAACGACCTTAATCAACCTGTTGATGCGTTTCTATGAATTAAACGGTGGTGCGATCCGGATTGACGGAATCGATACCCGTGACATCTCCCGGGAAGACCTACGGACGACCTTCGGGATGGTCTTACAGGATACGTGGCTCTTTAACGGGACGATCCGCGATAATCTCGCGTACGGGAAAGTCGGAGCATCGGAAGAAGACATCATCGATGCGGCGAAAGCAGCCCATGCCGATCACTTCATCCGGACGTTACCGGACGGGTATGAGACGGTCTTGAACGAAGAGGCCTCGAACATCTCACAAGGGCAAAAACAATTGTTGACGATTGCCCGTGCGGTTCTCGCCGATCCACCGATCATGATTTTGGATGAAGCGACGTCGAGCGTCGATACGCGGACGGAAATCTTCATCCAGCAGGCGATGCAACGCTTGATGGACGGACGGACGAGTTTCGTCATCGCCCACCGCCTGTCGACGATTAAAGATGCGGACTTAATCCTCGTCATGGATCAAGGGCGTGTCATTGAACAAGGAACGCATGAAGCGTTGCTAAAAGCAGATGGTTTCTATGCGGACCTCTACAACAGCCAGTTTTCCGAAAAAGAAGTCGTATGACAGGATCGTAAGAAATGAAGCAGTTCCTCGAGGAGAGGGGCTGCTTTTTTTGTCGGAATAATCCTTTCCCTTGATTTTTAATACCGCAGGGGGTATATTATGAGCAGAAATCATTTTGCCGAACGGGCAACAAAAGGAGAGAAACTTCATGAAAAACATGTCGACGACTGAACTTGAACAAACACTTCAAACGGATGCATCAATCCAGTTGATTGATGTCCGCGAAACGGATGAATACGCAGGCGGTCATATCGAACAGGCTAAAAATGTTCCATTATCTGAATTGACGGAACGCACGGCTGAACTGGATGCCTCTCAACCGCTCCACGTCATTTGTTTATCGGGTGGACGGAGTATGAATGCTTCGATGTATTTGGAACAAGCAGGCTTCGACGTCACGAACGTCGACGGCGGAATGATGAGCTGGGAAGGAAACGTCACACGCTAAGCAACGATCAATCGGGTACGACCATTCAACTAAAGGAGGAATCGTTATGTTATTACGCTATTTCTATGATGAAAAATTAGCACAAGCTTCATATATGGTAGGGTGCCAGAAGACAGGGGAAGCGATCGTCATCGATCCGGCACGAAACATCGAACCGTATCTCAAAGAAGCGGAAAAAGAAGGGCTTCGAATTTCGGCGACGGCGGAAACACACATTCATGCCGATTTCGTCTCTGGGACACGCGAATTCGCGAAGCGTCTCGGAACGACAGCTTATCTATCAAACGAAGGCGATGCTTCTTGGAAGTATGGTTTTGCTTCAGAGATTGATGCCCGTCTCGTCAAAGACGGGGAGACGTTCAAAGTCGGGAATGTGACGCTTGAAGTCATGCATACACCAGGTCATACGCCGGAACACATCTCGTTTGTCTTATACGATCGTGATCAGACAGTTCCGATGGGGATTTTCACAGGTGACTTCGTTTTCGTCGGCGATATCGGACGTCCGGATTTACTGGAAGAAGCAGCCGGTATTCAAGGAACGACAGCCCTCGGTGCGAAGCAAATGTTCCAGTCCTTGAAACGCTTCAAACAACTGCCTGACTTCACACAAGTCTGGCCGGGACACGGTGCAGGAAGCGCGTGCGGGAAAGCCCTCGGTGCTGTTCCGACATCGACGGTCGGCTACGAAAAAGTGACGAACTGGGCACTCCGGATGGAGGATGAAGCGGCATTTGTTAAAGAATTAACAACGGATCAACCAGAACCACCGAACTACTTTGCGATGATGAAAAAAGTCAACAAAGAAGGCATTGTCGTGACGACAGAAGTTGATCGTCCACGCCTTGCTGAAGCGAACACGGTGGAAGAACTCGTCAAGACGATGCAAGTCGTCGATACACGAGACGGAAAAACATTTGGTGCCGGACATGTACCGGGGACAATCAACATTCCCTACAATTCGAAATTCGTCGCCTGGGCAGGCTGGTTAGTCGATTTCAATCAGGATATCGCCATTCTCGCAGCAACGGATCAACTGGAAACGATTCAAACGGATTTACAATCGATCGGACTGGATCGTTTCGTGACATTGATTGATGTCGAAAAACTGACAGCGAGTCAGTTAACAGAAAGTTATCCGGACTGGACAGCAGACAAAGCCATCGCAGCAGCTGAAGCCGGTGACGTCTACGTCCTTGACGTCCGAAATAAAACAGAGTGGGAGGAGAGCCATTATGAACAGGCTCACCGGATTTTACTCGGAAAACTTGCGTCACGTCATGAAGAGCTTCCGAGCGACCAACCGATCGCCGTCCACTGTGCGTCAGGGGTCCGGTCACGGATGGCGGTCAGCGTCCTCCAATCACTCGGTGTGAAGAATGTCATTAACATCGATGGCGGGTATGCAGCGATTGAAGACGTCTTACACGATCAGACCGTCGCCGGAAAGGCAACGTCACGTTAATCAAATAAACAATGTCGAAACGGATGATTCTCGCGAGGGTCATCCGTTTTTTAGTGTTTCTTGAATTGTCTGTCAATTTGACTGAAAGCGTGTTTACTTCATTCACAACAGGGGGAAATGATAGATGTAAAGGTATGCCGATAATCCATTTTTTAAAAAAGGAGTGTGACAGGATGAACAATATGTGGAACGATACTTCGCTAAACCTGAACGGAATGTTCGGTGTTCTTGGTAACATATTAGGTGCACTACTTGTGTTCCTAATTGGTTGGCTGATCGCAAAATTAATTGCGAACGGCATTCAAAAGGCACTAGAAAAGTCAGGTGTCGTCAAGAAGTTGATGCCAGAAAAGTCAGCTGAAGCGACAACGAAGAAAAAGAAATGGACACCAGAAAAAGTCGTTGGAACAGTTATTTTTTGGGTCTTAATGGTTTTTGTACTAATTTTAGTGTTCAACATTCTTAATCTTGGCATCATTGCAGCACCACTCGCAGACACAATGAGCACGCTGCTTGCGGCAATTCCGAACATCTTAAAAGCTGCACTCGTTCTACTGTTCGCCTATATTATTGCCGTCGTCTTACGGATGGTCATCGTCAAAGGTGGAACAAAGTTGATGGCGAACGAAAAGGTTCGTTCAAACAAGATGTTACAAGGACAAGCCGATCTATCGAACTATCCAAAAATTGCCGGGGATATCGTCTTCTACTTGGTTTTATTGATTTTCCTACCAGGTGTACTTGATGCCCTCAACATTGACAGTGTTTCGGAACCGTTCAGTCAACTGTTATCCTCGTTCTTAAGCTTCATCCCACGACTAATCGCAGCAGCAGCTATTTTGCTAGTTGGGTTCTTGGTCGCAAAAATTGTCCGCGATATCGTGACGAACTTCCTTCATGCGATTGGGATGGATAAATTTGCTTCCCGTTTTAACATCGGGACAGACAATCAAAAAGATTCAAAATCGGTCTCGTCAATTCTCGGGACAGTCGTCTTCATCTTGATTTTGATTCCGATCACGATTTCAGCACTTGATCAACTGAACATCGAAGGAATCAGTGCACCAGCAATCAACATGCTAAACGATGTCCTCGGAATGATTCCGAACATTGTAATCGGCGTCGTCTTGATTCTCGTCGGTGTCTATGTTGGACGATTTGTAAAAAAATTCGTCACCGACCTTCTCGTCCGACTCGGTTTTAACAATTTGACACGTCACTTGAAAATTGGAAACTGGGATGCAAACAATACGTCGATGTCACCTTCTTCACTCGTCGGTGCTCTCGTTGAGATTATCATCGTCGTCCTGTTCGTCGTCGAAGCCTTTAACCTGATTGGTCTGAACTTCATGGTCGATCTTGGACGAGCTGTCCTTGCCTTCCTTCCGAGTGTCTTGACGGCGATTGTCATTCTCGCAATCGGGATTATCGTCAGTAACTTGGTCAAACGCGCGATGGATAGTTTGTTCGGCAGTTCTGATCTTAAAGTCCTATCGAATGTTGCACGTTATGCGATTTTAGCCCTCGCGATCTTCATGGCACTCGATCAACTTGGCGTCGCAGCGACGATCGTCAACTCGGCCTTCATCTTGATTCTCGGAGCAGCCGCCCTTGCCTTCGGCCTCGCCTTTGGTTTAGGTGGTCGCGATAATGCTTCGCGCTACCTTGATCGTCTCGAGAAGAAAGCAGAAGAGACAGAGCTTGATACGTCGAGTCTTGCTTCGGACCGAACTCCATCAGCTCCTAAGCCAAGCCTGAAAGAAGCGGCTAAAGGTGCAGCTTCGAAAGCAGCAGATGATGTCACGCCAGACCGTGCCCCACGTGCTTCCCGTCCGACGGAATCGACTGATGAGAAACCGACGCACGGTAAGCCAAAAGGTGCGCTTCCTGAAAATGATTTGGCACAACAGGATGATTATCCGATTGACCCAGATGGAAATCGTGGACCAAATCTTGATCATCCAAACGATCGTCCGTAAGTAACGTGTAACTCCTTCGCTAGTATGCGAAGGAGTTTTTTACTCGGAATCGGTGCCATCATTGGTACAGGTATTTTCGTTTTAATAGGAACAGGCGCCTTATACGCAGGTCCAGCATTACCGGTCTCATTCATTATTTCAGCCATCGTTTGTGCGTTAGCCGCCCTCTGTTATGCCGAATTTTCCTCGATGATTCCTGTCTCGGGTAGTGTATATACATACACCTACGCTACGATTGGCGAACTCGTTGCCTGGATCATCAGGTGGTGTTTAATTTTAGAATACGGTCTGGCTTCGAGTGCCGTCGCGACAGGGTGGTCAGGTTACTTCCGATCTTTGTTATCGGAATTCGGCATTGAACTTCCGACGGCGCTCCGTGCTGCACCGGGCGCCGTATCTGGCAGTGAAACGTTCTTTAACTTACCGGCATTCTTGATTTTGATGATCATTACGTTCTTGTTGTCACTTGGAATCAAGGAAACAAAACGTGTCAATAACGTGATGGTACTCGTTAAAGTCGCCGTCGTCATCTTGTTCATCGTCGTCTCTGCAATTATGGTCGGAATCGTCCCGTTCAAACAATTTGAAGGTGTCGATAGTCCGGTTTCGCTTGCGTTAAAAGTCGCAGGTCAAAACTGGGTTGCCGGATTGGAGCCATCGTCGGGATGACGACAGTTATTCTTGTCATGACATTTGGTCTCGTCCGTCTGTTGTTTGCGATGAGTCGTGATGGATTATTACCGAAAGTTTTCTCGGACGTCAATGAAAAATCGTATACACCGGTCAAGGCGACTTGGATTCTCGGTACCGCTTCTGGTTTGATTGCTGGATTCGTCCCGCTCGGTACGTTGGCGGAATTGATTAACATCGGAACACTCGCTGCGTTCGCATTAATCTCCGTCGCCGTCATCATCTTGCGTCGGACGCGTCCGGACTTGAAACGGGCGTTCAAAGTCCCGTTCGTCCCGGTTCTCCCGATTTTATCGGTCCTTGCTTGTATCATGTTAATGTTGAATCTCCAAACCTTTACGTGGATTGCGTTCTTCATCTGGACGGCGATTGGTTTGCTTGTCTACTTCGGTTACGGAAGAAGCCGTTCGAAATTAAATTAAGTACATGATCACTCTCGATTTCATCGGGGGTGATTTTTTTGTTGGAAACAAGTGCAGGAAACATCTTGTAAAAAGTCGAACGATTGAAGAGAGAAGAGGAGGGACTACATATGATTCATATTAAAAGAAATCCTGATTTAGAATCTGCCTACAACGCGATGCAAGAAGGGTTCAGTGATTACATGATTCCGCTCGGTTTGTCACTTGAAGTGTTTCAGGAACGGATTTTGACGCGAGATGCCAATCAATTGAAACACTCGTTTGTCGCCTTTCATGGAGAACGACCTGTCGGGTTATGGCTGAACGGCCTCAAGAAAATTAAAAAAGAGCAAGTCATGCGGTGTGGCGGGCTTGGCGTAGATCCGCAGTATCGCCGTCTCGGCATCGCAAAAGCATTATACGAGGCTCAACTAAGTTATGCGAAAGAGCTGGAAGTCGATCGATTAATGCTTGAAGTCATCCAAGGTAATACACCTGCAATTGATTTGTATCACCAGCTTGGCTACCGCCAAGACCATGAACTCGGTTATTTTCAGCGCGATGAACCGAACCAGGTGAATCCACTCGTTGAGATTGATGAAGTGGCATTTGAACGGAGATACGCCCAACAAGGCGAATACATTTGGCAACAAGATCCGGGCGTGATGAAATATAGAAAGGCCACCTATTATGAACTGGATGGAGCATTCATCGCTGCTTCAAACGACTCGATTTTTGCCATTGTGACGGAAGAATCGGAGGTCGCGCGCATCGCAACGGAAGCGACCCGACGTTTGAGTGGAATGACGTATCAATTGCAGTCGACGAATCCACTCGTCTGGGAAACATTGCGTGCAGAAGGATGGGCGCAACGTGATTTAAAACAATTCGTCATGAGTAAAGCCATTCGTTAACGAAAAAAATAGCCATCGTTCGGAAGTAGCAAGCACTACTTTAGAACGAATGGCTATTTGTCATGTCCATAAGCTGATCATGACGAGGATGGCGAAAATTACGAATAAGATTCCAGTGCCACCCAGCATGATAAGCATAATTTTGTTCATCATTGGAAAATGCCTCGTCTCTAAGAATGAATTTATGAAGAAATACTTGCTATATAATCTTGAATCATCACAAGATGCGAACCGACGATGTTATCCGGTAAGTCCGTCAGGGACACATACGTCAATGCAACACTTTCATCACTGACACGGAGTGTGCCGGAAGTATCGGAAGCAACGTAGGCGAGGGTGACACTTTGAAAGACATCCCCGTTCGCGAGTGTCGTGACGTAATTTTTACCGGAGTAGACACCGAGCAGCTTGAGCGTCTTTGCGACGAGTCCGGTTTCTTCGAATAATTCGCGTCGGGCCGTCTCTTCCGTCGATTCTTCCCATTCCATGAGACCACCCGGAAGACCGAAACGTGCTTGTTCTTCATTTCGTTGTTCGAGTAAAATCTGACCTTCCTTAATGACGAGGACGACGGCACCGACTAAAATCAGTGGAGTGGGTCCGACTAAATCACGGATGGATTTGACGTAATTCACCACGGCACCTCCTGGTGGAACGGGCATCCCGTGGCTTGCGTCTGTTTCGGGAAAAAGTTCGGTCGCTGTAACGCATTGTCATAATTTTTATGGAAGACATGTGTCGCTGCTCCGCTCATCGGCGGAACGAGCCACGACCATTCCCCAGTGACGTCGCGACCGCAAGTGGCTTCATTTTTTTCGAACCGGGCGAATTGTTTGGCCGCCGTATGATGATCGACAATCGTCACTCCGGACCTCTCGAAGGATTCGAGGACGGCGACATTGAGTTCGACGAGGGCCCGGTCTTTCCATAAGGCGCGCTCACGGGACGTGTTCAGACCAAGTTGTTCAGCGACAAGCGGTAAGAGATTATAACGGTCCGCGTCAGCAAGGTTACGGGCTCCAATTTCAGTTCCCATATACCAGCCATTGAACGGAGCACATGGGTACGAAATGCCGCCGATTTCAAGACGCATATCGGAAATCATCGGGACGGCGTACCACTTGATGTCGCGTCCTGCGAACAAATCATAGTCGGGATGGATGATTGTAACTTCAAGAATCAGTTCTTGTGGAATCTCATGGAGTGTTACTTGACCATCGAGTTCAACCAACAGCGGTAAAATATCAAAGGCGGTCCCGTGTCCCATCCACCCAAGTGCCTGACATTGTTTCGTGAAAGCGGTGGATGCGGGATCACCAAGTACGCCGTCGGCCGTTTCGTAGCCGGCGTAACGAATCAGTTGATGATTGAGGACGCGGACACGTTGCGGATGGAAAATCGTGATTGTCGAACGGATCCGTCCCTCATTGGTGGCGTGGCGAATGTGGTGGAACAACGCGTCTCGAATCGCTTCGATCGTTGTCGCCGCACGGGCATCGATGACGTGCAGTTGATCCCAAAAGAGCCGTCCGATGCACCGGTTGCTGTTACGCCAAGCAAGTTTCGCTCCGAACGTCAATTCGTCCGTTGTTTGTGTATAGTTTCCCGTTCGTAAAATTTCTTCGCGCACGTCGTTCAAACGATTTTGTGTATGTGGTGTCTCTTCTATATAAGTCGTCAAGAAGCGTTCTGCTTCGTCTAGTAAATGTTGCACGGCGTTTGAGTCCTTTCTTCATCCAAAGCGACAGAGTTTCTTATTCTAGTGTACAAGGTGAATGGAGGAAGCGCCAACTCATAGCAATTGCCTGTTTTTCGATACGTTCAAAAGACGTTCACAGATTAAGTGGGAGCGGGAAGGGGGATAGATAAGAGAATCAATCGAAAGTGAGGAACATGGCATGTCTTTAGTCAAACCGGTTTTTATTCGCTTTTTTGGCGAAGCTTTTTTCGATAAGTCGGCACAGCTGGCCTATTATTTGATGTTGTCCTTATTTCCATTCTTATTATTCGTTGTCGGATTAGTATCTTTTTTACCATTCACTTCCGGTGAAGTCCTTGATTTGATTCGTCCTTTCGCACCAGCGGAAACCTATGATTTAATTCGCCGAAATGTCGTAGGGATTTTTGACGAAGGGGGATTGAAACTTGCTTCGATTAGCTTCGTCGCAGCCTTTTGGCTCGCCTCGATGTCTGTCCAGTCGCTCGTCCGGTCCCTCAATGATGCCCTCGAGGTGACAAGGAAAGTGCCGTTTTGGCGGGGCTTATTACAAGACTTCGGATTTACGATTGGGATGATGTTCATCTTGCCGTTTTCGCTACTTGTTCCGGTCGCCGAGAAATTGGCCCGACGCTTCATCAATCATTTTGCACTCATCGCGGATGTTGCAGCAGACTATTCGTCCATTTGGTTTGTATTCCGCTGGGGGCTCGGTTCCTTGTTTCTATTTGTGTTCTTTGTATTGTTGTATCGCATTTTACCGAGTGTCCGTTTGACGATTCGTCAAGTACTCCCGGGGGCATTATTTACGACGATTGCCTGGCAGGTCGTATCGGAAGTCTTCTCATACTATGCGGAGTTTGGGAGTTACAATCGTCTCTACGGTCAGCTCGCAGGAATCATCGTCTTGATGACCTGGTTTTATTTATCCTCCGTTGTTTTGATGCTCGGTGGATTGATGAACGCAGAACGGATGCGGCAGAAAAAAGAGGCGAAGATCATGAAGCCTGAAAAAATCAAAAAAGAAACTGTCCGCTGAGGGCAGTTTCTTTAGTTTGCACGTAAAGGGTTATGAAGATTGTTTTCGCTGTGGACGCGATTCAAAAAGACTCATGTCCTAGGAATGTCTACTTCTTACTTTTTGATAGAAAAATAGAAGCAATAGCCCAATCGTAAAGATGCCGAGCAAGATGAGCGATCCTGTTTCCTGCTCTAAGACTTTCAAGACGACACTGACGGCGACGACGGCGTAAAAGATGCCAAGACTCTTTCGGACGAAACGATCTTCGAACAGATGAAGCAAGGAAGCACCAATCGGAGAGCCGATAAACGCACCGACGATTAAAGCAATGCCGAGATAAAGCGGAGCTTCGGTACCGGAAGCAAGATAACTGGTGACACCGCCGAGGACGATCAGTGTCGCCGAGGCGATGCTCGTGCCGATGGCTTGTTTGAGTGGGAAACGGACCCATCCCATCAAGAGTGGCGTAAGCAGGAAGCCACCACTGACCCCCATGAGGGAGGAGAGAATCCCGGCAGCAAATCCGATGACGATCAATTTATAAAGATTCGCTTGTGTGATATGTCCTTCGACTGGTTTTCGTTTCGATGGTTTTAAGAACTGAATCGCAAACCACGTCAACAAGACGATGTAGAGGGCAGAAATCATCGCATCGGCTCCGGTCCGTTGTTCGAGCCAAAAGACGACCGGTGTGATGACGGCAGAACCGACGATCCCGGATAATCCGACGGCTAACGCATCACGGACATTAAAATTTTTCAGACGCATATGGGATACCGTCCCGGTCACGGTCGAACCGAGTGTCAATAACAGACTGAGGACGATCGCGGTACTGGGTGGATAACCGAGGATTAATAAGAGAGGAGTTAAAATAATCCCTCCGCCGATTCCGAAAAAGCCGGATAAGATACCAATTGTTGACCCTAAAAGTATAAACAGGATGAATTCCATGCAGTAAACCCTTCTTTCTTTTGTTCTTAATCTATCTTTACTGTACAGCGTGATGATTGATTACGAAAATAGATTATACTGATCTAAATGATTATAAAGGTTAATGAGGAGGGGAAAGAATGCGTCTCCACGAACTAAGAACGTTTATTTCATTAGTCGAAACGAAACACTTTACGAAGACAGCAGAACAACTCTATATTTCACAACCAACGGTCAGTCTGCATTTAAAACGGTTAGAAACGCATTTTGGACAAGCGTTGATTCACCGGCATTCCTTTAATAAGACGATTGAAATATCAGAAGCCGGACAATTGGTTTATCGCCACGCGAAAGAAATCCTGCATCAAGTGGAGCGACTCGATCAAGAGATGGATGAACTCGAGGGGCTTGTCCGCGGTCATTTGAAGATTGCTGCGACACATACGATTTATGAAACGATGCTCGAAAAAATGATCCATCGTTTTGTAAATCTGTATCCGGAAGTCGTGATTGATGCGAAATTGATGAATCAGGAACAAGTCGAACAAGCTGTGCTTCATTACGAAATTGATTTAGGTCTAGTCGAAGGAGTTGTCGAAGCACCACAAATTGAGGTAACGCCGTTTACATTCGATCGCCTCCGGGTGATTGGTCGACGAGAACTTGACCTCAGTGAGGCGACATTCATTTACCGTGAGGAGGGGTCTGCCGGGCGAGCAGCACTCGAATCCTGGTTAGCGACGAATGATATCGTTCCGCAACGTATCATTACGGTCCATTCGAATCGTCTCGTCAAACAGTTGATTGAAAATGGAACGGGTATTTCGATGATTTCCGAGCGGTTGGCGGGAGAGATGCTCGATTCAGCAAACTACCGGTTTCACAACGAAGATCCGGTTCACAAGCGGACTTTTCAATTCGTGACGTTAAAGGGACAACCGACGCGGCTTTCCGAGAAGTGGATGGCGATGGTAGTGGAAGAATTCAAACAGAATTAAAAAAAGAAAACTTTTCCGTTGACTTATACCCCCATAGGTATTAAAGTATGAAATGTACCAACGAGGTATGACGAACGTCACACGAAAAAGGAGAGTGGTCTTCAAATGGAAAAATTATATGAAGATCGAATCATTCATCGAATGAACCGGATTGAGGGACAACTACATGGCATCGTCCGTATGATGAAAGAGGATGCTTCTTGTAAGGATGTCGTCACACAGCTCAGTGCGACACGTAGCGCGATTGATCGTGTCATCGGACTGGTTGTGAGTGAAAACCTCATCGGTTGTGTCAAAAATGATGAGACAGAAGAAAATCATGAACAGGCTGTTGCAGAAGCCGTTCAATTGCTTTTAAAAAGCCGGTAAAATTTTTTAGAATAATTTATACCCCTATGGGTAAAAGTAGACGGAGGAATTAGTTAAATGTCAGATGTTAAAAAAACAACGATTGTATTGTTCAGTGGAGATTACGATAAGGTGATGGCAGCATATATCATCGCAAATGGAGCAGCAGCGTATGATCACGAAGTCACGATTTTCCATACGTTCTGGGGATTAAACGCGATGCGTAAAGATGAACCGATCCAACCGGATAAAACGTTCCTCGAAAAAATGTTTGGTAAATTCATGCCACGCGGTGCAGATAAAATGCCACTTTCGAAAATGAACTTCGGTGGTGCCGGTCAAAAAATGATCAAAAACGTCATGAAAAAACACAACGCAATGCCACTTCCGGATTTGATTGAACTTGCAAAAGAACAAGACGTGAAGCTTGTCGCTTGTACGATGACAATGGACTTGCTTGGTCTGAAACAAGAAGAATTGCATGATGGGATTGAATACGCAGGTGTTGCAGCATACCTCGCAGACGCAGAAAACGGAAACGTCAATCTCTTCATCTAACTTAGAGAATGGAGGCATCATAAAGTGGATATCTTAACCGTTGTTTTTCTACTGATCGTCGCGTTTCTTGCTTACCGCATGTTTGTACCGACGAAAGGTGTCGCGAAAATCTCAACAACTGAACTAAAAAGTAAATTAAATGAGCGTAATCGGTTTTACTTGGACGTCCGGACACCGGGCGAATTTAAAGGAAACCACATTAAAGGGTTCAAAAACATTCCGCTCCAAACGTTACCGGCACAACTCGACAAAATTCCGAAAGACAAGGAAGTTATCGTGATCTGTCAAAGCGGGATGCGAAGTAAACAGGCTGTCAAGCAACTCAAAAAAGCAGGTTATCCGAACGTAACGGAAGTATCAGGCGGCATGAATGCGTGGCGCTGAACGTAAACTAAAGGAGGATGAAGTAAATGAAACGACTAACCGCTAAAGAAGTACAGGAAAAGCTTGAAAACGGGGAACACTTAAACATCATCGACGTACGTGAAGTCGACGAAGTGAAAGAAGGCAAGATTCCTGGAGCGAATCATATTCCGCTTGGTCTCGTTGAATTTAAAATGAATGAACTCGATAAGAAAAAAGAGTACGTCATGGTTTGTCGTTCTGGTGCACGCAGCGGTCGCGCGACAACATATCTCGAAGGACAAGGCTACAATGTCATCAACATGGATGGCGGCATGATGTCCTACGAAGGAAAAACAGAGTAAAAATTTTAATCTTAAATATACCCCTAGAGGTAAAAGGAGCGAATACTTTTGCAGACAATTAAAACAGACGTTGTACTTGACGCACGTGGACTCGCTTGTCCGATGCCGATCGTCCGTACGAAAAAATCAATCAAGACACTCGAACCGGGTCAAGTCATCGAAGTGCAGGCAACCGATAAAGGGTCAACCGCTGATTTACGTGCTTGGGCGAACAGTACCGGCAATCAGTACCTTGGAACGATTGAAGAAGGGGACGTGTTACGTCATTACGTCCGGAAGTCTTCCGGAAACGATCAGGAAGCTCCTGCTTTCACACAAGTAGTGAATAACGAGACACTTGAAGCAGTGCGCTCAAACGACGACGTGCTCGTTCTCGATGTACGTGAAACAGCAGAATATGCCTTTTCACATATCCCGAACGCGATCAACATTCCGCTCGGTGAGCTCGACACACGCAGTGATGAACTCGATAAAACCAAAACGATTTACGTCGTTTGCCGGACAGGCAGCCGGAGTGATCTCGCATCACAACAACTGGATGCAAAAGGATTCACGGTTCAAAATGTCGTACCGGGCATGAGCCAGTGGACGTTTGATACGGCAACGACTGTTTAATTACTAAACCGCTTAGGAGGAACAACAACAGATGGCACATGCAATGACGACTCAAGAAGTCACACAAAAAGTTATTAACCGTCAACCATTCTTTATCTTAGACGTCCGGAACGAAGATGCATTCGCGGACTGGAAAATTGAAGGTGAAAACTTCAATTATTTGAACGTTCCATACTTTGATTTACTCGATGGTGTCGAAGACATTCTCGATCAACTGCCGACGGATCAAGACGTTCTCGTCGTCTGTGCAAAAGAAGGTTCTTCTATCTTCGTCGCTGATTTGTTAGAGGAAGCAGGACGGACTGTTTCTTATTTAGCAGGTGGCATGAAGGCATGGAGCGAGCACCTCGAACCGATTTCACTCGGAACATTGAATGAGACGGGTCAAGATCGTGGTGAAGTCGTTCAGTTCGTCCGAATCGGAAAAGGATGTTTGTCTTACATGATCATCTCGGAGGGCGAAGCGGTCCTCGTAGATGCAACACGGATGACAGATGTCTATCTTGATTATGCAGCAGCACGTCATGTCAAAATCACACATGTGTTTGATACACACTTACATGCCGATCATATTTCAGGTGGTCGTGAAATTGCTGAAAAAACGGGTGCGACCTATTGGTTACCACCAAAAGATGCGACAGATGTGACATTCGAATATGCGGCACTTGAAGATGGCAGCCATGTGCAAGTGGGGGATACACAAATCGACGTCCTTGCCCTTTATTCCCCGGGACATACGATTGGTTCGACATCATTCGTCGTCGATAACCGGTATCTCTTAACGGGTGATATCCTGTTCATCGATTCGATTGGTCGCCCTGACCTCGCAGGTCTTGCGGACGACTGGGTCGGTGACTTACGAAACTCGCTTTACAAGACGTACCGTGAACTTTCGAACGACTTGATCGTGCTTCCGGCACACTTCATGTTGATTGAAGAGTTGAACGCAGATGGCAGTGTCGCGGAGAAACTGAATGTTCTCCTTGCGAACAATCACGGTTTGAACATCGAAGACGAAAGTGTCTTCCGTAAGATGGTGACAGAGAACTTGCCGCCGCAACCAAATGCGTATCAAGAAATCCGCGAAACGAACATGGGTAAGAAGACACCAGATCTCGAAACACAACGTGAGATGGAAGTCGGTCCGAACCGGTGTGCCGTTCGTTAATCAGCTCGAAAACTAAACTAAAGCAAGCAACTATTAGGAGGAATTCATCAATGAAATCAGAACTCGTACTCGACGCAAAAGGACTTGCATGTCCAATGCCGATCGTCAAAACAAAAAAAGCAATCGCAGGACTTGAATCAGGACAAATTTTAGAAGTACATGCAACGGATAAAGGTGCTAAAAATGATTTACAAGCTTGGGCAAACTCAGGCGGTCATGAGCTCGTTAAACACGAAGAAGAAGCGAGTGTATTGAAATTCTGGATTCAAAAAGGGTAATTCAAGTTTAAGGGGGCTGCTGACAGTCCCCTTTTTTTAAAGGAGTGATCCACATGGAAATCGGTTTTATTATTACCATCTTCTTAATCGGTTTCGTCGGTTCGTACATCTCCGGGATGTTAGGAATTGGCGGATCGATCATCAAGTATCCGATGTTACTTTATATTCCACCGTTGCTCGGATTTGCGGCGTTCTCTGCTCATGAGGTCGCAGGAATCAGTGCCATTCAAGTATTTTTTGCGACGATTGGCGGCGTCTGGGCGTATCGTAAAGGTGGTTACCTGAACAAATCGTTAATCATCAACATGGGTGGAGCGATTTTGATTGGGAGCTTCATCGGCGCATATGGCTCGAACGTCTTAGCGGAAGATACAATCAATCTCGTCTACGGCATATTAGCGTTAACAGCTGCTGTCATGATGTTCGTTCCGAAAAAAGGGCTCGATGACATTCCGCTCGATCAAGTGAAGTTCAATAAAGGTATCGCAGCAAGTGCTGCCTTCATCGTCGGGATTGGTGCTGGAATCGTCGGTGCTGCCGGAGCTTTCTTACTTGTTCCAATCATGCTTGTCATCTTAAAAATTCCAACACGGATGACGATCGCTTCGTCCCTCGCGATTACGTTCATTTCTTCGATTGGCGCGACCGTCGGTAAAATCACGACGGGGCAAGTCGATTGGGGTCCTGCAGCGATCATGGTTGTTGCCAGTCTGATTGCGGCGCCACTCGGAGCAATCGCCGGGAAAAAGATGAATACTAAAATCCTACAAGTGACCCTTGCTGTCTTGATTCTCGCGACAGCAATCAAGATTTGGCTTGATATTTTATAAACAGACAAAAAACGAGTCGGTATCGTCAAAAGACGAAACCGGCTCGTTTTTTTGCTTACTTGCTTGCGTCGATGACGTGAAGCAATTGATCTTCGACTTCTTTTGCGACCTGTTTTAATTGTTCATCTTCAACGAGCGCAATCAGTGCTGTCGGACGTGGCATGCCGATTTTCGTTTGTCCATTCTCCGTAAAGACAGCCAGTTTACAAGGTAGGAAGTAACCCGCACGTCGTTCAGCTGACAGGACGCGGTGTGCTTCTTTCGGGTTACAGACTTCGAGAATATGATACTCGCCTTCAAAGTCGAGTCCCTTTTCATCTAATTTTCCTGCTAAATCGAATTCCCAAAGGACACCAAATGAAACTTTTTGGAGCTCCTCTTTCAAACGTGTGATGGTTTTTTCTGTTGAGTGTTCAGTCGTAACTGTATAATCAAACATCGATACCCCTCCTGGTGTTTAGTCTTAAAGCTATTCCCTACTTTTTCATTAAATAATCATTCAGCATCAGATGTGCAATTTTGAGGCACGGTCAACGACAAACTATGTGAAATCAAGGTACATTAGAAAAAAGACATCTAACCATTCACCCGGAACGTATGCTTTAAAAAGGAGGCGAAGGGAGATGAAGAAGCGAATGTTGACGATTCTATCCGTCGTTGCATTACTTGCCATCATGATTGGCGGGTATTTTGTTTTCCAGCAGCAACAGGCGAAGTCGAGCGGAAGTAAAGAACTGACCTATGCGAAAGAGGAGACGGCGATTTTAGCAGGGGGCTGTTTTTGGTGTATGGAACCGCCATTTGAGGAATTGAAGGGCGTGAAGTCCGTCATCTCGGGTTATACCGGCGGTGACGTTGAAAACCCGACCTACAATCAAGTGTCTGCTGAGACGACCGGTCACCGGGAAGCCGTTTTGATTACGTTTGACCCGACTGTCATTTCGTACAAACAGTTACTCGATGTCTACTGGCGCCAAATCGATCCAACCGATCCGAACGGTCAATTCGTCGATCAAGGCGAGTCGTATACGACAGCGATTTTTTATACAAACGATGACCAAAAGCAAATCGCTGAACAGTCAAAACAAGACCTGGCAGACCGCGGCATCTTTGACGACAAAATCGTCACACCTTTGATTGAGTCCGGTCCTTTTTATGAGGCGGAGGCATATCATCAGGACTACTACTTGAAGAGCGAGAAAAAGTATAAGTTTTACCGTGCCGCTTCCGGGCGAGATGAGTTCATCGACCGCTACTGGACCGATCAACCGAAACTCGATTTACCGAAGTATGACAAGTTAACGGATGCTCAAAAGAAAGCAAAATTGACCGATATTCAGTATAAAGTTACGCAAGAAGACGGGACCGAACCTGCCTTTGACAATCCCTATCACGACTTAAAAGCGGACGGGATTTACGTCGATCTGATTTCTGGTGAACCGCTCTTCTCATCAAAAGATAAGTACGACTCGAAAACAGGATGGCCCAGTTTCAGTCAACCACTCGAGCCTGGGAATATCATTGAAAAAAGTGATTTTGCCCTCGGGATGAAGCGGATGGAAGTCCGGAGTCGTCATGGCAACGCCCATCTCGGTCACGTCTTTAACGATGGTCCTGAGCCGACCGGTCTTCGGTACTGCATGAACTCGGCAGCTCTACAGTTCATTGCGAAGGAAGATTTAGAAAAAGAGGGGTACGGTCAGTATCTGTCTGAATTTAAATAACATATGCGCCCCATCCTTTCGTTCGAAAGGGTGGGGTTTCTTCTGAAAAAAAGCAGGGGGACCAAGTCGTTCGGTCAAGTGAATATTTTTCCTTTCGAAATTGTAAGGTAATATAACGAAAAAATTATCATATTTATCCAAATATTGTTTATACTTGAGAAAAGCACGATTTATTTTTCTTAAGGAGGAACAGTGGTGAAGAAGTTGACGATTTGGCTCATGTTGAGCTGCCTCATTCTGACACTTGGAGTGGGACCTTTCGCTATGAAAACGATAGCGGCAGACGAAATAGGACAGGCAATCGGATTAAAAGCAGGACAAGAAACGGTCCTCGAAACGGGGACGAACGACAAAAATACATATTGGTATAAAGTCGAACAGCAAGCAGGAATCGAAAAAACAGCATCGCACTTCGAATTATCAATTGATACGGATCAATCGATCGAAGTGACCGCCTATCCGAGTGAAGAAATGGCAGCGAAAGATGAAACATTCGATCGTTACCGGAGCTACGCTGAACCTAATGAAAAAGAAGCCATGAAACTGGCGGTTCCCTACGCTTGGGATGGCCCGTATTATATAAAAGTCGATTACTATCCGAATATCGAGGAAGGCAAAACGACGAAAGCGGCACACGTTAAACTGACATACAATGATGTCAAACTGGCAGTCGAGTACGAACCAATCAGTGATATTAGCTGTGCAGCGGAAGAAGCGTTGAAGCAAAAGACTGAAGAAAAGCCGATGCTTGCGTTGATGCACGCGATTCAAAAACAAGTGTTGAGTCAATCGGAGCAAGGACGTAGCTTAACGTCGCTGTATTACAAAGCGTCACCCTACGTCGTCAAAGCGATTTTATTTAATAAAGATAAGCGAACACAAGCAGCAGAAGACTTGAAGACGTTGAAACCAGCGATGACGGCGCTCGTCAATGGAACGACGTATACATTATCAAAAGCCGATCAGCAGGCAGTCAATCGTCTGTTTGAATTAACACGTGACGCGTCACCAGAAATCATCGCGAATGAAATCAATCAGTATGCGAAAAAAATGGAAATTTCAACGCTCGGTGGAAGCACGCTGAGTGAAACATTCCGTTCACTCGGAATGACGATTCAATCAGAAGAAAAAACACGGTTCATCGTTAAATTAAAACCGGGTCAGATGAATCGGTCGATGAAGATCGCTGGAACTCCAGCGACAGATGTTGAGCGTTTATCGCTTGGTAAAGCGGGCGACTTCGTCATTGTCACGGAAGATCCGACAGTCAAAAGTCAAACCGCGACGGCATTGAAACAGTCACTCAGCCGGTCTTCTGCCGTCGAGTATGTCGAGAAAATTCAGACGTACCGCGCAACAGGGGACATCAACTATGACTACCAGTGGGCGTTAAATAAAAATGCGATCGTCGAACAGTTACCGGATGTCGGTATCGGTTTTGAACAATTCGTCGCCAGTCCAATCAGCAAAACACTGACTCCGGTGACGATTGCTGTCATCGATACAGGAGTCGATTACCGCCTGAAAGATTTACAAGGAAAAGTCGACATCGCGAACGAAAAAAACTATGTCGATGTCAATGGAAAAGGAGATGCCCTTGACGACAATGGTCACGGGACACACGTCTCAGGCGTCATCGCGGCAGCACTCGAAAATGAATATGGCATTCGCGGAATTCACCAATCTGCTAAAATCCTCCCGATTAAAGTATTGAATGCGAATGGGGAAGGCGAAACAGATGCCATCGCACTCGGAATTAAATATGCTGTCGATCACGGAGCAAAAGTCATCAACATGAGCCTCGGTGGCGGCGAGAGTCGAACGATGGCTTACATGATGAAGTACGCAGCGGACAACGGCGTCACAGTCGTCGCGGCGTCAGGGAATGAATATGACAGTTACATCGGGTTCCCGGCGAACTCGGAGTATGCCATTTCAGTTGGAGCAACGAATCCACTCGGGATGGTCGCTGACTATTCGAACTACGGTTTCGGGCTTGACGTCGTAGCACCAGGATCAAAAATCGCAAGTCTCGTCCCGGACGGTAACACCGTCTACATGGATGGAACGAGTATGGCAACACCACACGTTGCGGCAGTCGCCGGCATCTTGGCGTCACTCGACGGGACACTGAAACCAAAAGAAATCGAAAACATCTTACGAACAAGTGCAGAACCACTCGCCTTCGAAAATCCGAATGATTGGTACGAGGATGATGAAGAGGACATGGAAGACGAGTATCCGCCTGGTAAAGCGCCAGAAAAACTTCCGGCCTACGTCAGTCCGGTATCCGGTTACGGGAAAATCAATATTTTGCGTGCCATCTCACAATTGCATTTACAAGGAAAGGTCAAACCGGTCTATGACAATCAACTCGTTGTCAGCGGGACTGTTAAGACGGGCACAAAAGTAGAAGTCTGGTCAACAAAACGTTTAGCTTCGACGGTAGCAAAAGCTGGTACGTTCTCCGTTCAAATTCCACGCCAAGCAAAAGAAACGGTCTTGACGATTCGTTATGCGAATGGAACGGATGTTACATCTGAGCGGACGGAAGTATTGCCTGGTAAAGCACCTGCTGCACCGAAAGTGAATCCTGTACTCGCAGGCGCGACGAAAGTGACAGGAACAGCCAGTGCAAGTGGAAAAATCGTCATGAAGGACGCTAAGAATAAGACGATTGCCACAAGCATGGTGGATGCGAAAGGTAAGTTCAGCGTCAAAGTACCAAAACAAACAGCTGGAGCACGCCTCAGCGTGACAGTGCTTGATATCGCAAAACGTTCAAGTAAACCAACTGTCGTAACGGTTTTGGCACCACCTGCGGCACCAAAAGTCAAAGCCATCACTAGTAGTCAGACGAAACTGTCTGGGACAGGTGAGAAAAAAACACGCGTCTACGTACAAAATGCGAAAAAGAAAGTCATCGCTAAAGGAACCGTCACGTCAAAAGGAACGTTCTCTGTAAAAATCGCGAAACAAAAAGCAGGAACGAAACTTTCCGTTTATCTTGTCAACGCGCATAAACAGACAAGTGTAAAGACGTCGATCACGGTCAAAAAAGCGAAAAAATAATCTGTTGAACAGCCCTTCTCCAGTCATCTGGAGAAGGTTTTTTTGTAGTCGATTATTTTTAAGGTATTTTTCGGTAGATTATGCTATTTTTAAGTAACTGAAACCATTTTAAAAAAGGCATCATCCCTGAGTGGATGGTGAGGGGGATATTCTATGATCAAGTGGATTCGGAGACGAATCGGACGCCAGTTGCTAGCGGTGTTTTATGTAGTATTACTATTAGTATCGGTGACATCATTTTTTGTTTATGACTACATGGAAACACGAATTGAATCGTCCCGAAGTGATCTTGAGACGATTAGTGAGAAAAATAGACGGGCTGATACGCTTTGGGACAATTGGCAGAACGTCCAATTTGGATTACGCGGATTCGTGATTTTTGGAGATCAGGAACGATTTGATGAAATTGAAGCCTTACGGACTGAAATCAAAAGTGAGACGGATTGGTTTGGACGCAGAGCAGAAACGGATCAAGAAGAAGAATTCGCTGCTCAAATGTTGAACTTGTATGATTTATATTACGGGGCATTGTTCCCGCTGACGCAATCATACGTAACGGAGAAAAAAGCAAATCGCATCAATGAAGATTTTTTACAAGGTGACAGTTTGTTTTCGTTACCAATCGCGCAACGTCTCGTCGAGCAAGGTCAAATCAAACCGACGGCAGACGGATCGATTGATATCACACCAGACATCGAAAAAGCATCATCGGCACTGGAAGAATACCGTAATACGTTGCAGCAACAACAAGAAGCGGCCGTTTTAAAATTACGGACTGAAGTCGCGAATACACAGTGGATTTGGATTTCAAGTATTTTTGTTTTAATCAGTTTCATTCTATTGTTCGTTCATCCGTTCATTCGTCGGATGACAAAACAGTTATTCCGCTTAATTGACGACAATCAAAAATTGACGCGAAGTGAACCGATTGAAATAGATGAGGCGGCACAACAACGTCCTGATGAAATCGGTCTACTCCGGGCCTCGTTCAATCAAATGGCGCTGACGACGAACGCACATAAAGATGAGATGCAGGGGAAAAATGAAGAGTTGCAAGCGCAAAGTGAAGAATTGCTTGCACAACAAGAAGAATTGCAAGCACAGCAAGAAGAATTAGAGGAAGCCTACCAGGCAACGAAACAAAATGAAGAAAAACTAAAGCTCAGAAGTGAACTGACAGAAGCCTTAGCCATTCGAGAAACGATGGAAGCCTATCCGTCAATCATCCAGAAAATGATTGATATCACGTCTTCAGAGTACGGAGCGCTTCTTCTGTATGAAGCAGGCATGTACATCGGTGCGACGACGAATGGCATGAAACAAAGTCACCTGGAAGCCTTACGAACTGACGATACGTCCGTGTTAAGTCGGATGCTTTTAGGTAAAAAGATCGTTCAATCTGAAAAACGTGTCGACCGCACAGCGGACATTCCGTACAGCTTTAGTACACATGAAGTGGCACTACCTATCTATGATCCGGCAAATGGTCAGTTGATGGCGGCCATTTATTTAGTCCGGTACAAGTCGCCTTACAAAAAGCAACAGTTACTTGATATGCGCGATTTCTCCCAACAAATGACGCTCTCTCTGTTACGGACACGTTCGTATGAAGAGATGAAACAAGAAAAGAAAAAAACGGAACAAGTGTTAGACTCGATTCGTGAGGCCATCATCTATCTAGAAGACGGAAATGACGAACTGTATGTCAACCGTCCGCTGTTTGACCTGATACCGGAATTACAATCGGAGTTCACGAGTGACCGGACCTTATCATCCGGGTCCTATGTGATTGAAGTGATGCGAAGTGTAGTCGACGATCGTGACGTATTTGATGAGTATGTCACTTTAATTCGCTCAGGCATCGTTCCTCCGGATAAGTTTCAGTTCGATGTGCGAAACAATACAGCACATCTCGAAGTGTATGCGGAACGGATTGATATTGAAGGCGGATGGAAAGGTGTCATTCTTGTCATTCGTGATATTACCCGGGAAACAGAGGCGGATCGTCTGAAAACAGAACTCGTGTCAACGGTCTCGCATGAGTTACGAACACCGCTTTCATCCATTTATGGATTTACGGAGTTGATGTTGAACCGTGAAATCGATGTCATGAAGCAAAAAAAATATTTAGCAACGATTCATGACGAAACAGGTCGTTTGTCAAACTTAGTGACAGACTTCTTAGACGTTCAACGGATGCAATCAGGGGCGCAGCTCTATCAAAAGACGACACTTCATTTGTACACTGTCGCGAAACAAGTCGTCGAAATTTATGAGACGTCGAGTGTACGCCACTCGATTCGACTACGCCTCTTAAATAAGGAATTGCCAGCCATTCATGCTGACGAAGATCGTATTAAACAGCTCTTAAGTAATTTAATTAATAATGCAATCAAATATTCACCGGATGGTGGAGAAATTGACGTCGTTCTGGACTTGGACGATGAACATGTCATCATTCGTGTCATTGACGAAGGGATCGGTATACCGCCTCATGCGTTTGCTCATCTGTTTGATAAATTTTATCGCGTAGACAATTCCGATACGCGTCGTATCGGTGGAACGGGACTCGGGTTATCAATCTGTAAAGAAATCGTCAAGGAACATGATGGAACGATCCACGTTGAATCTGAAGAAGGCGAAGGCAGTACATTTACGATTCTACTTCCATTGTCTAGCGTACTTCCATCTTAAAAATACACTAAAATGCTTGCTCGTTCATTCGAGCAAGCATTTCAGCGTGTAGAAAAACTATTAAAAAGCGTAAACATACGGTATCGAGAGGCAATCCGTTCACGCTTGCCTGTCTCGCCTCGTCTTCAAAGCGGCAATCGGTCACGCCGCTACAGCAAAGCTGCTGGGTCGCTTACGATTGCTTTTCGCTTTAAAAGCGAGTCAAGACGGATTGCGCTCTAAACCGTCTGCATGCCCGGCTTTCCGTCACGGTGTTACCTAAAAAGCGTCACATTTCGTTGACTCCTACGGGAAAAGTGCGTTTTTAACGCACTTTCAGAGGCAGCCAAGACCCTGCTCGTTGTCCGTGAGGACTAAGGAGCAACGGCTTGCGCC
The DNA here is from genome assembly GCF_018618595.1 of Exiguobacterium sp. s133. Taxonomy (NCBI): domain Bacteria; kingdom Bacillati; phylum Bacillota; class Bacilli; order Caryophanales; genus Exiguobacterium; species Exiguobacterium sp. s133. Next base: position 65,899 of record NZ_JACSMK010000007.1, read on the forward strand.
TCGCCCGAGGAAAGCAACGAAAAAAGATGCTTCGTCTCTCGATAGCACTTTGTCTACAGTTTAAAATGCTTGCTCGTTCATTCGAGCAAGCATTTTTTAGGGTCGACCAAACCAAATACTTCGATAGGCGGAATAGAGGAAAATAAAAAACTTTTTGAATATAATAAGAAAAGAAGGTTAAAAATATATTGTTTTGACCGATAGATGATAGGACATTAGAACTATTTGAAGGGAGGAGGACGAAGTGAGACAAAAATTAATTTATATTTTGATAATTGCTTGGATTTTGAGTCATTTTAGCTGGTTAGGCATTGTAGGAACGTCCTCCGATCTCGCACGAATCGGTAATAGTCTATTTACGACGGGTGGTGCTGTTTTATCTTCTGCAATGCTCCTACTGGCGATTTATAAACATCCCACTCGTCCCTTTACGCAACGACTTTTTTTCCTGTTGCTCTTAGGAAATATCGCTTTGATTGCAGGTGAAGTAGGTCAATTGGTTTTGCAAATTCAGCGGGCTGAACGCTTTGGACCATTCGACTGGATTGACTTTGTCTTCAGCTTGCAGATTATCTTTTATTTGATTGCGTTTTGTTACTTTTTATTCAATCGCCGCACTCAAATCAATCTGCGATTTTTCTTATTCGATGAATTAATTATTCTGATCGTTGCAGGATCGATATCTTGGCACTATATGATTACACCCTATTTAGAAAATGTGACCGGATTTGACTTAGAAACCTTGCTGTTGATTCGCTATCCGCTAGGTGATTTTTTACTCCTTGGAGGAATGATCATCTTATTCTTTGGCGTGATGAAACGAGGCAACAGTAGATCGTTGTTGCTCGTCTTATTAGGTTTTCACTTACAACTATTAGCCGATCTTCTGTACGTCGTGTTGTATCGGGCGGACTTCCCGGTGTCCGCCATGTGGCTCGATCCAGTTTGGCTCGCGACAACGTTGACAGTAGGGGGAGCCGCGATTTTATTTGATGCAGATGAGCGGTCTGTCGATTTCATGTTAAATCGTCGCGTGCTGGATTGGGTACGCTTAGTGACGCCTTATATTTTCTTGTTGATTTTATTTATCACAATGGCGCGCCAAGCCGTCACCTTTAACGGGTTGACCATCGGGCTGATGATTGCGACACCTTTGTTGATTTCGCGACAAATTCGTATTGTCATGGATAATCACCGGCTTCGGGAAAACTTGGAGGCGAAAGTCGACCAGCGGACGGCGGACTTGGAGCGAGCGCTCGAAGAAATGGAGCATATGGCTTATCACGATGCATTGACGAATTTGCCGAACCGGTATTTGTTTGCCCGTCTCTTTAAAGAAGAGCTGCGTCGCGCAGAAATACACGAACGGTTAGCCGCTCTGTATTTTATTGATGTGGATCACTTCAAACAAATCAATGACACCTATGGTCACCAAATCGGCGATCAACTCATCATCGATATTGCCAGCCGTCTTGAGAAAAAATTACCACACAACACTGTCATTTCCCGTCAAGGCGGTGATGAATTCGTTGTCCTTTTATTTGACGTGAAAGAAACGAACGTGATTGAGGAGTGTGGACAATTACTCGTACAATTGTTTGAACGCCCCTTTATTCTTCAAGACACACCGGTCTGCATGACAGCGAGCATCGGGTGCGCAATCTATCCGACACATGCGACGTCACGGACGACGTTGATTGAACAAGCGGATATTGCGATGTATGAAGCGAAACGGCGCGGGAAAAATCAATTCTATTTACAAGCTGATTAAAAAGCGAAGCCTCCCGAAAACAGGGTGCTTCGCTTTTGCTGTTATTTAGCATTTGCTAAGAATTTTTCAAGATCAGAAATCGCTGTGATGGAAGTGTTACATCGGTCGCTATCGATGCATAAGTAGTTCCCGACAGCACGATAGTGATCAGCTGATTTATTTGTTCGAACCGAGACGAGCGCGACCTCATTGTTTGTTTTACAGAGGCTGCAAATTCCGTGCTGAATGTTTGGTAAATAGGTGCTCTCGAGTCCGATCCACGTCCCGTCGAGCGGATAAACAAAAAATTTCTTTTTGTTGCTCGTATCATTCCAGCTCAAATACGTCGTCATTGAAAAATCAATCGTATCGAGTGGAGGAAGATGGAGTTTTTTTACCTTTGGAAAAAGTGCCTGGATTTCAGCGGGGATGATCGTCGGAAATGGTTCGACGAACGGTTGGATTTGATCGAGATACGTGAACAGCTGTTGCTCTGAAGCTTGATTCCGGATCGTCATCAAAAGTTCCTCTTGTTCCGGGGACAGAATGGGAATGATGTCGAAAATTTTTGTCGTCGCGCTGTATAAAACGGCATCACGGACATCGGGGTCATTCACGGTCGTTAATTGTTGAAGTAATAACTCAATTTGATTCCGGATGAAATTATATTGGTGGGGCTTGATGAATGGTTGCATATGATCAACGCTCCTTTATCTTTCCATCGTACCTGAATCCGTTTCTTGAAGACAGTTTTTTTGTTTTCGAGCATGTCGCGTCGGGAAAAGACTAGGTAAGGAGGTGGACGCGAGATGTTGACACTGACGGGACTTCGTTTACTCAATTTTTTATCGTTTTTATTCGTTTTATTTGCCCGTGTCGTGTGGTATAAGATGACGACCGAGTTACCGTTAGCAATCATGCCGGCACCATTCGTTGATGCTGTCGTCGGTGTTCTGTATACGACACTCCTGATTTGGTGCATCCGTCCAGTCCGATCTTATCCGGCAGATCGAACGTTGATACTTGATATAAGTGGATGGTTCAGTTTGACGATGATTGGACTCGGAGTAAGTTCGATTGTAGGTCCGCCGTGGGAACTCGTGTTGATGACAGTGTCTTTCATAAGTCTTTGTCTCATCTATTCAAAAATTCAACAGCATCCGAACCGTTCACCTTGGATGCGCTCGCCTTTTTCCGTCTTTCTAGCCTGGTCGAGCGTCCAAATCTTAATTTTACCGTTTCGGATTTTACGTGATTTCCGGTTTGAGGAACTGTTTGGTTTAAGTGTCTCGCTTTGGACGAGTATCATGCTGATTGTTTTTGCCGGTGGTGTACTAGTATTCAGCTGGTTCCATTCGGATTGGGTGTTTGGTGTAGTGATGATTTGGTTTTATAGTGGGCTGTTCTTTAACGATCGTCTCACTTTAACACAGGAATGGATTACCGTTATTGCGACGGTGGCAGTCGCAATCGTCACAGTAGTGGTCTTTCGGAGACGACAAAAGGTTTTTTCAGAACAAAAAACACCAGTTTCTTGAAACAAACCGACAGTTTGAATCATTGCTTTTCGTTTTTTCGGGTATATCCCTTATAGAAGTTAAAAAGGGGGACACAGTCAAATGGGGAAAAAACAATTTATCGGAACGTATGAAAATGAAACCGAATTGATTCGGGATATTGAAGATTTACATTTTAAAGGGTATCTTGAGGAAGATTTATACGTCGTCTTACAGGATAAAACCGATATGGCGATGTTGCGGGGACAGTCAGCAGCACAACTCGTCACGGGTAAACGGACATTGTTCGAGCGTTTTACTGGAAAGCCGGCGACAGAAGATGAAATCCGAACGGCATTTACGTCGCTTGGTCTAGCGGACGAGGAAATCGAACGTCATGTCGTCGGTGTCCGGCATGGTGCTTACGTCTTGTTCGCGGATCGAGAAGGTGCGGAGCGACCGACACCGTCACCTAAAAGTATTCTTGAGACGGAGCCGGAAGGCATCGAAGCAGAACGGAAACTCGATCATGAAAACAGAGCATTGGAGAACGAAAACAACGATAAATTATGAGTGTTGCCTTTGTTTGAGTGGAGAGGGTGAATCATGATGGACAGCCACTACCATACAATTCTGGTCGCAGTAGACGGATCAAAGACAGCAGACTTGGCATTCGATAAAGCGGTCCAGTTTGCAAAAATTGATCATGCAAAGCTCGTCATCACACATGTCATCGACATTCAGACATTCGCGAATGTCCGTGCCAACCAACGCTTCATTGACCAAAACGTGACAGAGTATGCACAAGAATTACTTGAACGATACGAAAAACAGGCACATCAAGCCGGGTTGGATGCAGTCGAGCTCGTCATCGAGACAGGGTCACCGAAGACGTTGATCCCGAAAGTCATTGCACCGCGTGTCGGGGCAGGACTGATTGTCTGTGGGGCTGTCGGCATGAACGCAATGGAACGGATTATGATTGGGAGTGTATCCGAAAACATTGCCCGTTATGCGAAATGCGACATTTATATCGTCCGTCCAAAAACGTTAAATTAATCAAAAAAGATAAGCAGTCTCTTAACGGTAGTAGCTTAAGGGACCGCTTATCTTTTTTAGTTTACTTTGTCAGCAGGTAATAAAATACACCAAGTACGATTAAGATGACCGGTAGTAAAATCAAGTACATCCAAACCATGTTTTTAGCAGTTGTTTTGTTACTGTAGCTTTCTTCATTGCGGCTACGTCCGACCATGAGTGTAAAAATAAGTCCAATGATACAAATCACAAGGGCGATCCAAAATAAAAGGGTCATCGTTCTTCCTCCTTTATCTAGCAAGCATCAAGCTCTCTTTTATCATATCGAACATTGCTCGGGTCTGTCTGCCTAATTGTGACAGTTTGAAGTTGACGTCAGCTAGTTGAGGGGCTAAACTAACACTAACAGTTTAGGAGGTAAACTAAAATGAAAGACAATCTTCGGGAAGCCGTCCTTCTGTTTGAGGAAGTCATGATTCATGGGACGGAACGCGTATTAAAGTCCGTTGAATCTCCCGTGTGGCGTTTGTATTCTCCAGAGCAACTTCATTTATTGAAAATCGTCGGTAAATACGGACCGATTGCTTCGGGACGAATCGCCGTCATGCAAGGTGTCCATAAAAGCGCGATTTCAAACCGTCTGAAAAAGTTAAATGAAAAAGGACTCGTGGAAGTCGAACGGGCGGAAGATGATCATCGGACGAAACAAATCATTTTGACGCAAGCAGGACACGATGTCGTCGAGGAATCGAACCAGGCAATCTATCTCTATTTGGAACAATTGATTGACGGTAAGGTCGAGGACGATGAAATTCAACAGTTTATCGAAACATTTAAAAAGGTCAAATCGATTTTAAAGATTGAAGACTAAGCAGAGAGAAAAATAGAACTAGAAGAGGTGGAGAAGGTATGCGACAAATCGTCAAGTGGCGCTGGCCGATCGTAATCGTCTTATTGATTGCGACAGTCGGTCTATTTTTAGCGGCACCGAACTTATCGAAACAAGCAGAGGATGCTGGAGCGATTCAGCTCGCAAGTGATGCAGATTCGCAGCGCGCAGCAGATATTTTACAGGCAGCTGGTGCAAGTGAAGAAACCATTTCGCTCGTCATCCCGTTAAAGGACAAGGTCTCAGCGTCTGACCGCACTGACATCGGTCAAATCGTGACGGATTTAGAAAAACTCGACAAACCTGTGACCGGTGTCCTTAATCCGTTTGAAAGTGAGGAAACGGAAGGACAACTTGTCTCAAAAGATAAAAAAACGGTGCTCGTTCCAATTACAGTGGACGGGTCACAAGAAGAAATTACAGCGCTCGCGGAAAAAATCCGGGCGGATGTCCTTCCGAACGACCGGACGATTTATCTGACAGGTGAATCGCTGATTAATGCAGACGTCAACAAAAGTTCGCAAGAAGGACTGAAACGGACGGAGTTAATTACTGTCGGTTTGATTTTTGGTTTATTGCTTATCGTCTTCCGTTCGATCGTCACACCGTTCGTTCCACTGCTTGCAGTCGGCGTAACCTACCTGATGAGCCAATCATTTGTGGCGTTTTTTGTTGATTGGTTCGGTTTCCCGGTCTCGAACTTCACACAAATCTTCCTCGTCGCGATCTTATTCGGGATTGGGACAGATTACTGTATCTTACTGTTAAGCCGCTACAAGGAAGAACTGACAGCTGGACATGACGTCGAAACGGCAATCGTCAACACGTATAAAACAGCGGGTCGGACATTGCTGATTAGTGGGATTGCCGTTCTCGTCGGTTTCTCGGCAATCGGATTCGCAGATTTCCCGATCTTTAAATCATCGGTTGCAGTAGCGGTCGGGATTGCCGTCTTACTGCTCGTCCTGTTTACACTCGTCCCATTCTTCATGGCGACGTTAAAAGAAAAATTATTCTGGCCGTCGAAAAGTGCAGCGAGTCACCGTGATAGTAAGTTATGGGCACGTTACGGCGGATTATCGATTCGCCGTCCATTGCTCGCGATGGCAATCGTCGCCGTCATTACAGTCCCGACGCTCTTTACGTATGATGACGATCTTTCATTCAATACAGTCGATGAGATTGGAGAAAAATACGAAACCGTCAAAGGGTTAAATGCGATTTCAGACGGATTTGGTGCGGGAGAATCGCTCCCCGTCAACGTCATCTTAAAGGACGATAAAGACATCGTGACAGAAGAAACACTTCCTTATGCGGAGCAGTTAAGTCGCGAGCTCGTCAAATTGGATGGTGTCAAATCCGTTCGGTCGATTTCAAGACCAACGGGTGAGGTCATCCCCGATTTATACGTCGACCGCCAACTCGCGCAAATTGCAGATGGGGTCAAAGATGCCAATACGGGTCTTGGTGAAGTCGGTCAAGGTTTAGAGGAAGTCGAAAAAAACCTTCAATCGATTAGTGGACAGCTTCCGGCTGGAGACGAAGCGACGGCTGGGGCAACACAATTGCAACAGGCAGCAGATGGTCTCGGTCAAATCAATCAACAGCTCGGCGCTGTCGGTCAAGGACTGCAAACGACACAAAACATACCGCAAGCGGTCGGGACGTTGTCCGCTTTATCGGAACAATTGACGCAAATTGAAACCGGCATTGCGCAAGCGGCGACAGGAATTGAACAACAAGGTGCACAAGCTGGACAGCTCGGTGGTGGCTTGACGCAACTTGCGGACGGTGTCGGTTCGGCAAATGAGGGTCTTCAAAAAATCGAAGACGGTTTAACGGATGTAGCGGATATTCTGACTGAGATGGGCGATTCGAAAACGATTCGCGGGACCGGAATGTTTATTCCGAAAGAGACGTTAACGAATAAAGAGTTTGAACCGGTCATCGAACGATATGCAATTGATGACGAAACAGGATTGAAGTTTGAAGTCATCTTAAACGACGATCCCTATTCGCCAAAAGCGATCGAAACAGTCGCGGCGATTAAAAAAACGACTGCGAGTACGTTAAAAGATACGCCACTCGAAGAGGCAAAAGTTGCTTACGGTGGTATTTCAAGCATCAATAGTGACTTAAACGATACGTCAAAAGCGGACTTTTCGCGGACGGTCGCGATTATGATCGTGAGTCTGTTCATCGTCCTCGCAATCATGTTCCGTTCGTTCATCATGCCGCTGTTCATGATTGGTTCATTGTTACTGACGTACTATACGTCGGTCTCAATCGCAGAGTTGATCTTCGTCAACGGACTGGGGTATGACGGAATCAGTTGGGCGGTTCCATTCTTTGGCTTTGTCATGCTTGTCGCACTTGGCATCGACTATTCAATCTTCCTCCTTGATCGCTTCCGCGAAGAAACGATCAACGGACTTGAGACGAAAGAAGCGATGTACATCTCGATGAAAAAAATGGGCTCGGTCATCATTACGGCAGCGATCATCCTCGCCGGTACGTTCGGTGCGATGATGCCATCCGGTGTCCTCAGTCTCGTTCAAATCGCGACGATTGTCATCACGGGTCTTCTCTTGTATGGATTGATTGTCTTACCGCTCTTGATCCCGGCGATTACGGTTTCGTTCGGTTCAGGTGTCTGGTGGCCTTTCCGTCAAAAAGAAAATAAGAAGTAAAGGCATTGAACTGGTCCATCCGGGCGTCATCCGGATGGGCTTTTTCGTTATACTACAAGCAGGAGGCGATGAAGATGCAACAATTTAACCAATTGACGGATCGTGTATGGTATCAAACGCCGGTCAGTGAAACGGATCGACCGATTTTAGGGCTGATCGTCGGAGCAAAACGCAGTCTGATGATTGACGCAGGAAACTCGAGCCGGCATGCGGCACTGTTTTTAGAAGAAGTGGAGCGACAGGGCTTGAAAAAACCTGATTTACTGGCATTGACGCATTGGCACTGGGATCATATTTTCGGACTAAAGGAAATGAACCTTCCGGCGATGGCAACGAAGCGGACGGTCGCGCGAATTGAACAGATGCTAGATTATGACTGGACAGATGAATCACTCGAAGCGCGAATCGAGCAGGGAATCGAGATACCGTTTTGTGCCGATGCCATCAAGCTCGAGTTTGGTCCGACACGTGATATAGCAGTACAATTGCCAAATATTCAATTCGAGGGAGAACTTGTCGTCGACTTAGGGAATGTGCATTGTATTCTGCGCGAAGTCGAAAATGACCATTCACCCGGGAGTCTGCTTGTTTACATACCGGAAGAACGTGTCTTATTTTTAGGGGACGCGATGTATGCTGATATCTTTTCGGCGAAATGGAACTATACGGTCGAGCGAATGACGTTGCTACTTGATGCAATCGCGGAGTATGATGCGGCGTATTACGTCTGGTCGCACGGTGAGGCAATGCCCCGCGAAGCCTTTGAAAAAGAAGTCGCGATGTTACGTCAGGCGATGGATGTGACGGAGCGAGCAGGTGGGAAGATTTCAGAGATGCGTCGATTATACAAAGAAACGGTCGACCGTGTGTTAACGACGGACGAAGAAGAAACGCTCGTCTTTTTTGCGAACGGGATGAAATCTTAAAGAAATCAATCGTCAGTTCGGAAGGAATTGATGCCGCAAAAGGCGAAACTATTCAATATGAGAAAAATTGGATAGATGAGAAAGGGAGTTGTATAATGTATCCGGATAAAAATAATCGGAACGAAACAAGCGACCGTGTTTTTTTTGGTACGGGAAAATTCTTTTTCGTCTTTGTGATTGCGCTAGTGCTCTATGTTCTCTACGACTTGTATCTCCAATGAAAACAATCTGACGCGTCACCTTCCTGAAAAAATCGGGAGGTGATTTTTTGATTTTTAGGGGAGTGCAAAGAGACCAAATTTTGGGTAATAATCAGCATGAGACACTTACAGGTTTTTGCAGAGGAGGCACAACATGAAACGCATCCAGATTGCCGACTTTGATCGTCGTTTACCTGGGAGAGAGCTCCGGGAGACGACGCATTATTATGAAGTGATTTTTATGAAAGATTACGAAGAAATGTATCCTTCAACACAAGTACGAACGATTCAATTGGCAGATATCTGTGTCAACTTAATCGTGATGCCGGAGCGGACGTATCTTGTCTCCGCGTTATTTTTGAAGCCGGTCGAAGTAACAGATGTCGTCGCCTGGATTCAACTGTACACGATTAGTTTTGCGACAGCTGATGACTCGGGTTATTATGTCGAACAGGCGGATGAAATTCTTGAAATCGTCCTGTATCAAGACAATCCGATTGTCATTGCGACACGAGGGGATGACCGCCTTTATTATGAGACGAAAGGAGCGATTGAAGTGCGCCGAGCCACCAATGAAGGAATTGGAAACAAACCATTGTTGTATTTGAACGGAGAAGCATGGTTCGGGGTCCCGCGACTTGAATTCAACCCGAAGCAAGACGAAATCCATGTCAATGGAACGTTTTTATTCGCTGATTATATGGACGTTTATCAAGGTCATGTCAGCTTTTTTCGGAAGACGGACCCAGAATTGCCGGCTGTGTTGCTAGTCGGGCAGGCCATTATTGAAATGGAGTTGACGGAAAAGCCAGACGGTAGCCGAATCCTCGTCATCGAGCAGCCGTATGATGAAGCGTGAAACCTCGCCTCTTTCTCTTTCAAAATGAGTTAAAAAGGAGACAGTGAAATCCCTTACAAAATGTGCGAAGATAGGAAGGAGAAGGTTAGAGGGGATGAGGGGAAGCATGACTAAAGAGACACCACGTAATTCAAAATGGATGCGCTCCTACAATCGGGCACTTGTGTTACGCCTGATTCGAATGCATCAGCCAATTTCGAGGGTCGAACTTGCCCAGCGGACAAATTTGACGAAGCCGACGGTCTCGAACATCGTCAGTGAGTTGATTGCCGATGGTCTCGTGACGGAGCGGGAACTCGGAGTTTCGAATGGGGGACGCAAACCAATCATGCTTGAATTGGTTGCGACGGAACAATATGTCATCGGAATCGATGCGACGAGTCATCGTTTCATCGGTGTCATCGCCGACTTGAGTGGAAATACGATCCATGAAGTCGAATCAATCGGACACTTTGATACGAGTGACGATATGATTGATGCCGTCAGTCAACTGTGTGAAGAATTGATTGAAGCGACAAACGGTGTCGGGACGATTCATGGCATCGGGATTTCTGTCCACGGGATGGTTAATCCGGAAACAGGTGTCATCCTATTTGCCCCTCGGTTCCACCTTCATGATGTCGCACTAAAAAAACATTTAGAGGAACGATTTGCCTATCCAGTTTTCATCGAGAATGACGTGCGTGCGCTCGCTTCCTTCGAATTGTTATTTGGCGAGGGGGTTGGGGTCGATCAATTCTTTTACCTTTATGCAGGCGAAGGGATTGGAGGCGCCTATGTACTGGATGGAAAGTTGATTGATGGGGAAAACCACATCACGGGTGAAGTCGGACATATGCGACTTGATTTAGATGGACCCATCTGTTCTTGTGGCAATCGTGGTTGCCTCGAGGCATTGGCAGGCGAAAAGTCACTGTTGCGCGATTTTGAAGTCATTGATCCGCAAGTAAAAACCTTACTGGAACTGCGGAGTCGTTTAGTGGCAGGAGACGAACAAGCGGCGCGCGCCTATCATCGAGCAGGAGAGTATATCGGGATTGGTGTATTGAATACGATTCACTTGTTGAACCCGAAACGGATTTTACTAGGCGGCCCGATGTTTGAACGCGCACCGGGCATCGTCGAGCAGATTAAAGAACGGGTCGCGCATACGGCGCTGACAACAGCCTCGCGACAGACGGACGTGAAGATGGTGCCGTGGAGTGAAAAACAAGGGGCACTTAGTGCAGCTGCCTTAGCGACAAATAGTGTCTTTCAAACGATTTAAAGTATAAACTACTTCCATCGATATGACGGAAGTAGTTTTTTTGACTGTAGGCAAACTCTTATGAAGAGTGAAAATGCGATAACGAGAAGCAATCAGTTCGCGCTTCCCTTTCTCGCTTCATCTTCAAAGCGGCAATTGGTCTAAAGCGATTCAAGACGGATTGCGCTCCAAATCGTCTGCATGCCTGGATTTCTCTCACGGTATTACTTAAAAAGCGTCACGTTTCGTTGACTCCTACGGGAAAAAGTGCGTGTTTAACGCACTTTCAGAGGCAGGCAAGACCCTGCTCGTGTCCGTTAGGACCAAGGAGCAACGGCTTGCGCCTCGCCCGAGGAAAGCAACGAAAAAGACGCTTTGTCACGCCCTCAGTTATCAGGACTTCAAGCAATCTCGAGATAATCCCAAAAAATAATTTATGAAAACGTTTACAAATATAAAAGTCATATGCTATAGTCTTTTTAAAGATAGATAATAAATTTAATTTACTAAGTTCATGTGAACGGTGGAGGTGGATGCGGACTGGCGAAGACCAGTCGAGCTGAAACGGAAAGAAGGAGGCAACGCGCCGATGGAAACAAAAGATCCGTGGGTTTCCTATCGTGAAGCTTTTGGGCGTTACGGGGCCATCCGCGGCTTTTACTATGATCGTCAAACGCAGCGGATGACTGAACAACAACTAGGGGATGAACGGTCACCGGACCAAGACATCGTGCTCGTCCGTCCGCGACAAGATGGAGTTTTTCAATTCCGGATGTCATCCGTGCAAGGAGTATTGACAATCCGTTCCTCAGAACTGCATGTTCGAAAAAATGAGAGCGGATACATCGAATTACGCGCATTGATGCAACAAATGCGGACGGCAGGCTGCTTAACACTTGGCGGGGAGTTTTACTTATTTGTCGCTCGCGAAGTCGACACATTGGATTATCGGTTACGTTTGATTGCCCGCGTGTTGATTCGGCTACAGGGAATGCCGATCGACCAAACGGTGGTGGAAGACTGGTGCAAACAAGCGAAACTGGAAGGTCAACACGGTCAAAAATACGCATGATACTTACACATAAAAAGGGGATCAATCAGATGAAATTTAAAAAATCGAAGATTTTAGCGGCAGCATCGGTTCTTACATTATCAGCACTACTCGCAGCTTGTGGTGGCGAAGATGAGCAACAGACGACAACAAAAGACGGTAAAACAATCGTTACCTGGTGGGGCTGGGCACCACAACCTGAAGCTGGGAAAGCCGTTGTCGATGCGTTCAATAAATCGCAAGACAAGTATTCAGTCGAATTCAAACGGTACAGTGAAGACTATGAAAAGCAACTTCAAGTCGCAATGTTGTCAGGTAAAGGCCCGGACATCATTGGCTTAAAAGAACCGATGATTCAGCAGTATAAAGATCGTGTCGTACCGGTCGATTCATATATGGATAAAGCAGCCGGAGATGGATGGAAAGATAAATTCGTCGAGCTCGGGATTGAACAGACGACACTTGATGGTACACAATACGCAGTCCCAATCGGTTTCACAGGACAAGCATACTTGATGTACAACAAGACGATGCTTGATAAATACGGTGTCACGCCACCTAAGAACTATAAAGAAACGGTCGATGCCGTCAAAAAAATCAAAGCGTCTGGCGATAAAGTCATTCCATTGATGCTCGGAGCAAAAGATGCTTGGATCGACATCGATGTCTACAATGTCCTCAGTCACCAAGTCGCGCCGGGTTATATTCAAAAAGTCTTGTCGGGTGAAGCAAAATGGACAGATGACGAAATGGTCAAAACAGCACAAGTATGGCAAGACCTCTTCGAAGATAAAGTCTTCCAAGAAGGAGCGCTTGGTCTTGCGACTTACAATGACGGGATGAACCAGTTCTTCGATAAAAAAGCTGCGATGTGGGTCATCGGTTCATGGGAAGCACACTCGATGACGACGGCTGAGAAAAAAGACAAATGGAAAATTGACGATGAGCTTGGATTTGCACCACTTCCTAACCTCGTAGGCGGAACAGAACAACCAATCATCGCTTCAATCGATATGGCGCTTGGTGTCAATAAAGAATCGAAACAACAAGAAGGTGCAGCAGAGTTCATCGCCTTCATGAGTCAAGGTGAAGGACAAGAAGTATACATGGGTGAGTTCGAGATGGCACCAGGAATTAAAGATGTCACAATCGACTCTGATTCCGCTTTCACATCGGAAGGCGAAAAAGAATCATACAAAATGTTAAACGATACGCTTGCGGACGCAGTCGCGAGCCGTGGAATCCGGGATACGAAATTGAACGATATCCTCGGGAAGGAACTTCAAAATATCGCAACAGGTCAAGATCCGAAAGAAGCACTTCAACGTGTTCAAGATACAGCGGATAAATCGGCGAAATAAGCAGTAGACAGCGAAGTGATGCGCCTGGCGTATCACTTCCTGATTTTTGGAAAAGAGGAAAGTGAGGAATCAACATGCAGACAGAGCGTCAGGAATTGCCGATTAAACCAAAAGCAGAGCCGTTAAAACCAGCAGCGACACGTTCACCTGCTCCAAGAAAAAAAGGCAAGATGAAACAAAATATGGTCGGTTGGGCATTTGTCGCACCAATCGTCCTTTTCGTCGTCAGTTTCATCTACTACGGGATTTTCTACAATGCCTATAACTCGTTTTTCTCATGGGACGGGATTTCGTTTGATAAAGCGTTTGTCGGGCTTTCAAACTATGCGGAAATGTTCGGAGATCCGGACTTTTATCTTTCGCTCAAAAACACCTTCATCTTCACCGTCTTGACGGTCACAATCCAGGCTGGAATCGGACTTGTTCTCGCGTACTTCCTGCATACACAAGGACCGCTGCGGACTGCGATGAAATCGGTCTTCTTCTTCCCGGTCGTTTTGAGTCCGGTCGTCCTTGGGGCAGCTTTCACACAAATTTATGATTTCCAATTTGGCTACATCAACGAATTCTTACGTGCAATCGGTCTTGGGAGTCTCGAGCAGAATTGGCTCGGCGATCCGGATATCGCGCTTTATTCCGTCATCGCCATCAATATCTTCCAGTGGACAGGGTCGTCGATGGTCATGTACTACATGGCGATGTTGACGATTGAAAAAGAAATTTTCGAAGCTGCGAAAATTGATGGAGCCGGTTTCTTCCGGACCCTTTGGAGCATTGTGTTCCCGAACTTAAAGGGCACGACCTTCACGTTATCGATCCTCGGTGTCATCGGTGGACTGAAGACATTTGACTTAGTCTGGATCACGACTGCCGGTGGGCCGGGATCGTCCACAGAATTTATCTCGACCTACTTATTCCGAAAATCAATGCTCCAACAGGAAGTCGGCTACTCGAGTGCTGTCGCCATCGTGCTACTTACAATCGCGTTGCTGATCACGTATTTCCAATTACGGATACAAAAGAAAATGGATAACTAAGGAGGAACGTACCATGAATGTAGAATCTAAAAAGAGTCGTTGGATGATCAACCTTGTCCTTGCCTTAGCTTCAATCGTCTGGCTGTTCCCGATCTTTGTCATGTTCAAGGAAAGCTTACGTGTCAATGGATTTGAGAACTATATCGCGACGTTACAAAACCCGAATTTCCCAACGTTCGTCTTCAACAGTTTCTTTGTTGCTTTCTTCATGATCATCATCTCAATCACGATTCTTGCGTTTGCAGCGTTCGCTTTTTCAAAGCTAGAGTTCGCAGGAAAGCGTCTCATGTTCAATATGGTCCTCGCCGGTTTAATGTTACCGGTTGCTTCGATGATCGTCCCTTTGTTCTTTACGCTCCGTTCATTTGACGGACTGAACAATCATTGGGGATTGATTGGGGCAGAAGTTGCATTTTTCCTCCCGTTCGGCTTGATGCTCATCAAAGGGTACTTTGACGAATTGCCGAACGAACTGATGGAAGCGGCCTATATCGACGGTGCGACAATTTTAGAAGTCTTCTTCAAAGTCATGTTGCCACTCGCGAAACCGGCACTTGCGACAGCATTAATCTATGCGTTCCTCAACTCGTGGAACGAATACTTGATGGTCTTGACGTTCATGACCGATCCCGCTTACCAGACAGTCACGATGGCACCGAGTTTCTTCAAAGATGCACTCGGCGGCGATCCAGGTAAAATCTATGCCTCACTTGTGTTAATCAGTTTACCGACAATGGTCTTCTATATCTTCTTCCAACGTTTCTTCCAAAAAGGAATGACGGCCGGTGCAGTAAAATAATTTGTTTTTTGAGTCAGGGGGAGCAATATGTATTTAGGAGTCGATTATTATCCGGAACAAACACCACGTGAATTGTGGGAGGAAGATTTTCGTTTGATGAAAGAACTGGGGGTCAACGTCGTCCGGATTGCAGAATTTGCGTGGACGATGATGGAACCGGAAGAAGGGGTTTATGACTTCGACTTTTGGGATGACGTCGTCGCACGACTCAGTGACGCGGGCTTCGATATCGTCCTCGGTACACCGACGGCAACACCACCCGCCTGGATGTGTCATAAGTATCCAGAAATTTTACCGGTCGACGAAAACGGTGTGACGATCAGCTTTGGTGCGCGTCGTCACTATACGGTTCACAGTGAGACCTATCAAAAGTTTTCCGTCGCGATTACGACGGAAATGGCGAAACGGTACGGGCAACATCCGCGTGTCATCGGTTGGCAGACAGATAATGAGTACGGTCATGAAAAGTCGGACCGCTCTTACAGTGCTATCGACCGGGCCGCTTTCCAGGTCTGGCTCAAGAAGCGGTATGGCACGCTTGACGTGTTAAACGAGACATGGGGAACGGTCTTTTGGAGTCAAACCTATACGGCGTGGGAACAAATTCCCGTCCCGCGTAAAGTTTACCAAGAGCATAGTCCTGCCCTGCTCGTCGATTTCGACCGATTTTGTGCCGACGGCTATAACTATTACAACAAGCTGCAAGTCGATGTCTTACGGGAACATATCCATCCGGATGCCTTTATCACACATAACCTCGTCTACAGCGATATGGCTGTGAATCAACAACAGATGGCGCAAGATCTTGACTATGTCTCATTTGATAACTATCCCGTCTGGGGCGGGTTACCGGAACCAAACCGTTTCGAGAAGATGGCGAGCGATCACGATCTCTGCCGGTCGTCGAAACAGGGCAAAGGTTTCTGGGTCATGGAACAGCTCAGTGGCGCACAGGGGTGGAGCAAAATCGGATACTTACCACGCCCGGGTCATATTCGTCTCTGGACGTATCAAGCCGTTGCGCGCGGCGCGGAAGCGATCGTCTATTTCCGCTTCCGGGCAGCCTTGTTCGGGACGGAAGAATTTTGCCACGGCATCATCGACCACGACGGGAAACCGAAACGGAAGTTTGCTGAAGTCAAACAGATCATGACGGAACTAAATACGTTCGGCGACGAGATCAATGCCAGTACGTACCGAGCGGATGTCGGTGTCTATTTTGATCAGGAAAACGTTTGGGCCTGGACGCATCAACCACACAGCGATGCATTTAATTTCCGGACCGAGTTCGTCCGTTTTTACGGCGGGGCTGTCCGCAAGCAGGTTGCGACGGACATCGTTTTCCCGGGCGATGCGCTTGACGGCTACAAACTGATTATCGTGCCGCTGTACTTCCTGACGAACCCGACGTTCGATCAAGCATTGATTGATTACATGGAACAAGGGGGGCACGTCATCTTTACGTACCGGACAGGTGTCAAGGATCCGCATAACAATGTCATCCCGAAAACACTTCCCGGGAAGTTTGCCACGTATGCCGGCATTGAAATCGATGAATATGAATCCCTTCAAGCGGTCCAGCAAAACCGTGTCGAGGGACTTGACGGACAATCGTCGACGGCACGCCTCTGGTGCGATCTCATTACACCGACGACGGCAGAGCCGCTCGCCGTTTATCGCGATACATTTTACGATGGTGTCGCAGCCGTCACGCGAAATCAATACAAAGGAACAATCACGTACATCGGAGCGTCGATCGATGACGCGATGATCGATACGATTTACGCGCAAGCCTTTGAAGAAGCAGGAATCGAGACGCTTGAAGTGCCGGACCAGGTCGAAGTCGTTCGCCGTCACGGGGAAACACGCGATTTCGTCTTCCTGATGAACCATGACACAAAAGAAACGAAACAAGTCACGCTTGACGGAACATATCAGGAGCTGACGACGCAAGAGACATACAGTGGAACAGTGACACTCGCACCGCTTGCGACACTGATTCTGACGACGTAAGGAGGTAGGACCATGGCAATCTTTGAAGTATCGAAACACCGATTCGTGATTGAAGGACAAGATGTCGCGCATGTCGTGACAATCGGAGCGAATGGGAAGCTCGTTCATACGTATTTCGGGGCACGACTTCCGTATCGAGCAGATTATGCGGCGTTACCGAGTGCGGTTCTTGCCCACAGTTCATTCGAATCGCCAGACGGCGTCGCGACGTACGACTTTATCCCGTTCGGTGAGATGGTCTATACAGAACCGACGTTAAAATCAGAACGGGCAGACGGAGCAAGAATCAGTCAATTTTCTTTCGAGCAAGCAGAGCTGTCGGATACGGCACTTGTCTTATGGCTCCACGATCCCCTCCAAGATTTGCGCGTCGGGGTACGGTATGAACTTTTCGCGGCATACGATATGATCGGGCGCTCGCTCATCGTCGAAAACGCAGGAGAAAGACCTGTCCGTTTGACGACGGCGCAGTCGTTCGCGATGGGACTTTTAAATCGTCCGACGCTCAACTTCCATCATTATGCCGGGACATGGACGGGCGAATTCCAAAAACAAATCACGCCGCTGACAGCAGGACGCAAGACGATTGAAAGTCGACGCGGTGTGACGAGTCACCAGGCAAATCCCTGGTTCGCGCTTGAACACAATGCGACAGAGACGACGGGCGAAGTCATTTACGGCCATTTTGCCTATTCGGGCAACTGGTCGATTCACGCTGAACAAGATGCCTTCGGGTTCGTCCAACTATCGGGTGGGATGAATGGATTTGACTTCAGCTGGACGCTTGACGCTGAACAACGTCTAATAACACCGGTCTTTTATATCGGCTATACTCCGGACGGCTTCGCCGGAATGAGTGCGCGCGCGCATGACTTCCAGCGTCACGTGATCATGCCGGCGTCTGACCGTGAAAACGTTCGACCGGTCCTCTATAACTCATGGGAAGCGACGTATTTCGATGTGACGGAACAGGGACAACGGGCACTCGTCAATCAAGCAGCGGACATCGGATGTGAACTATTCGTCGTCGATGACGGCTGGTTCGGTGAACGTCACTCCGATCAAGCGGGATTAGGCGACTGGGTCGTCAATCGGAAGAAGTTTCCGAACGGTCTGACCCCTTTGATTGAGTATGTGAAGGGAAAAAACATGCAGTTCGGTCTTTGGGTCGAGCCGGAGATGGTCAATCCGGACTCCGATTTATATCGCGCACATCCGGACTGGATTTATCATGCTCCGGGTGCTGTCCGGACGACATCGAGAAACCAGTTCGTCTTGAACCTCGGTTTACCGGAAGTCGAACGTTTTGTTTATGACATGATGGATGAATTATTGACGTCGCACGAAATCGACTACATCAAGTGGGACATGAATCGGGCATTCTCTGAGCCGGGTGTCCCGTCGCAAACGCCGGACGCGCAAAAAGAACTTTGGAAGCGTCACGTCGATGCCTTATATCGAATCTTCGACGAGCTACGACTCGGGCATCCGACGGTCGACTTCGAAGCGTGTGCCGGTGGCGGAGGTCGGATTGATCTCGGGATTTTAGAGCGGACGGAACAAGTCTGGACGAGTGACAACACGGACCCGCTTGACCGGTTGACGATTCAACATGACTTCTCGTTTGCCTATAATGCAAAAATGATGAGTTGCTGGGTGACGGATGGTCCGAACTGGTTGAATGGGCGGAACTTACCGCTTGCGACGCGGTTCGTCTCTTCGATGCAAGGGACGCTCGGCATCGGTGGAAACTTAAGTGAGTGGACGGCAAGTGAACTCGCGGAAGCGAAAGGATGGATTGAGACATACAAGACGATTCGGCCGACAGTTCAGCACGGACGTCAATACCGCCTCAGTCCATTCTCACAAACGACAGCGAGCATCATGCAGTATACGTCTGAAACTGAGACAGTCATTTTGGCGGTTGCACCGATGCGTAAGCATGGCATTCACCAGTACAGCTTTAAACTGACGGGATTAGATGCAAGTAGACTCTATCAAGTGGAAGATCGCCAGGTGAGCGGTGCTTACTTGATGAACCAAGGACTGAACTTCTCTTATTCGACGGACTATGAAGCACGTTGTTTACGAATTCAACCCATCTATCAATTGAGACAAATTGAGCAAAAGGAGCCGATCGCATGACCGACCAGACGTTAGAACAAATCTTTGAAGAGCAATTCGATGTACAGGCGACACATCGCTTTTTTGCGCCAGGGCGTATCAATTTGATTGGAGAGCATACGGACTATAACGGAGGTCATGTGTTTCCATGTGCCTTGACGCTCGGGACGCATGCGATTGCCCGAAAACGGGATGATGCAACGTGTCGTTTCTATTCACTCAACTTCGAAGCAGACGGCATCATCGAAGTCGGATTAGACGACTTGGCCCATAATCCGCAAGACGGTTGGACGAATTATGCCAAAGGAATGGTGCACATCCTCCGGGAAGCCGGGTACGCCATCACGTCAGGATTTGACGTCTTGATTAAAGGGGATATTCCGAACGGAGCAGGGTTGTCTTCGTCTGCTTCACTCGAACTCGTCATCGGTGTCATGCTCGAGCGTTTATATGAATTGGATCTCGACCGGGTCGAACTCGTGAAGTTCGGTCAGCAGGTCGAAAATCACTACATCGGCGTCAACAGTGGCATCATGGATCAATTTGCGATCGGGATGGGACAGGCAGGGTCAGGATTACTCCTTGACTGCCAAACGCTTGATTACACGTATGCACCGCTCGACTTGACGGGCTATACGATCATCATCATGAACACGAACAAGCGGCGTGAACTCGCCGATTCAAAATACAACGAGCGACGTGCGGAGTGTGAACAGGTGCTCGAACAGTTACAGCAAGTCCGGCCGTATGCAACGCTCGGAGATTGGTCGATGGCAGAATTCGAAGCCGTCACACTCGACGACGAACGCTTGATGCGCCGGGCACGCCATGCCATTTCTGAAAATGAGCGGACGTTACAAGCCTTGGAAGCACTACAAGCAGGGCAACTCGAGGAATTCGGAGAATTGATGAATGCGTCGCACCGGTCACTCCAACACGATTATGAAGTGACAGGGCAAGAACTCGACGCGTTGGTCGAAGCGGCTTGGGCGCAACCGGGTGTCCTTGGGGCACGGATGACAGGAGCCGGCTTTGGTGGCTGTGCGATTGCAATCGTTGAAACGTCAACAGTCGACCGATTCATCGATGCCGTCGGACAACGCTATGAAAGCCGGATCGGTTATCCGGCAACGTTTTACACGGCGACTGTCGGAGACGGAGCGCGTGAAGTCGAACGGGAGGTCATCTAATATGGCAGTACTAGTTGTCGGTGGGGCCGGCTATATCGGCTCCCATGCGGTCTATCAGTTGATTGATGCTGGAAAAGACGTCGTCGTCATTGATCATTTACAGGCAGGTCACAAAAAGGCGGTCCATCCGCAAGCCCGTTTATACGAAGGAGATATTCGCGACCGGTCGTTCCTTGACCGTGTCTTTACAAAAGAGACGATTGAACAAGTCGTTCACTTCGCTGCCTTTTCGTTGGTCGGGGAGTCGATGGAACAACCATTAAAATACTTCAACAATAACGTCTACGGAACGGAAGTCTTACTCGAGGCAATGGTCGCACATGATATCAAACAAATCGTCTTCTCTTCGACGGCTGCGACATACGGTGAGCAAGAAACGATGCCGATTCTCGAGACGGCAATGACGAACCCGACGAATACGTACGGTGAAACGAAATTGATGATGGAGAAGATGATGAAATGGTGCGAACAAGCACATGGTCTTCGTTATGTGGCGTTACGTTACTTCAACGTCGCTGGAGCACGCGCGACAGGAGAAGTCGGAGAGGACCATACACCAGAGACACACCTTGTTCCACTTGTCCTTGAAGTCGCAAACAATCAGCGGTCTGTCATCTCGATTTATGGGGATGACTACGCGACGCCAGACGGGACATGCATCCGGGATTACATTCATGTCGAAGATTTGATTGATGCCCATATTCTCGCACTCGATTACTTACAACAAGGACACACGAGTGATGTCTTTAACCTCGGTTCGAGCAACGGATTTTCCGTCCGCGAAATCATCGAGGCGGCGCGCCGGGTGACGGGGCACCCGATTCCGGAACAAGTCGTCGCAAGACGTGCCGGTGATCCGAGTACGTTAATCGCAGGATCAGAAAAAGCAAAACGTGTTCTCGACTGGTCACCGCGTCGGACGGACATCGACCAAATCATCCGTGATGCCTGGAACTGGCACGAACGCCGTCCGAACGGCTATCAGACAACATAAGAGAGAGAATGGATTGAGGAGAGTGAAGGCGATGAATGAACACATCAAACGATTGATTGAGCAAGCGATTGCTGAACATCTGATTGACGCAGAAGATGAAATCTATGCGCGTAATCGAATTCTTGCGCTTGTCGGTCAGGCGGATTATACCGATCCAGGGACTGTTACAGCGGAACCGATTCCAGACATCCTCGAGGCGCTGGTGGAAGAAATGATTGCGTCCGGACGGCTTGCAGCACGACTCGATGAAAAAGAACGTTTCGCAGCTGAATTAATGGATGTGTTCGTCGATCGTCCTTCGACGATCACGACGACGTTCAATCAGCTCTACAAAGAAAATCCGGTGCACGCAACGGATTATTTCTATCAACTCAGTCAGGCGAGCAATTATATCCAGACGAAACGGATTGCGAAAAACATCCAGTACAAGGCAGCGACGGTTTACGGGGAAATTGATATTACAATCAACTTATCGAAACCGGAAAAAGATCCACGCGAAATTGCGGCAGCCCGGACAGAACCTGTTGCAGCATCGACCTATCCAACGTGTTTGCTTTGTGTCGAGAACGTCGGTTATGCCGGACGCAACAATCATCCGGCTCGGGCGAACCACCGGATCGTTCCGTTGACACTCCAAGGTGAGGATTGGGCATTGCAGTATTCGCCATACGTTTACTACAACGAACATAGCATCATTTTGTCGCAGGCGCATCGCGATATGGTAATCAACCGCGACGCCTTTGAACGATTACTGGAGTTCGTCGATCAATTCCCGCATTATTTTGCAGGGTCAAATGCTGATTTACCAATCGTCGGCGGTTCGATTTTGACGCACGATCATTACCAAGGCGGGCGTTATGAGTTCGCGATGGACCGAGCAACGATCCAAAGCCGGTTCGACTTGCCGCAACAACCGGATGTCAGTGGGCAAACGTTACACTGGCCGCTCAGCGTCATCCGCTTGAGTAGCCCTGATCGTCACCAGTTACTCGCTGCTGCCGATGATGTGTATACAGCCTGGCTGACGTATAGTGACGCGGAGCAGGAAATCATTGCGATGACAGACGGCGTCCGGCATAACACGGTGACACCGATTGCCCGGATGCGAAACGGCGTCTATGAACTCGATCTTGTCTTACGAAACAACCGGACCTCTGTCGAACATCCGGATGGCATTTTCCATACGCACGCGGACATCCACCACATCAAACGTGAAAACATCGGCTTGATTGAAGTGATGGGACTTGCGGTCTTACCAGCCCGGTTGCTTGAAGAACTAAAGCAGGTCGAACAGTTCATCGTCGGTGAAACGACGGACGTCTTGCCGGTACACCGGACTTGGGCAGAAGCGTTGAAGCAACAGTACACCGGTCAACCGGTCACAGCTTACGTCGAACAAGCGGTGGCCGAAAAATTCGTCCGTGGACTCGAAGACTGCGGTGTCTTCAAACAGACGGAGGCAGGGCAGGCGGGACTTAACCGGTTCCTGCAGACGGTGACACATCAAGTGACAGGTGACCGGCGATGACGTACGAGACACATCAAACAGAAGACGCGCGACTCGTTCGGCACCGCTTGATGCAACCGGACATGGAAGTCGAGATATGGAATTACGGTGGCATCATCAATGACGTCCGGGTCAAAGATCGCTCGGGCAAGATGGAGAGTGTGGTGCTCGGCTTCGATACACTGGCCGCGTACAAAGAACATTCGCCGTATTTCGGAGCAATCGTCGGCCGGGTCGCCGGACGGATTGGGCAAGCCCGCTTTTCAATTGCTGAACAAACCTATCACCTTGCGGCAAATGACGGAACGAATCACTTACATGGCGGCACGCACGGCTTCGATCAAGTCTTCTTTGATGTCATCGAAGCAACGGAACAGCTGTTGCACTTACGGACGCTCAGTCCGGATGGTTGCGAAGGGTATCCCGGGGACGTGACGGTGGATGTCATCTACCGGCTAAACGGTACAGCATTGACGTTGTCGATTGAAGCAACGACGGATCAGACGACACCATTGAACGTGACGAATCATACGTACTGGAACCTGTCCGGGAACTTACAACGCGATATTCTGGATCATCAGTTGACGTTACCGAGTTCGACCTATCTACCGCTCGGATCCGATCTGCTACCGACGGGTGAATTCCGTGCGGTCGACGGAACGGTCCTTGATTTCCGGACAGGGCGGTCGATTCGCAGTGGCGCTGAATCGGAAAGTGAGGAGACGGTCAATGCCGGGAACGGTTATGATCATCCGTTCGTCTTAGACGAAGGGAGAGCGCAACTCATGGATCCGGTATCAGGACGAACGTTACAGATGACGACGAATCAGCCGGTCGTCGTCTTATATACGGGAACACAACTTTTGACCGACTATACGGTTCGCGGTGTCCCGTCCCGTCCGTCACTTGGTCTTTGCCTTGAGGCACAAGTTCATCCGAATGCTGTCAATGAATCCCGTTTTCCATCGATTCTCATCGAACCGGGTGCGACGTACCAGTGGGAGACGACATATCGGTTTGGGATCAATAATGTAAACTGATATCGGAGGGGTGACGTCCCTCGTTTGAGTCATCCGCTGTTCATCTTTATATTCTTTTGATGAAGAACATGCTGAAGCAGGTGTCATCCGTTGATTCTCATGCGAGACGGAGACTCCTGCGGGAACAGCGGAATAGGTGAGACCCCCGAGGAACGTAAGTGACAAGGAGGCTTGCCTTCCGCCCGTGGAAAGCGAAGTCTCGCATGAGAATCAACAACCGCTTGATCGTTGACCTTTAGCTTGTCTCCATTTCATTTTGTGTTAATCTCGATGACTCATGCCTCAACCGAGAAAAACATATGAACAAAAGGCTGATTGTTCATCAACCACGACGTAATGAACGCCGTGTCTACGTGAAAACCCGAGCGTTCCGTTTCTTGTTAGAAAACGGAGTCGCTCGGGTTTTCGATTACATCGTATTCGGACTGACTTCTTGCTCTAAGGCAAGCAAGCGGCGTTTCATGTTCAATCCACCCCAGTAGCCAATCAAATCACCGTTCTTGCCGACAATCCGGTGACAGGGGATGACTAACAGCAACCGGTTTTTCCCGATTGCCGTGCCGACTGCCCGGATGGCACGAGGGCGTGAGACGGCCGCTGCGATCTCGGAATACGTTGTAGTGTTTCCGTATGGAACAGCTTGCAATGCTTGCCAGACATCGAGCTGGAACGGTGTCCCGATCGGGTGAAGTGGCAATGTAAAGGCCGTCCGCTCTCCCTGCAAATAACCGAGCAGTTGCTCCCGGTACGGATTGATTCTTGAATCGTCAATTAAGACTTCAGCCCGTGGAAGATGCTTTCGTTTCCAGTCTTCAAAGAGTTCGGACGGTTCGTCAAACGCACCGACATAACAGAGACCGTCCGACGTCGCAGCAATCGGAAAGCAATGGTGTTCCCATTCAAGTTTCGTAAAGTAAAGTTCCATCGGGCATTGCTCCTTCAAAAACAAGTGGTGTGGTTACGTGTTCGAGAAGACAGCCTGTTGACGTGGTGGAAGATGGATTGCTTGTCCGACCAGTGCTTCGAGTGCTTCCGTCAAGGCTTCATTGCGACTCGGGTGTGCTTGGACCGGAAAACGTAAATCTTCTTGTTTCGCAGCCATTTCAAGGGCAAGCGCACATGTACCGGCGAGTTCAAGGGCACCGTCCCCAATCATATGAATGCCTAAAATCAGTGATGTCTTCGCGTCCGAGACGACTTTGATAAAACCGCTGGCCGCATCGATACTGCTCGCCCCGTTTGCCGTCAATGGAAACTGTCCGACTTGCACCGTGAACCCGCCTTCAGTGGCTGCTTGTTCCGTCAAGCCGATGGAAGCGATTGGCGGAAGTGAGCGGATGATTGTCGGGAAGTAAGGAATCGTCGTATCAGGTGAAGCGCCACCGAGATGTTCCGCCGTCCGTTTTGCTTCATGGATTGCCCGCGTCGCGAGTTGCGGACCAGGTGTTACGTCCCCAATCGCATAAATATGGGGGAAGTTTGTTCGACCAAGCGCATCTACGACTAGTGTTGCATCCTCGTTTAACGTCAGACCAAGCCGATCGACACCTAAATCAAGTGTATTGGCTACGCGTGGCAACGACTGGAAGAGGTAACTGGCCTGGACAGTTTTTTCTTGTTCAGCCTTGACGATTGTGACGTCGACGTGAGTATCTGTCGGTGTAATCGTCGTCACAGTGCCACTGACAAGTGTGATTTTTTGTTTTTTGAACGTCCGCTTCAATTCTTTTTCGAGACTTGTGTCGAACTCGAATCCGTCAGCAATCAACGTCACATCTGTCCCGAGTGCTTGAAAACTCATCGCTGCTTCAATCGCGATATAATCGTTCCCGATGATAATCAGACTGTCCGGTAACTCTTGTAATTGATACAGTTGTTCCGCGTTCAAGAGAACGGATGATTCTTCACGGATGCTGTGGCTGCCGGTTGCGATCACGACATCCTGAAAACGATACGTATCGAACTGATGTCCGTGTTCGACACCAATCCGGTCGTCTGAGAGGAAGGACGCAGACCCGGTCACGTATTCAATATCGTTAGCTTTACATAGCGCTTCGACGCCTTGGCGCAGCTTCGTCACGACTTGGTCACGGTAGCTTGCTAACTGGCCGAAATCATGTGTCGTTTCGATGGAAAAGCCGAGTGCCGTCAAGTGTGAGAGACGTGTCCGCTCCTGCGCAGCATGCGCCAATACTTTCGACGGGATACATCCGACGTTCAAGCATGTTCCACCGAGTCGTTCCCGTTCAATTAATGTGACGTTGCGTCCAAGCTGTTTCGCCCGAATCGCAGCTGTGTAACCAGCCGGTCCACCCCCGAGAATGAGGAGGTCACGCTCTTGTGTCAGTTCTCCTACGACCATTTAAATCAACTCCATTAATAAAGTAGTCGGTTGTTCAATCAGACCGGCGAAGCGATTCGTAAAGGCGACGGCCGTCGCTCCGTCCGCGACACGGTGATCAAACGACATCGAGACGTTCATCATCGAGCGGACGACGATTTGATCGTTTTCATCGACGCAAGCCCGTTTTTTTGTTTTATGAAAAGCGATCAGGGCGGTCTCCGGATAGTTGATGATGGGCGTCGCACCGGTACTACCGAGCGGTCCGACATTACTCATCGTAAACGTGCTCGCTTTTAAGTCGCCCGCCCGCAACTCGTTTGTTTTCGCCCGTGTGTGCAGTCCGGCGAGTTGTTCATGTAGCAGGCGGAGTGAGAGCTGGTCGGCTTGACGGACGACAGGGACGATTAAGCCGTCTTCCGTTTCCGTCGCGATGCCGATATGGTACTCCTGCTCTAAAATGATTTGATCATTGGCTTCATCCAGTTTGGCATTGAAGACCGGGAAGTCTTTTAAGGCAACGACAAGTGCCTTGACGAAGAAGGCGTTGACACTGATCGGTGTCCCGTTCGCTTTTAGTTCTGCCCGCAGCGCGAGGAGACGAGTCATGTCGATTTCTTCAAAGTGCGTGACATGAGGAATCGTAAAGAGCGATTGCGTCATCTTCTTCGCAATCTGTTTGCGGATCCCGCGAAACGGTAACGTCGTCGGAGTAGCTGGCGGTGTGACCGCTTCAGGAGCCGTGACGGCTTCAGGCCGGACAGGTGACGCGGATTCTCGACTTGTGACGAACTGCAGAACATCCTCTTCCGAAACGCGTCCGGATGGGTCCGATGCGGGTACTTGTTCGATATCAATTCCGTGATCGCGAGCGATTTTTCGTGTGTACGGTGTCGCGAGGACACGGCGCGTCTGTATGGCAAGCGGTGTTCGCGCGTTCACGACAGGACGCGATGGCTCGGTGACGGTTTCACGTGTTGCCGCTTCCTCGTCACCGGATTCAATCAGGAGGAGTGTCGTTCCGACAGTGACGGTCTGGCCGACCGGAATTAAGATGTCTTTGATGACGCCGGAAATCGGTGCCGGTAGTTCAGCGACCACTTTATCGGTCGACACTTCGACAACCGGTTGATCAAGCGTCACATGATCACCGATTTTGACGAGATAATGGGCGATTTCACCTTCCGTCATGCCTTCTCCGACATCATGTAGTTTCACTTCAGTCATAAACTCAGCTCCTTAGAAGTCGACCGTACGCGTAATCGCTTCAAGTACGCGGGCGGGTGTCGGAATATAGTGATCCTCTAGTGCGAACAACGGGACGGGAACATCAAATCCGGTCACGCGGGCAATCGGTGCCCGTAAGTAGAGGAAGGATGTGTCATTAATCAAAGCAATCAAGTCTGTCCCGAGACCGCCCATCGCGTGGGCCTCGTGGACGATGACGGCCCGTCCTGTTTTTTGGACGGAGGCGGCGATCGTCTCTTGATCGAGCGGATAAAGTGTCCGCAGGTCGAGCACTTCACAAGAGAGACCTTGTTTTTCTGCCTGTGCTGCTGCTTTTTGAGCGACTTGCACCATTCCACCCCAGGCAATCAACGTGACGTCGGTCCCTTCCGAGACGATGTTCGCTTTACCGATTTCAATCGTATAGGCTTCATTTGGGACGGGTTCCTTGAAAGCGCGATAGCTCCGCATCGACTCGAGGAACAGAACGGGATCGGGGTCATCGATCGCAGCAAGTAACAGTCCTTTGGCGTCGTAAGGCGTCGCAGGACAGACGACCTTGAGTCCTGGCATCGAGGTGAATAAACTTTCCGTGCTGTCCGAATGGATTTCCGGGGCGCGGATTCCGGCACCATACGGCGCACGAATGACCATCGGTACGCTGTAGCGTCCCATCGTCCGCATCCGAATGCGCGAGACGTGGGTCATGATTTGTTCATAAGCCGGATAAATGAACCCGAGAAATTGAATTTCGACGATCGGTTTAAAGCCATTGACGGCAAGTCCGACCGAGGTCCCGACAATCCCCGCTTCACTGAGTGGGGTGTCGATGATACGGTCTTCGCCGAATTCGGCTTGCAGTTCGTCCGTTGCCCGGAAGACACCGCCGTTTTTCCCGACATCTTCGCCGAGGACAAGCGTCGTGTCGTCGGTCGCTAATTTAATGCGTAATGCATCCGTGACGGCTTGGATGAGCGTCATGTCGGTTTGCTGATTGATTGGTGTCGCCATGTTAGTTCCCCCTCGCAGTCAGGTAAGCGGTTTTTTGACGCGCGACGTCTGCTGGCAACGTCGCATAGGTATGATCGAACAGGTCATCGATTGCCGGTGGCTTGAAGGCTTCCATCGCTTTGACGGCCTCCTCGACCTCCGTTTGGTGACGTGTCCGGATTGCATCGATTTCCGTCTCGTCGTAAAACCCTTGCGTGCGCATGAACTGTTCGAGGCGTTCGAGCGGATCGACACGGTCGCGCGACTGTTCTTGATCGCGGTACTTCGACGGGTCATCCGCTGTCGTATGGGCACCGAACCGCCATGTGACGGCCTCGATCAATGTCGGTCCCTGACCGTTCCGTGCGCGGGCGACAGCTTTTTGCATCGTGAAGTAGACGGCAAAGGCATCGTTTCCATCAATCCGGACGCTCGGCATGCCGTAAGCGAGTGCTTTTTGGGCGATGGTCTCCGAGTGCATCTGCTTCTGGATCGGGACAGAAATCGCATAACCGTTATTTTGGTTGAACAGAATGACCGGTGCCTGGAAGACACTTGCGAAGTTCATCCCCTCATGGAAGTCACCTTCAGACGTCGCCCCGTCTCCGAAATAGGCAACGGAGACGGCGGACGTTCCTTTTCGTTTTTCCGCCCAAGCGGCACCGACCGCATGGGGGATTTGTGTGGCAATCGGAACGGTAGGGGGGAAGATATGCAAGTCGTCCGTCGGGACACACCCCTCGACCCGTCCGTTCCAGTAAAGGAGTGTCCGTACCATATCGGCACCGAACGTCAACGTCGCCCCGTGATCACGGTACGTCGGAAAAATCCAGTCCGTATCGTTTAACGCCAGGGCACTGCCGACTTGAGCCGCTTCCTGTCCTTCAAACGGGGCATAGGTTCCGAGTCGCCCTTGGCGTTGCAAGTTGATTGCTTTTCGGTCGAATGTCCGAATCCGGTTCATGTGCGTGAATAACTGTAACGCTAATTCTTTCGTCAAAGCGTCTCGTTTCGTCTCGTCGACGATTTGACCGGCATCGTCGATGATACGTTGAATCGGGAATTGTGATTCCATCTCGTCCACCTCCATCAAGATTGATTGCGAATGTTCCACTTTGGTTTCGTTGTATTCGTGAAGATATTATTGTGGCGGGCGCGGACGTGAATCCGTTTGTCACACATTCGGTTTGCGGCTTCGAGTGTCGTAATCGACTCGGCACGTGATTGTCCGAATACTTCCAGGACGGCATCGTAAATGTGACGTGTTTTCAGGAGGACCCGTTCATGATTGGCTCCGTACAGTTCATCTGCGACTTGAATCAGACCACCGCCATTGACGATGTAATCGGGAGCATAAAGGATGCCGCGCTGCATCAATTCTTCAGCGAGCGAATCGTCTGCGAGCTGATTGTTGGCTGAACCGCAGATTGCCTTACACGGAAGACTTGCGATGTTATCCGCACGGATGACACCGCCGTAGGCACAAGGGACGAAGACATCGGCATCCGTCAGGTGAAT
This sequence comes from Exiguobacterium sp. s133, assembly GCF_018618595.1. Taxonomy (NCBI): domain Bacteria; kingdom Bacillati; phylum Bacillota; class Bacilli; order Caryophanales; genus Exiguobacterium; species Exiguobacterium sp. s133. Next base: position 96,185 of record NZ_JACSMK010000007.1, read on the forward strand.
CTCGTGTGGGGCGACAACATGAACCGTTCCCGGTGTCATCTCGGCTTCTTTGACGATCGAGGCGAGTGCTGTTTCGTTAATGTCCGAGACATACAGATTGGCACCGGCATGTAAAAGTTGTTCTGCGACCTTATAACCGACTTTTCCGAGTCCTTGGACGGCGTAAGAGGCACGACTCAAGTCGTCCGATCCGAACAGGCTCTCAATCGTTGCACGTAATCCATTGACGACACCTTCAGCAGTCGGAATCGACGAATCACCACTCCCGCCAAAGGCTTCCGGGATGCCGACGATCCGTGAGGTTTCGCGACTCGCATGGACGAAGTCGTCCATCGTCGTCCCCATGTCCGTCCCCGTATAGAAACGTCCGCCTAACGAATCGACGAATCGACCGAAAGCACGAAACATTTCCGGCGTTTTGTCCGTTGCCGGATTACCGATGATGACAGCTTTCCCTCCGCCGAAATCAACGTCGGCAGCGGCGCATTTATAGGTCATGCCGCGCGACAGACGCAAGACATCGTCAAGTGCCTCATCGACGGTCGCATACGGTGCCATGCGACAACCGCCGAGTGCCGGACCAAGTGTCGTATCGTGAATCGCGATGATGGCTTGAAGTCCCGAAATCGGATCGTTACAAAAGACGACCTGCTCGTGTCCTGCGATTTTTTCCATGATTGATAAAGAAGTATTTGTAGATGGATTGATCATGTTCATGTCAAAGCCTCCTTGGATTTCTAAGTAAGCGCTTTCATTTTTTTAGTTTAAAAAATGTGTGTCGTCAACTTGTCCTCAATTAATCGTTTATCCAAAATGATTTGCGTGACTTCGCCGACGCCGATCAACCCGTGTTCGTTCGTGACATCGATTTTTGTCCGGACGCGGTTGTCCCGCAGTTCCGTCACCGTCGCTACGATGCTGACCTGTGATCCGAGTGGTGCCATATTCAGATGTTTTACGTTGACTGCTCCCCCGACGCCTTCTTCTGACGATTCCAGATAAGGGAGGATGATTTTGCGGGCGGCCCACTCCATATGATAAACCATCGACACAGTGGAGTAGGCGGGATGGACGACGGTTCCTTCGAACTGTGCGAACATCTCTTCCGTGACGGTCGTTTCGACGCGTGCCGTCTGACCAAGGGCTAAACCGGGTTTCATAGAATCCTCCTCTATCTTCAAAACATATCTGTTTCTCTCCAAGTGGTCTTACCAAAAATAGTATAACACTTGTCACACGATATTTTATCAATCAGTTACAAAATGAGCAAATCATTTCAGAAATTTTTTCCAAACAGTAGTATATTATGCCGTTTAAGATGGTGAAAAGACCTTAAATCCGAAAAAGGACGAAGATTCGATTGGGTGACGAAAGATATGGGAGCTTTTAACAAAATGAATCATTGACAACATTGTGAACGTATCGTAGGTTTAACGTATAACTAAATTTAAACGGGCGTATTTTTATTGTGTTAAATGAATGGGGGGTGCGCTATGTTTTATGATGAGGCACTTGAGACGATGACGCATGAAACACGACAACAACTGCAACTCAATCGTTTACGTGAAACGGTCCGGTATGCGATGGAACGTGTGCCGTTTTACCGGAAACGTTTTGAGGAAGCCGGGCTTGATGCTGTTGCCTTTGATCAGCTAGAAGATATTCAAAAACTTCCGTTCACCGGAAAAAGTGATTTACGTGAGAACTATCCGTTCGGGCTGTTTGCCGTCAAACAAGAAGAGGTTGCGCGCATTCACGCCTCGTCCGGAACGAGCGGCAAAGCGACGGTCGTCGGGTACACGCAGGAAGATTTGGACGACTGGGCAGGTGCCGTCGCACGTGGTCTCGTCATGGCAGGTGCAAAACGGACGGATTTGTTGCATAACGCGTATGGTTATGGACTGTTCACGGGTGGGCTCGGTTTACATGCCGGAGCAGAAAAACTCGGGATGACGGTCGTCCCCGTATCAGGCGGGAATACGGATCGGCAAATCACATTGATCGAAGACTTCAAACCGGCAGGGATTTGCGGGACACCTTCTTATGTGCTGCGCCTCGCAGAACGGATGGAAGAGCGGGGCATCAATCCCCGGGCAACGGGCTTACGTTATGGAATTTTCGGAGCTGAACCGTGGTCGGAAGAAATGCGTCGGACGCTCGAAGAAAAATTGAATATTACTGCACTTGATATTTACGGACTGAGCGAAATCATGGGTCCGGGCGTCGCAATCGAATGTCCAGCGCAACAGGGATTACACATCATGGATGACTTGTTCATCACGGAAGTCATTGATCCCAGCACGGGGGAACCGTTACCAGAAGGGATGGTCGGGGAACTCGTTTTTACAAGTTTAAAAAAGAAAGCGCTTCCAATTATCCGCTACCGAACGGGGGACCTTGCTTCGATTACACGTGAAACATGCGCTTGCGGTCGAACGACGACCCGGATGTCCCGGATTACAGGACGAACGGATGACATGATGATCATCCGCGGTGTCAACGTCTTCCCGTCGGAGATTGAACGTGTCCTGTTGAAACAAGATGGTGTCACACCACATTATCAAATTCATCTCGTCAAACGACATGGACTTGATGCGATCGAGCTGCACGTCGAGCTCGAAGAACAGACGCAGCAGGAAGCAGTCATGCGAACCGTCTGTGAAGCCATCAAATCAGAATGCCTGATTTCGATTGAAATGATCTGTCACCCGCGGTATGGCGTCACCCGTTCAGAAGGAAAAGCAGAGCGGATTGTCGATCGTCGGACCGAAACGTCGGATAAAGAACCTGTTTAAGACAAGAGGAGGAACTCAACATGTACGATGCAACACACTTGTTCGAACCGGAAGTCATGACGGAAGATGAAAAGCTCGCCCGGTTCACGGAACGAATCGAGAACGGTGAAAAGATTGAAGCCGATGACTGGATGCCTGCGTTTTACCGCGATACGTTAATCAAATTGATTTCGATGCACGGAATCAGCGAAATTATGGGCGCCTTACCAGAGAAGGAATGGGTCCCGAAAGCCCCGTCCCTCCGGCGAAAACTTGGGATCATGGCGAAAGTCCAGGATGAAATGGGGCACGGACAACTGTTGCTCCGCGTCGTCGAGGATTTGATGAAACCGTACGGGAAAACGCGCGGTGATTTGATGGATGACCTGTTTACGGGACGTCTGAAGTTTCACAACGTCTTCCACATGCCGACCCGTACGTGGGCAGATGCCGGAACGATCGGTTGGCTCGTTGATGGTGCAGCAATCATCACCCAGACGAACATGTTAGGGGCGTCATACGGTCCGTATGCCCGTGCCTTACAACGAATTTGTGCGGAAGAAGTGTTCCATGCGCAGCATGGTGAATCAATCATCATGGCACTTGCTGAAGGAACACCCGAACAAAAAGCGATGATTCAGGAATCACTGGATGAATGGTGGGAGTCGCTCTTGATGTTCTTCGGTCCGGCGACAAAAGAAACGACCGGAACATCGAAACAAGACATCACGATTGCCTATAAGATTCGGACGAAGACAAACGAAGAACTCCGCCAAAATTTCTTTACGAAGTATGTCCCGCGGATTCAATCGCTTGGACTGGTCATTCCGGATCCAACGCTCCGTTTTGACGAAGAATCGGGACAATGGATTTATGCCCAGCCCGATTGGTCGGAGTTTAAGAAAATCATTCAAGGCGGAGGACCGCGTTCGAAGGAGCGTCTCGCCTTACGCCGGACGTCTTATCAAAATAACGCGTGGGTCCGTGAAGCGTTGACCAAGACGATGGCATGAAGGAGGGGAACGACATGACGGAAACATTTTATCAGGAGTTCGAAGTGTTTAGTAAACGGACGCCGAACGCCGCGTTCACGCATCAATTCAGCTTGCTTGCACCAAACAAGGAAATGGCGTTACTGATGGCGCAAGAAAACTTCATGCGCCGCGAACCGGTCGTCGACATTTGGGTCGTCAAACGGACGGACGTCCGCGGCCTGACTCCGGACGAAAAGCAGATGTTGACGCGACTCGATAACAAGGATTACCGGACGACGAAAGGGTACGGCTACTTGAAGAAAAAGTGGCGCCATTATGAACAGCAGATGCTCGACGAAAAAGAAATCATGTCTTGGCAGGGAGGCGACTCGAAATGACGGAGCAAGAACGGACAGCGCTCGCAGCGTTACTGTATCAGTTAGCGGATGACGATTTTCTTTATGCGTTCCGCGGCTCGGAATGGCTTGGTCTGGCACCGCATATCGAAGAAGATGTTGCGTCCTCATCCATTGCCCAGGATTCGATGGGACACGCGGCGATGTATTATCAGTTGCTCGAAGAGTTAGGGGAAGGGAAGGCGGACGCATTGGCACACGTCCGGCTGGCGCATGAACGGAAAAATTCGATTCTCGTCGAACGGGTCAACGGTCCCGGATACTACATGGAGACACCGGAATATGACTGGGCGTATGCCGTCGTCCGGAACTACTGTTACACGCTGGCGAAAAAAATCCGCATCGATGCTTTAAAAAACAGCAGCTATGCCCCACTCGCGGCAGCCGCCGTCAAAATCAATATGGAATTGTACTATCACTTGCTCCACTGGCAAACGTGGTTCACGCAACTGTATCAAGCGACTCCGACGGCACGTCAAAAGATGGATGCGGCACTCGAACAAGTGCTGGCGGACTTCGGCGACATGTTTGATTACGGGGAGCACGGTGACGTGATTGAAGAGATGCGATTGATTGAAGGGCAAGGCATCTTACTTGATCGGTGGTATCAGACATTGACGCCGACGCTCGTCGAGTTGGATGTCACGTTACCGGAGATGCGGATGTCAGCCAATGGTCGCAACGGTGAACATTCGGCTGACTTGAACGATGCCTTGTCGACGCTCGGAGAAGTCTACTTGATTGACCAGTCCGCCGTATGGTGAGGAGGGATGCGTCATGACGACGCTTGCGTTACAACAAGAAATCCAGGCCGCGCTCGATACCGTCAAGGATCCGGAAATCGATGCCGTCAGCATTCTTGATCTCGGTATGTTCGACAAGATGGAGTTGACGGAATCTGCGACCGGTTACGCGATTCGGGTGACGTTGCTTCCGACATTCCTCGGATGTCCGGCACTCGACATCATCAAAAAAAATACGATTGCAGCACTCGAGCAAATTACGGCGTTACAAACAATCGACGTCGTCTTCATCTTTGACCCGCCGTGGACGTCGGACCGGATCACTGAGCAGGGCATCGAGGGACTGAAGTCATTCGGGATTGCACCACCACGCGTCGTCGATGGATCTTGGGAAATTGATTGTCCGTACTGTGGTTCGACGTTCGTATCGATCGAAAACCTCTTTGGTCCGACGGCATGTCGCAGCATTCTGTACTGTAAAACGTGTAAAAATCCATTCGAGGCGATGAAACCCGTCTCTACTCTCATGTGAAGGAAGGTAATTGATATGGTAAAACTAATCGCGCTTTATAAACACCCGGAGAACAAGGAACAGTTTGACGAGCACTACTTCAATGTTCATGGTCCGATCACGGCTAAAATTCCCGGCTTACAAGAGATGACCGTGACGAAAATCGTTGGTTCACCGATGGGTGGCGAAGGAAAATATTATTTGATGTGTGAAATGGTCTACGAAAGTCACGAGACAATGCAGGCCGGTATGCGTTCACTTGAAGGGAAAGCATCCGGGAAGGACTTGATGAGCTTCGCTGGGGATCTCGTCACATTGATGATTGGTGAAGAAGTCCATGCCGATGCAACAGTACGTTAAAACAGCGATTGATGGAGCGGTCGGACGCATCACTCTCAATCGGCCGGAGCGGTACAACGCCCTCAACCGGGCGATGATTCGTGAAATCGTTGAAGCGATGGAGCAGTTCGACCGCGACGAAACGATTGGTGCCATCGTATTGAGTGGCGCCGGAAAATCATTTTCTGCCGGAGCAGACATCGACGAGATGGTAGAGGCAACACCGATTTCGATGGAGCTCCTGGACCCGTTCGCCGATTGGGACCGCATCAGTCGGCTGAAGAAACCGCTGCTCGCTGCCGTTCACGGCTATGTCCTGGGTGGCGGGTTTGAACTGGCACTTGCTTGCGATTTGATTTATGCAACAGATACGACACGGTTCGGTTTCCCGGAAGTCAATCTTGGTGTCATGCCGGGAGCAGGCGGAACACAGCGACTGACGAAACGGATCGGCCGGACACGTGCCCTCGAATGGTTATGGACGGGGGAGCAGATGACAGCAGATCAAGCGGAGCGTTTTGGGCTCGTCAACCGACTCGTCGAAGCCGACCGACTCGAAGCGACGGTATTGACCGTTGCCCACCGGATTGCGGCGCAACCGAAGATGTCGGTCCGCCTGATTAAGGATGCCGTCGATAAAGCCGGCGACTTGTCGATTCAGGACGGAATGGAACACGAGCGGAGAAATTTCTACTTGTTATTTGCGACAGACGATCAAACGGAAGGCATGCAAGCCTTTCTCGAAAAACGTCAACCTACATTCAAAGGAAACTAAAAGGGAGTGGATGTCATGTCAACGGTACACGAAAAAACAATCGAAATGAAACGGTCGGTCTACCACCTCGTCATCAATGGGGAGCAAGTCGAAGGCACGACAGGCGAGACGTTTAAGACCTATAACCCGGCGACCGGCGAAGTCCTGGCAGAAGTGGCGAAAGCGTCCAAAGAAGATGCCGACCGTGCCGTCAAAGCAGCACGTGAGGCGTTTGACCATGGCAAATGGAAGATGTGGCCAGTTGGTCGTCGTGCGCAAATCCTGAACAAAATCGCAAGCATCATGCGGTCGCGCTTCAATGAAATCGTGGAACTCGAGATTCTCGATACCGGGAAATCGTTAGCGGCTGCGCAAGGACAAGTCACGCAGGCAATCGAAGACTTCGAATTTTATGCCGGGGCGATCGTCGGTCACCGCGGTGTCGTCAATAACGTGCCGGGACAATTCCACAACTACACAGAAAAAGAAGCAGTCGGTGTTTGTGCCCAAATTATTCCATGGAACTATCCGTTGATGATGGCTGCCTGGAAAGTCGCACCAGCGATCGCGGTCGGTTGTTCCGTCGTCGTCAAACCGGCAACGCTGACGCCGCTGACTGCCATCATTCTCGGAGAAATTTGTCTGGAAGCCGGTGTCCCGGCAGGCGTCGTTAACGTCATTCCGGGATCAGGACGCGAAATCGGAAACCATCTCGTCGAGCATCCGCACGTCGATAAAGTAGCCTTCACCGGTTCAACACCGGTCGGGAAAGACATCATGGGTCGGGCATCCGAGACACTGAAGCGTGTCACGCTCGAGCTCGGCGGCAAGTCACCGAACATCGTCTTTGAAGATGCGGATATCACGGCTGCTGTCGACGGCTCATTGTTTGGCATCTTCTATAACAGCGGTCAATCGTGTGAGGCACGGTCACGTCTTTACGTCCATGAAGACATCTACGAAACATTCATGGAACAATTCGTCGCGAAGACAAAGCAACTTGTCCTCGGGAACCCGTTCGATAAAGGGACACACATCGGGGCGATCATTGATCAACAGCAACTCGATGTCATCGACGGGTACGTCCAATCGGCAAAAGCGGACGGGGCCACGATCCTTGCGGGCGGTCAAGTCGAACAGGTCGAAGGATTCGAAAAAGGTTTCTGGTATGCACCGACGATCATCACGGACGTCACGCACGAGATGAAAGCGGTCAATGAAGAAATCTTCGGACCGGTCGTCGTCGTCATGCCATTTAAAGATGAAAAAGAAGCGGTCCGCCTCGCGAACGATACGGAATTTGGGCTCGGTTCAGCTGTCTGGACGAAGGACGGGGCGCGGGCGACACGAGTCGCGAACCAAATCAAAGCCGGGATTGTCATGGTTAACTGTCCGTTCTCAGCCTTCCCGGGTACGCCGTTCGGTGGCTACAAACAATCCGGTTTCGGTCGTGAACTCTGTATCGAAACGCTTGATTTATATACGGAAACAAAAAGTATCTTATCGTATTACGGAAGCCGTCCGCTTAATCCGTTCGGACTGTAAACACCAACGTGCGGACGCGAGTCCGCACATTTTTTTATAAGGAGGAATTCAGATGATTAATCAGATTGTCGTTGTTGGATCAGGCGTCATGGGTCGCGGAATCGCCTACGTCGCAGCCGCAAAAGGATTCGAAGTCACACTCGTCGATATCGAAACTGCCTTGCTCACTTCTGCCAAACAGGAGTTGGAACGGATTGCCGAAAAAGGAATCGTCCGCGGGAAGATGTCGGCGGATGAAGTCGAACAACTGTTTTTACACCTTCGTTTTTCAACAGACTTAACAGCGGCCGCAGCACACGCCGATCTCGTGATTGAAGCCGTCCCGGAACGGCTCGAAATTAAACAGTCCGTCTTCCGGACGATTGAAGCCGCAGCCCGGCCGGCATGTTTTTTCGCGACGAACACGTCGACGATGAGTCCGACAGAAATCGCCTCGTTCACGATGCGACCGGACCGTGTCATGGCGATGCATTTCTTTAATCCGGTTCATCTGATGCCGCTTGTCGAACTCGTCCGTGGACTTGAGACGTCGGATGAGACAGTGACGGCACTGACGGACGTCGCCGAACGGATGGGGAAAGAAACGGTCGTCATCCAGGAATTCCCGGGGTTCGTCACGTCACGGATCAGTGCGCTTGTTGGTAACGAAGCCTTCTACATGCTACAAGAAGGACTTGGGACGCCGGAAGAAATCGATAAGGCGATCAAGCTTGGGTTGAATTATCCGATGGGACCGTTCGAACTGGGAGACTTAGTCGGGCTCGATACGCGCCTGCATAATTTACGTTACTTACATGAGAAGCTCGGAGAAAAATACCGTCCGGCTCCATTGCTTGAGCAATACGTCAAAGCGGGACGACTCGGTCGTAAGACGGGACGCGGAGTATATGACTATGCCGAAAGCGGGGTGAAGGCACCATGAGGCGTGTCGCGATCATCGATGCCGTCCGGACACCGATCGGACGGTACAATGGGGCGTTAAAAGACGTCCGGCCGGATGACTTAGGAGCGGTCGTCATCGAAGCATTACTCGCCCGTAATACAGGTGTTGCTCCTGAAACAATCGAAGAAGTCATTTTCGGTAACGCCAACCAAGCGGGCGAAGACAATCGGAATGTCGCCCGGATGTCGGGCTTACTTGCCGGTTTACCGGTCAGCGTCGCCGGAACGACGATGAATCGGCTATGCGGTTCCGGACTTGATGCTGTCATCGCAGCCGCACGGGCGATTGCCTTAGGCGAAGGCGACGTCTATATCGCCGGCGGGACGGAAAGTATGACGCGTGCTCCATTCGTGATGGGGAAACCGGATGCGGCGTTCCCGCGTGGCAATCAAACGTTATACGATACGACAATCGGCTGGCGGTTCGTCAATGAACGGCTGGCCGAACAATACGGAACCGACTCGATGCCGGAAACGGCGGAAAATGTCGCGTCGCGTTACGGAATCAGCCGGGATGCCCAGGACGACTTCGCGTATACAAGCCAGTTCCGGGCGAAACAGGCGATCGATAGTCAACGTTTTGCGGACGAAATCGTTCCTGTTCGTTACGCAAATAAACGAGGAGCGATGCTTGAGGTCAGTCAAGATGAACATCCGCGACCGGAGACGACGCGCGAGAAGCTTGGCACATTGCGCCCGTTGTTTCCAAACGGAACGGTCACGGCGGGGAATGCGTCAGGTGTCAATGATGGTGCATCAGCCTTGCTGTTGATGAGTGAGGAACACGCACGCGAGCTTGGACTGACGCCGCTCGGGTTTTACCGGGCAAGTGCGACGGCAGGTGTCGAACCTGCCGTCATGGGGATTGGTCCGATTGACGCAACGAAAAAAGCGTTACGGCGCGCAGGACTGACGATCGAGCAACTCGACCTGATTGAACTGAATGAAGCATTTGCCGCACAAAGTTTAGCCTGTATCCATGAACTTGGTCTGGATGCGGAAAAGGTCAATGTCAACGGAGGGGCGATCGCTTTCGGTCATCCACTCGGTGCAAGTGGTGCCCGGATTTTGACGACCTTGTTGCATGAAATGAAGCGGACGAACCGGACATACGGGCTGGCGACGATGTGTGTCGGGGTCGGACAAGGAATCGCCTTGATAGTCGAACGGGAGGGACTGACATGATTCATTTTGAACGAAGTGGACAACTTGCGCTGATTCGGATTGATCGTCCGGAACGGATGAATTGTTTTGATTATCCGACGCTGGTCGAGCTACAGGAACTTGTGGATGCCGTCAAAACGGACGAATCGGTCCGGGTCGTCGTATTTACCGGGACAGGGAAAGCATTTAGTGCCGGTGCTGACTTAAAAGAGCGGGTGACACTGAATGAAACAGAAGTCCGTCGGAATGTGCTGGCAATCCGTGAAGTCTTTGCGAGCATCGCGGCGTTGCCTCAACCGACGATTGCAGCAGTTAACGGTCACGCGCTTGGCGGGGGATTTGAGTGGATGCTTGCCTGCGATTTCCGGATCATCGTCGACGGCGCGTTGGTCGGTCTGACGGAAACGAGCTTTGGTATCATCCCGGGAGCGGGTGGAACACAACGCCTTCCGCGTCTGATTGGGGAGACACGGGCGAAAGAACTGATCTTTACGGCGAAGAAAATTGATGCCGAGACGGCAGAACGATACGGGCTCGTCTCGCAAGTCGTCGCGACAAAGGATGCGTTGTTACCGGCTTGCTTTGAACTTGCAGCAGCGATGCTCCGTAATGGGCCGATTGCCATTCGTCAGGCGAAACAAGCGATCGATGGCGGAATGAATGTGTCGCTCGCTGACGGCTTACGACTTGAAACGGAAGCCTATGAGGCAGTCATACCAACCGAGGACCGGCTTGAAGCACTCCGCGCCTTTGCTGAGAAGCGAACACCGCAGTTTCAAGGGAGATGAGGATGGTCGCCACCTGAAATAACACGTATACTAACGGTACACAAAAAAACGTTATATCAAAGAGAGAGTGAATGACATGAGTGCGAATACCCAATCGATGATTTTTACGATTTATGGCGATTATATCCGGCACTACGGGAATCAGGTTTGGGTGGGAAGTCTGATTCGGTTGTTGAAGGAGTTCGGACATAACGAACAAGCCGTTCGCGTTGCCGTTTCACGAATGGTCAAGCAAGGATGGTTGATCTCTGAAAAACAAGGGACAAAAAGTTTTTATTCGCTGACGGACCGTGGGGTCGAACGGATGGAAGAGGCGGCGCGGCGGATTTACAAGTCGACGCCACACGTCTGGGATGGGAAATGGCGGACATTGATGTATACGATTCCGGAGGAAAAACGTCAGATTCGGGATGAGTTGCGGAAGGAACTGACGTGGAGTGGTTTCGGTAACTTATCAAACGGGGTCTGGATTTCTCCGAACCCGCTTGAAAAAGAAGCGACACGTCTGATCGAGGCGTATCAGATTACCGAATACGTCGATTTTTTCGTCGGCGAATACCACGGACCGCAACAAGATCAATCGCTCGTCGAACGTGCTTTTTTGCTCGACGAGTTACAAGCGCTGTACGAAGCATTCATCGTTGAGTACAGCCGGCGTTACATCGTCCACCAAAGCCAAATCCAACTCGGAGAGATGGATGAGGAACAGTGTTTTGTCGAACGGACGAAGCTCGTCCATGAATACCGGAAGTTTTTGTTTACGGATCCTGGTTTGCCGCAAGAATTACTTCCGGATGCCTGGAACGGACACCATGCGGCAGTATTGTTCGAACAATACTATCGCCTGCTTGCGGCACCGGCCAGCCGATTTTTTGAGTCGATTTTCAAAGAGACACACGACGTGACACAAAAAAGTGCTGACTACGATGCGTCGGAGCATCCATTGTTTGCGGAGCGGTCGTAAGCGCAAGTAACCTTGTGCTTACGACCGTAGCGTCAATTGAGAAATGAATCTATTACAGGTGAGCTCCGGTCTTCTGGAAGTTCACTTTTCGCATGTGGAAAACAGTTATTGTCCGAGCTGTTCCCGGAAGGCGTACCCTTTATCAACATAGGAGTCGATTGATTCCTGAATCATCTCGAGATCAGCTGGTGTCAACTGCCGCACGATTTTACCGGGGGAGCCGACGATCAAGGAGCGGGGCGGGAACTTCTTGCCCGGGGGAATCAACGTATTGGCGCCGATGATACATTCTTCACCGATTTCGGCGTGATCAAGGACCGTCGCCCCCATGCCGACGATCGATCTGCGACCGATGCGACAGCCATGGAGAATCGCATTATGTCCGACCGTCACCTCGTCTTCGACGATGACAGGTGCCCCTTCGTATAAATGAATCGTCGCGTTGTCCTGGATGCTGCAACGCTTCCCGATTGTAATCGGTCCTTCGTCCCCGCGTAATACGGCGTTGAACCAAACCGTTGACTCTTCACCGATCGTTACGTCACCGATTAAGAATGCTCCCGGCGCCACGAAGACGGTCTCCGCAAGTCTAGGTGTCGTATCACGATATGGAATATTCATAAAAATCCCTCTTTTCCGATTAATGAATTTCAATTCAGTCTTACTTAGTATACCATTCTTAAACAGCAGATTGGAGGAAGACGATGTCCCGATTATGTGAGTTACTGCAAATCCGCGTTCCAATCATCCAAGGCGGAATGGGAAATGTCAGTCATGCTGCCTTAACGGCAGCCGTCTCGAATGCCGGTGGTTTAGGAACACTCGGTTGTGGCACACGTTCGCCGGAAGAAATGCGCCGTTTGATTGAGCAGACCCGTCAATTAACAACGCATCCGATTGCCTTGAACATTGCGATTGGTGTCTCGCCGCATACGGAAGCCCTGATTGAATTAGCGATAGCAGAACAGATTCCGGTCGTGTCCTTATCAGCCGGAAACCCAGCACCCTATACTGAACGTTTACGGACGGCCGGAATTACGACGATTGCGGTCATCGCGTCAGTCAAACATGCATTAAAGGCAGAAACGGCCGGGGTCGATTTGCTTGTTGCAGAAGGTGTGGAAGCGGCAGGTATCAATTCACCGCTCGAGCTGACGACGCTGACACTGGTTCCGCAAATCGTGGATCAGGTCACGCTTCCCGTCATCGCGGCTGGTGGAATTGGAGACGGTCGTGGCCTTGCAGCCGCTTGGATGCTTGGTGCATCCGGTGTTCAACTCGGTACGCGGCTGATTGCGACGCAAGAAGCAGTCGTTCATGCGAACTACAAGAACCATCTCGTAGAAGCAACGGATCTTGAGACACGAATCATCGGTCGTTCCGTCGGTCGTGTCCGGCGTGTGTTAAATGGACCGTACGTTGCTGCACTACAAGGTGTTTCATCGCTTGATGAGTTTAACGCGAAGACGACAGAAGCGTATCACTTGACGGGTGCGGTCGATGGTGACGAGGTCAACGGGTATGTCAACGCCGGTCTCGTGTCTGGTCTCGTTACAGATATTCCGACCGTATCTGAATTATTCGAGCGGATGCAACAGGAAGCTTATACGCAAATTGAACGGGTGCGGGCCGATTATATGTAATGGATCAGTAATCAGTAAGGCGGATTGTTCCTGGGAAGACGAACAATCCGTCTTCGGACTGTAGACAACGTGCGATCGGGAGATCAAGCGTCGTTATTCGTTGCTTTCCCCGTAGGAGTCTACGAAACGTGACGCTTTTTAGGTGATATCGCTTTGAAGACGAGGCGAGACGGGGAAGCGCGAACGGATTGCATCCCGATATCGCATGGTTACGCCTCTTAATCGATTATCTACACGCTGAAGACGGGCAATCCGTCTTTTTTTATACAATTTTTTAAAATGGGACATTTGTCCTTTTCAGATAAGGTGAAAATAGTGTCTACTCATAACAGAAGAAACAAAAGGAGGTGCCTTAAAGTGCAGGGAGTTATATTCGCATTAATGAGTGGACTATTCATTGCGTTGCAGGGGATTTTTAATGCCCGTTTAGGAGATGCCATTGGTCCGTGGTTTTCGGTGACGATCGTTCATTTCGTCGGATTGATGGGGTGCTTAGCGATTTATAGTGTGGTTCGTGACCGGAAAATCGGCGGTTTTCGACAGCTTCCGCTCCTCTATGCCAGTGGCGGATTGCTTGGCGTACTCGTCGTCGTGACCGAACTGACGTCGATTCAGTTACTTGGCATGACGTGGGCGATGTGTTTGTTGCTCGTCGCACAAATTTTATGTGCATTCGTGATTGATTTGAACGGCTGGTTTGGTGTCATCAAAAAAAGGAGTAACCGGGGACAGTGGATCGGGATCAGTTTGATGCTTGCCGGAGTTGCGATTTTTTCACTGTCCTAAAGGGAGGGCCTATGCAGACGATTGAGACCTATTTAAAACAGTACGACTTAGCGGATATTTTTACGGAGACCAGTAAAGGCTATTTACGCATCGAAACGTTTTCGGAAGGGGACCTGTTATGTGTGACGGGTGAACCGATTGACCGGATGTATTTCATCGTCGAAGGAAAAATTAAAATCTCTGCAGCATCGGCTGAAGGGAAACAACGGATTTTACGCTTCAAAAAGGCGATGACGGTGATTGGTGATGCGGAATATATCAATCAACGGGAAGTCTTGAATACCATCGAGGTGATTACGGACGTCGTGGCACTCAGCATTCCGTATGCGATCTTACGTGAGCACAATACGACGAACACCTTTTTACAATTTTTACTGCGGGTCATTACGACCAAGTGGTACGCGGACTCGAAATCAGCATCATTTCATGTCCTCTATTCGGTCGAAGAACGATTTGCCGGATATCTGTTATCGATTACCTCGGACGTTTCCGACAGTCTGTTTTATCAAGAGATGCGAACGTCGAATCTCCATGACGTCGCCGATTGGCTCGGGACGAGTTACCGTCATTTAAACCGTATCATCTCAACACTTTGTGAAGAAGAAATCTTGGCGAGACGACGCGGGAAAATCATTATTTTAGATGTAGAGCGGATTAAAGAAAAAGCGAACGGAAATAGTTACGAATAAGGAGGGGCTAGCGTGGGACTAGGTATGTTTTGTGCGATTACGGCAGGAATGATGATTAGTTTACAGACGGTATTGAATGCACGGATGAGTCATGCGTTCGGGGCATGGGCGACGACGACCCTCGTCTTTTTTGTCGGGTTCATCGGTTCACTGTTTGCGCTACTCGTATTTCGGGGTGGCACATTCTCGAACATTCAAACGGTCGAACCGCTTTATTTATTCGGTGGTCTGGTCGGTGTCGGTGTCGTATTTTGTGTGATGCGCGGGATTCAGCTGCTCGGTCCATCGATTGCGATTTCGGTCGTCTTGATTTCGCAACTGAGTTTTGCATTATGTGTCGACTTGTTCGGTTGGTTCGGTTTACCGGAACTTGAGCTTTCGCTCGGACAAGTCGCTGGATTGCTTGTGATGCTAGCCGGTATTTTTGTGTTGAAACGATATCAAGTCGTAGAAATCGAATCTTCGGATGAGTTGTCGGAAAAGGTATCGTAATTCTTACGGTTAACTCTGGCAGTATAAAGTCGATTTTTTAGCGCGAAGACGAATCAGTAGTTGTGGAATGAAAGATTCGTTCTTTTCGTTGCTTTCCTCGGGCGAGGCGCAAGCCGTTGCTCCTTGATCCTCACGGACAACGAGCAGGGTCTTGCCAGCCTCTTGGCAGCGCGTGTTCACGCGCTTTTTCCCGTAGGAGTCAACGAAAAACGAAGTTTTCAGGGTGTACCGTAGAGAAAATCATAGAGTAGTGTTAGAGCGCAATCCGTCTCGAATCGCTTTGAAGACAAGGCGAGACAGGGAAACGCGAACGGATTGCCTCTTGTTATAGCATAGTCACTCTTCATAAGAGTTTGTCTACATGCTGAAAGCCCGCACGAAGCGGGCTTTTTTAGTTTAGACAGATACTTCTTCTTTCCAAGCCACATCGATGAATTCATCGCGACCGGATGCTTTCCGGTCTTTTTTGTAGTGTTCCGGATTCTTTTTGTGGAAGTTTTGATGATAGTCTTCTGCTGGATAGAAGGCTTGTGCCGCTTCGATTCGTGTGACGATCGGCTGCTTAAAGCGATTGCTCGCAGCAAGCGCGTCACGTGAAGCAATCGCAGCAAGGCGCTGTTCTTCCGTATGATAAAAGATGGCAGGTGCGTATTGTGTCCCACGGTCCTGGAACTGTCCGCCGGCGTCAGTCGGATCCGTTTGCGGCCAGTAAAGTTCGAGTAACCGCTCGTATGAGAATAACGCCGGATCAAATGTAATCTCGACGACCTCCGAATGACCGGTCGTGCCTGTTTTTATTTGTTCGTATGTCGGATTTTCGATTTGTCCTCCTGTATAACCGGAAACAATTCCGTGAATACCGGGCAGTTCTTCGAATGGGGTCACCATGCACCAGAAACAGCCTCCTGCGAATGTTGCTTTTTCCATCTATATCTCGTCCTTTCCGCTGGCGGTAGTCGCCCTGTAATCATTCGTGCTCTGACAGCGAGAAAACGAAAACGACTCCTTTGCTTGGTTGCAAAAGGAGTCGTCGCTTTTTATCAACCAAAGCTTGCGCTTTGCTGGTCGTAGCACCTTGCCACTGAAGGCAGGTTGCTGGGACGTCATCGATCCAGATCTCTCAGTCCACTCTTGATAAGTGTTATATGAAGTTGATTAAATTCGTTATCATTGATGTGATAATAGCATCTCTAAAACGACAAAGTCAATCATTAAGATTGTAAGGCATGCAGGACGGTCGCACCTAGAGATTTCGCGCCGACGAGTAGTGCCCGTTCATCGATTTCATATTTCGGATGGTGTTGCGGATAAATCGTACTCCCGTCCGTTTTGGCGGACCCCGTAAAGAAGTAGCTTCCTGGGGTACGCTCTAAATAATAGGCGAAATCGTCTGCTGCCATCATCGGTTTGAGTTCTTTGACAGATGCCTCACCTAAGAAAGCCGTCGCTTCTTTAACGAGATTTGTTTCTACCGGATGATTCCAAAGGGATGGATAACCCGTCGTAAAGTCGATGGAGTAGCTCGCACCGATTCCGGCACACGTCGTCCGAGCAACTAAATCGACCTGCTGGCGTAACTGGTGACGCAGCGCTTCGTCAAATGTCCGGATTTCACCGACAATCCGTGCCTCACCAGTAACGATGTTCGGAGCCGTTCCGGCATGGAATGAACCGATTGCGATGATGGCAGGTGAAAACGGATCAACGCGCCGACTGACGAGGTGTTGGAGATTACAGACGAGTTGTGCCCCGGCGACGAGTGCATCTTGTGTTTTATGAGGGGCTTGCGCATGACCACCCTGTCCGTGGACAACGATTTCGAATTCATCGATGGCGCACAGCGTATGTCCTGCGTGATAGCCAATTGTTCCGACAGGTAAGTCATTTTCGAGATGCGTACCGAAAATTGCATCGACCCCGTCAAGACAGCCGTCTTCAATCATTTGAATGGCACCACCCGGGAAGACTTCTTCCCCGTGCTGATGAATGAACACGATTGTTCCGTGAAGGTCTTCTTGCAGTGCTGTAAAGGCCGAGGCAAGACCGAGTGCAATCGCCGTATGTCCGTCATGTCCACACGCATGCATGACACCCGGATGAATCGAACGGAAGGCGAGATCCGTTTCCTCCTGCAGTGGCAGGGCATCGAAATCGGCCCGAATGGCGATGGTCTTTCCAGGATGTTTTCCTTTGAGGGTCGCGACGATCCCGCTACCACCGACGTTCCTGCGGTAAGGGAGACCAAGCTCATCATAAAATGAGGCGATGGCGTTTGGTGTCCGCACTTCTTGAAAAGAGAGTTCCGGGTGACGGTGCAGATCACGACGTCTTTCAATGATTTGTTGTTCGAGTTGATCGAGTTGAGTGAAGAGTTGCTGTTGCATCATAATCATCCTTTCAGGTTTTTGAGGTATGACTTTCTATAAAACGGGTAGAGATAGGAGTAATGAATGATGAGGAGGAAAACAAGTCATGGGAGAAATTATTGTCAACGCGGTCATCACAGTCAAAGCAGGTTTAGCCGATCAAGTCTTTCCGATTTTAAGTACGGTCTACAAAGCTTCACAAAACGAGCCGGGGTGCTTGCGTTATAGCTTACATCAATCGATTGAAGATGAACATCAGTTCATGCTGTATGAAGTCTATCAAGATGAAGAAGCGTTAGAAGCGCATATTGCGTCAGACCACTATAAAGCGTATCGCGAGCAAATCGAATTGTACTTAATCGATCGCCAAGTTACGAAATATGCGGAAATGACATTTTAATGTTAGCTAAAAGAAGCGGACCTCCCGGGTTAGGGAAGGTCCGTTTTTTTAATCATTACATTGATTTGAAACCGAGGAAGTGCTCACGCCAGTGCGGCTCGTAAATTGAACTGATTTGCAGTTGTGATCCTCCGGCATGAATGAAGTGTTTACTATCTAACATGATCCCGATATGCGAGGGGCCATCCGTATACGTGTTTTCGAAGAAGACGATATCCGAGCGTTTTCCGGAACTGATACTTGTGCGTTGATTTGTAAAGAACGCTCCGTACCAGTAACCGCGGACATTCGTCCGTCCGCCGTATTTTCCGGCTTGGTTCGTCGCATAATGAATCAAGCCGGAACAATCGAATCCACCATTCGCCACGTTTTGTGATCCCCATGTGTACGGAGTACCGATATGGGCAACAGCAGCTTGAATCAACTTTTCGCCACGTGAATTATTTTTCTTGTCAACTTTTGTTTCGCTCGTCACTGTAAGGGCCGTCACCGGGATGTAGACGGGCGTCCAGCCGGACTGAATGACATAGAAATTACCGACGCGGTAACGCGGATACACACGCTTGCCTTTTTCGACCAACCCGGCACTTTTTGGACTGGCAGGTGTGTCATAAAATGAAGTCGTTGCTTTGACCGTATAGACTTTTGAACGATTGATGGCTTGCTCGTTATACCGCATATCCGGTTTGCTCGTTCCGATATAAGGATTGAGGACGTAACCCGTTTGACCATTCGGTAGACGGACTTGCCAAAAGTCATCATCAATCGATTTTAATCCGATCAATTTCGTTCCTTTGCTTAAGTGACTCGCCGGACGACTGTAGGCGACGTCAGCAGAAAAGAGTGGTGTTTGGTTGAAATGGACGTAAAAGACGGTCCCGACTTTGGCTTTAGATGTCGGTTTATTTAAACCGAGCCGACTTGAGTCAACGAATCCGAAGCGTGATCCGATTTTAACGCGTGTGTAGTAACCGCTTTTTCCGTAGGTCGTGATTAATGCTCCTTTTTTCAGTGTCCCAATGTTTCCGCTAAGACTGGCTTTTGGATGGACGACCAACTTGTCTTCGGTCACGTAACGTGTTCCTGTCGTCGCATACAGATCTGCTTTCGTTGCTGCGAGCGAACTCGTCAAGACGTATGCATATTCACCGCGGAAGATGATTCGGCTATAGGCGCCGCTCGTCCCGTAAATCGTCAAGAGCGTGTTCTTTTGATGATGCTTAAGAACCGTACTTGAACTGCTTGGGGATTGCTGGATCGGTGTTGTTTTTTGGATGTACAGGCGATTTGTTTTGGCATAGACTTTTGATTTCGCGAGTGAGCTCGTCAAGACGTACGCATATTCACCGCGGAAGATGATTCGGCTATAGGCGCCGCTCGTCCCGTAAATCGTCAAGAGTGTATTTTGTTTATGATGCTTCAAGACGGTGCTCGAACTGTTTGGCTCCACCTGAATCGGTGTCGTTTTTTGGATGTACAGGCGATCCGTTTTGGCATAGACTTTTGATTTCGCGAGCGAGCTCGTCAAAACGTACGCGTATTCGCCGCGGAAGATGATTCGGCTATAGGCGCCGCTCGTCCCGTAAATCGTCAAAAGTGTATTTTGTTTATGGTGCTTCAAGACGGTACTCGAACTGTTTGGCTCTACCTGAATCGGTGTCGTTTTTTGGATGTACAGGCGATCTGTTTTGGCATAGACTTTTGATTTCGCGAGCGAGCTCGTCAAGACGTACGCATACTCGCCACGGAAAATGATTCGGCTGTAGGCACCGCTCGTGCCATAAATCGTCAAAAGTGTATTTTGTTTATGATGCTTCAAGACGGTGCTCGAACTGTTTGGCTCTACCTGAATCGGTGTCGTATCTTGGACGTAAAGCCGATCGGTCTTTGCGTAGACGACGGAATCGCCGAGGTGCGCCGTCAATACGTATCCGTAGGTATCATTGATTCGGACGCGGGAATAAAGACCAGATGTCCCGTAAAGATCGACCGATTGATTCGGTGCTAGCGTCCCGATGACCGAACTTGTTGCTGCTTTGTCGTAAATGGATGTCGTTTGTTGGGCGTACTTTTTCCCGGTCAGCGGATACGATTCAACTTCCTTTGAACCGAGTTGTTTTGTAAGCACGAAGCCGTAAACACCATTGAACTGGACACGGGTGAATGTGCCGGACGTCCCGTATGTTTTGACGGTAGCATTTAAAGAATAGCTCCCAAGTTGTTTACTTGTCGTATCGGCATCTGTATAAATCACAGTTTGTTGTTGGGCGAATTGAGTGTCTGTCGTTTCATAAACAGGTGTCTTACTTAAGAATTTACTTGAAACGAAGACGTAAACGTCGCCTTGTTTAATCCGCGTGAAGTCACCCGATGTCCCGTACGTATCGATTAACGTATTTTGAGTGATTGATTTTCCTGTCGGCGTATCAATTGAAGCAGTCGTATAGGAAGGCGAGAGTGCTGTTATGTATTGCGAATCGATTTTTTGATAAACCGGTTGCTTTGCAAGTTGCGTTGTCTTGACGAAGCGATAGACGCCATCGATTGAAATGCGTGTAAAGAGACCATCTGTGCCAAAGGTTTCGACGGCGGTCGTTGCTGGTAACGTCTTGACGAGGGTCGTCTCGTCAGCAGTCTCAAAAACAGGAGTTTCGGAAAGTGTGTACTGCGTTCCGGTTGCTTGTTCTGTTTCTGTTTGTTCTGTCACTTCCATTGGTGTCGGATTCGTATCCGCGTGGCCTTGTAGTGGGAGAGACCCGAGTAACATGACAGATGCCGTGATACTCGTAAACCAATATTTATAAGATTTCATTCATTGAGCTCCTATCATTAAAATTGTAATTTAGCATGTCTAAAGATAAGTTTAGCACTTTCTTTTTGGAAAAAGAGCTGGATATCAGAAATAGTAAAAATGAACTAAATTATGGGAACGGTTTCATAGGACATATTCCGCCGTGAATAAATCAAAAAAGAGACGGACGAATTTCGCTAGAAATTCGACCATCTCTTTTGGTGAAATGAAGTTATTCTGCTTCGTGATCAATCTGCCACTCCCAGTCGAGCATGCTGTAAATCAACGAATCGCGCCAGTGGTCTTCTAAATAAACGGTTTCCCGTAACAAACCTTCGCGCGTCATCCGAACCTTTTGCAAGACACGCTCCGAAGCGACATTTCGCGGATCACATGTTGCCGTGATGCGATGTAAGTTTAATTTTTCGAAGCCGAATTCGAGTAAAAATGTTGCAATCGATGTCGCGTAACCATTGCCCCATTCGTCAGGCGATAAAATATATCCAATTTCTGCGATTTTATGTTCTGTGTCGGTGACGATGAGCTCTCCCGCGCCGATGACATGATCGTCAGGAGAGGTGACGGCGAAGACATAGCGACGACGTGGACTTTCGAGCTCACTTTCAAGTGCATCGTGTAAAAACTGTTTTGTATCACTCTCAGAGTTCGGTCCCCACGACTGATACTGACTGGCGATTGGTTGTGAGGCATAGGAATGAACAGCCTCCAAATCTTCTGGTGTGAAACGTCGAATCCGAAGTTGATCGTTGATTTTGTAGCGCATGATGAGACCCTCCTCTTTGATTGATTCACTTATCTATATTGGCTAACGGTAGTGGATTCTCCTGTTTGACACATAAAATCAAGCGTGCTAGGGTGAAGACATCGAACGAAATAGCTAGCCACTAGGGTTCCGTACGGCAACGTAGACTTGGACCGAGGGAGGCACATGAGTACACCTCATGCAACGGAGGGATAAAAGCCCGGGAGTAGAGCGTCTAGACGCCTGCTTCCGGGCTTTTTTTATTTTTTAGGATGAATGTTAGGAGGAAAAGTGATGACGAAATACTGGTTAGGAATTCTAGTGGCTTCCTTTTTTGAAGTTGCTTGGGTAGTCGGTTTGAAACATGCAGATAGCGTACTCGAATGGATGGGAACAATCATCAGCATCATCATCAGCTTTGCTGTCTTGATTAAGGCGAGTAACCATTTGCCGGTTGGAACAGTTTATGCGGTCTTCGTCGGCCTTGGAACAGTCGGGACGGTCATATTGGACATCATTTTATTTGACCAAAGTGCGTCAGTCATGAAGTTAGGATTGATTGGTGTGCTTTTGATGGGTGTCATCGGATTGAAATTAGTCAGTGGGGAGGTGGAAGAATGAGTTGGTTATTTGTCCTTATTGCCGGATTGTTTGAAATGCTGGGTGTCGTTTTCATCAATACGTTTAATCAGCATAAAACGTTCAAGAATGGTCTATTGATGTTTGGCGGATTCGGCTTGAGTTTTGTTTTTCTGACACTTGCGATGAACGGATTGCCGATGGGAACAGCTTACGCTGTCTGGACAGGAATCGGGGCAGCCGGTGGAACAGTACTGAGTATGATTTTTTATCAGGAAGCGAAAGACTGGAAGCGGATAGTATGTATCGGTCTGATTCTTAGTGCGACGGTCGGATTAAAGCTGATTGGCGAATAAACATGTCAAATAGATTATTTTTTTATGGAAGAGCCGACTTGTTGGCATATTTTACAGAGAAACAGGAAATACTCCTTATAAGGATACGTTGTACGACAAAACGAACATAAGGGGAGATTCATATGAAAACGAAACAATACATCGGTACGTATTACTCGGAAGAAGAGTTAATCTCGAAAATGGATGAATTGCATATTCAGGGGCACCGTGAAGAAGATTTTTATGTCATCGTCAAGGAAAAATCAGATATCGAACTCGTCCGCAGTCAAATGGACGCGGAAATTGCGGCGACAAAACCATCTTGGATGGATCGGATCCGCGGCAACAAAGGGCGCGATCAAGAAGTCGATCAATTGTTCGACTCACTTGATTTACCTGCAGAAGATGTAGAAGAACGTAAAGTCGAAGTCGAGGGCGGCGGATTCGTACTTCTGATTGAGGTTCAGGATATTCAGTTTGATCCGCATTTGAATACGGACAATACACATGAAGATGTCAAAGTCCGTTACGGCAGTTATGATGAGACGCACACATCGAGCGCTGCAAATTCAAATGCCCAACTCGGTTCAGGGAATACGCTTGATGTCGATCGGGACTCTAAGGAAGAACATGCCGAAGTTGATTTACACCGAGCCGGAACGGATCAGATGCCGCAAGACGAACAAGCCATCAATCGGGCAAAAGTAGAACAGGACCGCAAGCCGGACATTGCGATGCGTCGCGATGACGATTTCAAACGGCTCGACTCTGAGCGTGATGAAGAAAATAAGAAACAGACGCAGTCACACTCGGATGATGTAGCCGAGCAAGATCACGGAAACAATCTCGATCGTTAATCCGCTCTTGAAAAAGTTACTAAAAGGGAGGAGCCGAAAACGGCCCTCCCTTTTTTGATTATTTTTTATGCATTTCATCCGGATTCGAACCGGTTCGTTGATTTTGATTTAACGCATCAAGTTGTTGCATCTCAGTTGCTGAAAGTTCGAAGTCAAAGACTGCCAGGTTTTCACGAATTCGACTCGGCGTGACCGATTTCGGAATTGCGATAATCCCGTGTTGAATGTGCCAGCGGAGAATGACTTGGGCTGGTGTTTTGTCTTTTGTCGTCGCGATGTCCGTGATGACAGGTTCAGTCAAGGCGTCGCGTCCCTTCATGAGCGGACTCCATGCTTCAACTAAAATGTCGTGTTCCTTACAAAACGTCCGAATTTCTTCCTGACTTAAGAACGGATGTAATTCAATCTGATTGACAGCAGGTACGACGGTTCCTTCTTCCAGAATCCGCTTCAAGTGGGGGATATGGAAGTTCGAAACACCGATGGCTTTCGTTTTTCCTTGCTTGTACAGTTCTTCGAGCGCATGCCATGTGTCCACGTAACGATCTTCGTTCGGCATCGGCCAATGGATAAGATATAAATCGACATAATCGACCCCGAGTTTAGTGAGGCTTGTTTCGAAGGCTGCGAGCGTTTCTGCATATCCTTGATCCGCATTCCAAACTTTCGTCGTCAGAAAAATTTCTTCGCGCGGAATTCCAGAGTCACGTAATGCGCGTCCGACACCTGCTTCATTTTCATAAATCATCGCCGTATCGATTGAATGATAGCCGGCACGTAACGCTTCCAGTACTGCTTGATACACTTCTTCTTCGGGTACTTTAAAAACACCGTAACCGAGTTGAGGCATACTTAGACCGTTGTTGAGTGTGACGTGTTGCATGAGTGGAAGTCCTCCTTCATGTAATCGTTTTATCTTCATAAGTGTACGCTTATTCAGTATGAAAATCGAATGAAATGAGGGGTTGTAAGAAAGGAACAGTCTGCGTATACTGAGCAATAACAAATAATGGAATGAGGGGATTTAGATGATTCGTCAAGCAGTTTTGCAATACATACATGAAAAAGAAGCCGTATCTCAGCTTGACACGTTGCTTGGGAAGCGGAGTGGCGTGCTACTACACGGAGCAAAAGCCTTACAAGCGGCGAATCCTTACTTGCCAGCATTACCGAAAGTCCTGTTTCAAGGGCATTGTACGGATTTTCAAGTCGCGGAATTAGTCAAGGCATGTGCGACATATGACGTCATCGTTGCGTTAGGGGGCGGATCATTGATTGATACGGCAAAGAAAGTTGCTGTTCAATTGAACCGACCTTTGATTGTCATTCCGACGATCGTCTCGAATTGTGCGCCGTGGACGCCACTTAGCGTCATGTACGACACGCAAGGTCAATATCTTCGTTTTGATACGCTGCCGGTTGTCATCGAGGCACTTTTACTCGACCATCGGATTCTGTCGGCGAGCCCCTATGATTATTTTGTCGCGGGTCTCGTAGACACACTTGCAAAATGGTATGAGGCACGTGCTTTAAGTGGGATCACAGTGGAGAATCCAATCATTGAAATGGCTTTACGGGTTGCGGAGCAGTGCAAAGACCTCATCTTAAAAACACCAATCAGCGAGGAGATTTTTCGGGCGTATCCGTCCAGCATCGAACACTTGGTGGAAACCGTCATTCCGTTAGCGGGTAGTGTCGGCGGGTTTGGTGATGATGCGACGCGTGGGGCAATTGGTCATGGTGTCCATAATGCGATGTCTCCTTTTGCATCAACACATTCAATTTTACACGGAAGTAAGGTCGGATATGGTCTCTTGGTCCAGGAGCAGTTGTTGGGTGAAAGTGAAGCATACAACGAGTTGCGGACGTATTTACAAAAAAACGGACAACCGATAACGAGTCTTGATTTAGGACTGACATCGGTAGAACTTAGTCAGTTGGCAGCACGAATCGGACAAGAACCATTATGTCAGTTGATTGAGACGGATTTATCGCCAGCACGTTTACTGGGCGTGCTTAAGCAAAATGATGTCGAGATCATCACAACTTCATGAAAAAACAGTCCCTGCTTAAAAAATGGGGGCTGTTTTTCTTGTTATTGTGCCTTTGCGAATTGTGCGTAAGGTGCAGGGCGACCAAGCAGATATCCTTGGCCAAGATCGAAACCAAGCTGCCGGCAAAGCTCGAGTTCTTCCTCGCGTTCGATGCCCTCTGCTAAAATCTTGATTCCCATTTCTTTCGTAAGATGGCGAGCTTTTCGTAAGAAGGCTTCATTTTCTGCGACCGTATCACAGTTCGAGATGAAAGACCGATCGATTTTGATATAGTCCGGTTGCAACAACGTCAACATATCGAGTGTCGAGAAGCCGGCGCCGACATCATCAAGCGCGACTTGTATCCCTTGTTTTTTATATTGTTCGAAGACATGTTTCAAGTGATTGACGTCTTCAATTTTTTCCGTTTCGACGACTTCAAACACAAGACGACTCGGGTCGACATTATATCGTTCGACGATTTCGAACGTATGACGAAGGCAGTATTCTGGGTTATAAATCGTCGAGGGAAGGAAGTTGATGAATGTTTTCTCTGTTCCGCCAATATGATGTGTCGCGCGAATCGCTTCTTCGCGTGCGCGTTGATCAAGTCGTGAGTGGAGTCCCATCTTTGAAGCAGTCGAAAAAAGAATACCTGGTGACATCGAGACATTGTGATCAGCGGCGCGAAGGAGTGCCTCATTCGCGAACAGCGTGTTGGCCTGAATATCGTAAATCGGTTGCAGGTGACTCGTCATGTTACCTGTTTGGATGAAGTCGATGGCTTGACGATGACGTAATTGCTCGAGTAGAACAGAAGCGAGAAGCATTGGGGTAGAAAAGCGCGATCCATCTTTTCGACATGAGACGGGAACATCATTAATCTGTAACGTTGATTCAAGAAGCTCCTCTAACTGGTTAAACGATGTGTACGAATAAACTTGAGGGATGCTCGACTGGATATGTAAGGAGCCGGCCTCGATAAAACGGATCGTTGTCGTACATTCGGCGCAAGGATGCCACATAAAATGATTTCCACCTTTCCTGTAGAGAGATACATCTAAAAAAAGATGTATTTATTAAATTGGTTAAATACTTTACCCAAAGATAATTGAAATGTAACCTGAATTCAAACATTTAATACGCTATTGACCAAACTAAAAAAAGATAGAGAATTCGAAGAAAATCGAATCCTCTATCTTCTTTATCGGGTGATTGAAACGAAAAGTAAAACGATCGATCATGCTGTCATGAACAAAACCCAGCCCGTCGCGTGTAACAAAAGAGCAAGCGGGACAAGTAACTGGAATTTCGGTTTGCGTGTTTTATGACGTACGAGTTGCATCCCGAGTAATGAACCGAGCGCACCTCCGAGAAAGGCAATCCAAAGCAATGTAGCTTCCGGCGTCCGTTGCGCGTGTTGTTTCGCGCGACGTTTATCGGACCACATCGAGAAGAAGCCGACGACGGTCATCACGCCGTAAAAAATAAGAACCATGTATAATCCGTTCATTATTTGCGCCTACCTTTCTGCGCCACCGCCGCCGGAACTACCGCCGCCACCACGACTTCCACCACCACCACCGCCACCGCCGCGCATAACGGCTGACAGAATGTTGATGATTGCGAAGAAGAACATGCCACCTGTAAATTTCATATCCAAGAACAATAACAGGACAAGGCCTGCACCGATGACGATTTTGACCCAAAGACTCAATCCCTCTTCAGCATTCGCTTTAGGCGGATCTTGTGATTCGAGTGACTGTTCCTTCGAGACGACACTGATGACGGCTTTATAGGTTTCTGAAGCTGCTTTTCCGTAATCGCCTTCGTCACGATAAGGAACGGCATATTGGTCGAGGATCCGGCCTGCCGTGATATCGGTCAGGACACCCTCAAGCTTGTAGCCAACTTCAATCCGGAAATTCCGGCTTTTTTCGTTTGGTGCCACGATCACCATGACACCGTTATCTTTTCCTTCTTGTCCAATCCCTTGGGCACGGAAGGTTTCATTCGCATACGTGCTCAAGTCCTGTCCTTTTAAGTCGGGGACAGTTTTTAAAACGACTTGTGCGGTCGTATATTGTTCGAGTTCCTGACCAAGACGAGCGAGTTCCGCTTCTTCCGACGCGGTCAGCAACTTTGCATCATCTTGGATGAAGAAAGCGGCTCCCGTGCGTTCTGATACGGCTTCGGCAGTCGGAGTCAGAAGGAAGAAAACGAGGAACGCACTCAAAAGGAGGCGCGTTCTTCGCCAAATCATTTCGAATCACTGTTGAAATCGACCGTTGGGTTTTCGCGGTCGCTTTCTGAAATTTCATAGTATGGTTTTTTATCAAAACCAAACGCCGAAGCATAAAGCGAAGTTGGGAAACTGCGACGTTTCTTATTGTAGAGTGTGACTGCATCGTTGTAATCTTTCCGTGCGATACCGAGACGGTTTTCTGTCCCTTCAAGCGTATCCATCAATGATTGGAATCGTTCACTTGATTTGAGGTCCGGATACGTCGTTTGTAAGGCGATTAATCCACGGAGAGAAGACGTGACTTGCTGGTCGGCTTCAATCCGTTGTTCTGTCGAAGCAGCGCGGGCAAGGCCGGCTTGTGCTTCTGCGATATCGCCGTAAACTTTTTCTTCTTGACCAGCGACACCTTTAACAGTCTCGACGAGATTCGGGATGAGATCCGCCCGTCGTTTAATTTGGTTATCGACTTGTGACCATTTGTTCGAAACATCTTCTTCGACGTTTACGAGACTGTTGTATTGTCCGATTGCTAAAAATGCAATGATGACAACAACAGCAATTCCGATGATGAGAGGTAATTTAGAACCCCCACGATTTCTACGTGCCATAATTCGTTCACTCCTTTTTCTGTATCTCATCTACTATATACCCTAAACGGTTTCAATAAGTTTCAAAAAAACAAAAAACTATCAGCAAAAAACTGATAGTTTTTTTGTTTCTTACATGTAAACGACGATTGCAAGAATCCCAGCTAAGACAAGGCGATAGATCGCAAACGGAACAAGTTTGATTTTATTGATCAGTTTCAAGAAGAAACGAATCGATAGTAGCGCAAACGCGAACGATGCAACAAAACCGACGATGTAAAAGCCAAGATCGCCTACATTGATGTAATCCCAGTTCTTAACGAGCGAGAGGAAACTGGCTCCGAACATGATCGGTACGGCCATGATGAACGTAAAGTCGGCGGCTGTCCGGTGATTCATCCCGAGGAAGACCCCGCCGGAAATCGTTGAACCGGAACGCGAAAATCCTGGCCAAAGCGAAATACATTGGAACAATCCGACGAGTGCCGCTTGGCGGTAAGTAATTTGGTCGAGTGTCGTCGTTTTCGGTTCTTTTGGACCGAGTTTATCCGCTGCAATCATCAAGATGGCACCGACAGCGAGACCGATGATGACGGTATCGATTGAAAAGAGGTTTTCATCGATGAAGTCTTCGAACAATAAACCGAGCACGGCAGCAGGAAGCAGTCCGATTAAGACGTGACGCAGTTTTAATTTGTGTGTGCCCGTCGCATCATGCTCGCCTTCGATTTTATAGAGTCCGATTAAGCTAAACAACCGTTTCCAAAAGACGACGATGACGGCAAGGATTGATCCGAGCTGAATGACGATTTTAAAGGTGTTCGCGGAGTATTTTCCGAGAAAGTCCGTTGTTTGGAGCCACATGTCATCGACGATGATCATATGACCAGTTGAAGAGACCGGGGCGAATTCCGTCATCCCTTCGACGAAACCGAGTAAGAGTGCTTTAAGTAATTCTAAGATATGCATGTTATTCTCCTTCTATATTTTACTATCTAAAAACATATCATGTTTCATTCTTCTGAGGTAGAACTAATCTGAATATCGGGCGCAAGACCGATAACGAAAACACCTTGTCGAATGAATAAAAAAAGAGTAGGATGGACTTATAATCAAACGAACATTTGAATGAGGTGGAGGAATGGAAACGAAAACTGAGCGATTACGAATTTCAGGAATTGATTGTGCCAATTGTGCGGCGAAGGTCGAGCGTGGTGTTTCGACTGTCGAAGGAATCGAAGCGGCAAATCTTGATTTTACGGGACAAAAGCTTTATATCACTTATCAAGGAGAGGCACCGGATGACGCAACATACGATGCGGTCGTCAAACGGGTACAAGAATTAGAGCCGAACGTCGAAGTTTCTCGTGACGTTCCATCTGACGAAAGTCATGTTCATGACCACGGTCCATTTTTAACGAAAATGAAAAAGATTCAATACAGCATCGGTGGGGTTGCCTTCATCAGTGCCTTCTTTTTACCGAGCTCAATTGAACTTATCTCATTTGCGCTGGCTTACTTCTTAATCGGTTGGGATGTGTTACGAAACGCGATCCGAAATATTCGTCAGGGACAAGTATTTGATGAAAATTTCTTGATGGTCATCGCGACGGTTGGTGCTTTTCTAATTGGCGAGTACCCGGAAGCGGTCGCCGTCATGCTGTTTTATCAAGTCGGTGAGTTTTTCCAACACCGGGCAGTCGATCAATCCCGCAAATCGATTGCTGAATTAATGGATATTCGTCCTGAGACGGCAACTCTTGAAAATGGACAAACGATTAGTCCGTTACAAGTGAAGGTCGGGCAACGAATTTTAGTCCGACCGGGCGAAAAAATTCCGCTCGACGGAACAATCCTTGAAGGAGAAGCATTCATCGATACCGTCGCCTTGACGGGAGAATCAGTACCACGACGTGTCCGCACGAACGATACGATTCTTGCAGGAACGATCAATACAGATGGGCGACTGTTGATTCAAGTCGACCGTCTCTATAGTGAGTCAACGGTCGCAAAAATTCTTGATCTCGTTGAAAATGCTTCGCGCCACAAGGCGCCGACGGAAAAATTCATCACCCGATTTGCTCGTGTCTACACACCGGCAGTCGTCGGGATTGCGACATTGCTTGCTGTCTTGCCTCCATTGTTTGTCACGGGTGCGACATGGGAGGACTGGATTTACCGGGCACTTGTTTTTCTTGTCATCAGTTGTCCCTGTGCGCTCGTCATTTCAATTCCGCTCGGGTTCTTCAGTGGAATTGGTGCCGCTTCAAAACGAGGGATTCTCGTGAAGGGTGGAAATCACCTCGAGTCATTACAACAGCTGGATACGGTCGTTTTTGATAAAACAGGGACCTTGACAGAAGGGGTCTTTGAAGTGACGGAACTCCGCCCGGTTGCCTGTTCAGACGAAGAATTATTGAAAGTGGCAACGCTTGTTGAACAGCATTCGAATCATCCGATTGCAAAGTCCATCCAACGGACATATGCAAGTTATGGTGAAGTGACGGAATCCGTTCAAGAGTATCGCGAAGTCGCAGGATCAGGTGTCGTCGGTCGCTTCGGAACGGATACGATTCGTGCCGGGAATGCCCGTTGGTTCAACGAACTTGGTTATGAGACGCTTGATCAAACGGCAGACGGGACGTACGTTCATGTCGCACGCAATGATACGTACCTGGGCTACATCCGAATTGCTGATCACATTAAAGACAGCACGGTTGAAGCACTTGCTCGCCTCAAGGCACTCGGTGTGAAGAAAACGATTATGTTAACAGGGGACCGCCTGGCAACAGCAGAAGTGATTGGTCGTCAAATCGGGATTGACGAAGTTGCAGCAGAACTATTACCTGATCAAAAAGTCGAACAACTCGAACTGATTTTGAAGCAAGCGGATGGAAAAGTGGCCTTTGTTGGCGACGGCATCAATGATGCCCCTGTTTTGACACGAGCCGATGTCGGAATCGCGATGGGCGGACTCGGCAGTGATGTGGCGATTGAAGCCGCAGATATCGTCCTCATGACAGATGAACCAAAGCAGTTGGTCGAAGCAATTGAGGTTGCCCGTGCGACACGAAAAATTGTCTATCAAAACATTTTCTTCGCACTTGGCGTGAAAGCCGTGTTTCTCCTGTTTGGTGCATTTGGTTTCGCGACGATGTGGGAAGCTGTGTTTGCGGATGTTGGTGTAACCGTCCTGGCTGTTTTAAATGCGATGCGCATCCTCAAAAAATAATTAAAGGTACACGTTGAAAGGTAAGGACTCAAAAGTCATTCCAATATTAATCTGAAAACTCCTTCACCGGCGATGAAGGAGTTTTTTTTTGTTCAATCAGTTTGTTTTTAGCCTAAGGCGACATCAAGAATCATCATGACGGTAAAGCCGACCATTAGACCGAGTGTCGCTAAATCCGAGCCGTTTTCAGCTTGTGATTCAGGAATCAATTCCTCAACGACAACAAAAATCATCGCGCCGGCTGCAAAGGCGAGTGCGTAAGGCAGTAACGGTTGAATGAAGAAAACGGCAGCCGCCCCGATCATTGCCGCAATCGGTTCAACAATAGCGGACATTTGACCGTAATTGAAAGCGCGACGGCGTGACATGCCTTCACCACGAAGCGGAATCGATAAGGCAGCACCTTCCGGCATATTTTGAATCCCGATTCCGAGTGCGAGCGTCAAAGCACCAGCGACTGTCGCCCCGTCCATATTTAACGCAGCAGCACCAAAAGCGACACCGATTGCTAGACCTTCCGGGATATTGTGCAAGGTGATCGCTAAAAAGAGCAGAGTTGCCTTTTTAAGACCGGTCGAAGGGCCTTCTGCATTTTCAAGTGGTGCGGATAAGTGTAAATGTGGTGTGACGAAGTCGAGTAAGCGAACGAAGAAGCCACCTGCTAAAAATCCGATTGCAGCCGGAAGCCAGGCGATGCCACCATCCTGTTCCGTAAATTCAATCGCCGGAGCGAGCAGTGACCAAAAGGACGCAGCGATCATGACACCGGCGGCGAAGCCGAGCATCATATTCATGACCTTTTTTTCAATTGTCGTAAAGACGAAAACAAGTGCCGCCCCAAGTGCGGTCAAGCCCCATGTCATCATCCCGGCGAGTAATGCCTGGATCACGACGGGGAGTGAAGTAAACCATTCAAACATACAAACATTCCTTCTTTCAAATCATAATTCAAGAGATAAGTGCATTATTGAAGCCCACTGTCACTCCTACCCGTTTTCAATCCGAACTAGTCGCATCAGGGGAATTTCGATCGAATTTTGACTCCGGACGTACAGAAGTCCTCGTTCGCGCTCGATTCGTTCGATGAATCCGGTCAGTGTGATATAGCTTCCTTCCTTATAATACGTGATTTCAAGTTCTTTTCCTTCCATTAATGCTTCTTCGAGGATGAATTGCCATGATTCTTGAAGTTGTTCATCGATGGGCGGTAGTGTTAAACGATGCGTATCTTTATAATAGTCGCGCAACAGTTGAATGTACTCCGGCATCAAAAACGGAATCCATTTTAAATTGCCACGGTCACGATACCGTGTCATTGCCGTCACCTCCCGGATGACCACCGACGAAGCGGAGGCGGCGCTTGGCGACACTTGTATCAAGAAAAGAAACAGCGAGGCGGATGGTTCCCTTCCCGTAACGGACGTTGACATGATCGATTGCCTTTAACAAGCGTTTGCGTTTCCAAACACGGGTATTGTCTTCGAACAACGACAGTTGCAGTGCACCTTGGTCGGGGACAAGTTGACCGAGCGAGACGGACAAAAAACGAATCGGTTCGTGTTCGAGCCAGTTCGGCTCGAACAGCTGAAGGATATGCCGCAGGATAATCCGTTCGTCTGAAGTCGGATAAGGGAGACGGAGTTGCTTTGAAAACCCTGCCCGGACGATATGTCTCGAGTAACGGACACCTAAGTGAACCGTCCATCCAAGTTGAT
This sequence comes from Exiguobacterium sp. s133, assembly GCF_018618595.1. Taxonomy (NCBI): domain Bacteria; kingdom Bacillati; phylum Bacillota; class Bacilli; order Caryophanales; genus Exiguobacterium; species Exiguobacterium sp. s133. The sequence continues at coordinate 129,612 of NZ_JACSMK010000007.1, forward strand.
TGGAAAAGCGGACGCGGGCTGCGACATCGCTTGCGAGCTCACTTAAGACCAGCCGAATCTGGTCGTATTCGTAATAATCACGCATTAGTGTCACGCCATGACCAACCGTCTTCTGTCGGGATGATGCCGGACGAAATAAAGCGGTCGGATCAATCGTCGTCGGAGATTGATCGATGCCCCATGCATGATGCCAAAGTTCGGCACCGATGACACCAAAACGTTCGTGTAGTGTTTCTAATGGTGCGGCCGCCAAATCGCCGATCGTCTCGATGCCTAATTGATTCAGATGGTGCTCCATTTGATGACCGATCCCCCACATCTTGCGAACGGGAAAGTCATGTAAGAGACGGGGGACATCAGCATAACCACAACGCGCAATGCCCTGTTTTTTCCCGAGTAAATCAAGGGCAAGTTTCGCGATGACGTTATTAGGACCAATCCCGATTCGGACGTGAATACCGGTTTGTTCCAGGATGGCTGACTGTAATTGGTTAGCAGCTTCAAAATCCGTACCGAAGAGGTGCTCCGTTCCCGTCATGTCGATGAAACTTTCGTCAATCGAGTATACCCGGATTGCTTCCGGTGGTCCGAATTGATGGAGCACATCGAGGACACGAATCGACGTTTTCATGTAGCATAACATGCGTGGTTCGACGAGGTGAATCTGCTTTCGTTCCTTGTACGGGAGTTGTTCAATCTGGTAGAGACGACTTGCCGTTTTGATACCAAGCGTCTTCAAAGCAGGGCTCGCCGCTAAAATGACGGAGCCGCTCCGTTTTAAATCGGAAACGACGGCTAATTTTGTTGTTAATGGTGGTAGATTTCGGTAATGGCACTCGCAACTGGCATAAAAAGAGACACTATCCACGCAAAAAATACGTTGGTTTGGAAAGTCCGCATCAGAAGACACGAAAATCACTCCTTTTAGAACGTTTGTTCTTATTTTATTTATGTTGATTCTAGCACGGTCTCAAAGTGTCTCAAATCAAAAATTGAAAAAGAGTGTACATGTCATCACTTTTTAGAGCGCGGCATGACTTTAGAGATCATCCTCTTGAGTCATATTTAGGTAACAGGTTTGGTACACTAAGGACTGAGAAGAAGAAGGGTTGGGAGAGAATGAAGAAAAAACCGATGATCCATCTACCGGATGTCCCGAATAATTTAGCAGTCGAAACATTTGCAGAAATCGAAATCGATGATCCGTACTTGTATCAAATGATGTATGAAAAAGAAACGTTACCCATCGAGCTGACGGAGCGGATCGATGCCAATCAAGTCTGTTTTCGGAATGTCTCATTTGCGGGGCTCGTGTTTGATCGCGCGTCATTTGAAAATGTCCGGTTTGAGCAGTGCGATTTGACGGGTTGCCAGTTCCGTGACAGTCGTTTTCATCGCGTTCTGTTTCAGGACTGCCGCCTGACGGGGGTTCAATTAGAAGAAACATCGCTTGATCATGTCACGGTAAAAGCATGCCAGGCGAATTACTTACAAGTGATTCGGACATCGCTCCGACAAGTAACGTTCGAGCAGACGGCGATGCGGGAGACACAATTCTTCGAAGGGAAACTCATCGATTTACGTTTTGAGGATGTTGAATTGATGGAAAGCCAGTGGGTTGAAACTCCGTTAAAAGGACTCGATTTGCGACAAGCGGACGTCTCGGGGATTACGATTGATCCACGCTTTTTGACAGGGGCGATCGTGACGGAAGGACAAGCAATCGCATTTGCCCGATTACTCGGTCTTGTCATTCCGCAAGAATGAACATGAAAAAACCGGACGCTGTTCCTCTTCCTTTTAGGGAAACGGAAAACGTCCGGTTTTTTTGTATTCATACGACTCTCGAAGGAGAGACTTAAAAGGAGAGCGTCTCGCCGTCGTCCGGAATCAAAAAGTGAGCGGAGAGATGATTTGCTGCTAAAAAGTCAGCGATCATATCGCGGCGGAGCAGGCAGTGATTGACAGCTTCGAGATGCGAGACGATGATCGTCGCTTCAGCCGCTGCCGCGTGGACCGCTAATAAATCACGTTCCGACATCGTGATCGGTTCACCGGTCTGGAACTGGGCGGCACCACTATTGACGACGATGACATCCGGTGCATAGGTATCAATCGCAGAATCGACGTCGTCACACCAAATCGTATCACCGGCGATATAAAGCGTCGGCTCATCGGGATGTGTAAAGACGAGACCGGATACGTGTCCCATCCGTTGTCCGATTTCGCCGACACCGTGTTGACCGTTCGTGCGGAAAACTTTGACATCACGGAGTGTCACACCCTGGTCGAACGGCTGAACGTCGGTGAAACCGGCTTCTTTAATGACAGAGGCGTCCGTCGCGTTTTGGGCATAGAGCGGAACCGTCTTCGGTAACAATTGTTTTGCGGCCTCATCGAAATGATCGGCGTGAAGATGTGTCACGAAGACGGCATCCGGGTCGAGTAAGGTCGAGACATCGACTGGTAAGTCGACAAGGGGGTTGCGGTGGGTGTTCGGTGTATGGTCGAACGGAGGAAGCGAACCCTTTTCACCGAGAAAAGGATCAATTAAAAAAACTTGGTTGGCATAGGTCAAGACGAGTGTCGCATTTCGAATTTGCTGGATGTTCACAGGCAATCTTCCTTTCTTGTACGAATCTTCCTCGTCTCATATTCCCGACTTGCCGAACCTTTAATCCAAAACATCATTGGTCCGGTTTAGGGAGAATTTTTTCCATGGCCAGGACATCGACGTAATACCCGTTTAACATTCCTTGTTCTTTAAAGGTACCGACGATTCGGAATCCGGCTTTGATGTAGAGTTTTTGTCCGATCCGGTTGAAGGGGAACGTAAAGAGAATCAGCTTATGCATGCCGTGAATGATTGCATGTTCTTCGATGATGTCGAGTAGTCGTTTTCCGATTCCTTGTCCGCGGTGGGTCCGTGTGATGTAGACGGACAGTTCGCCGACGGACTGATAGACGGGACGCGGATTGTAGGCATCGAGCGAAATGAAGCCAAGAATCTTTGCCCCTTCATAGGCAACGTAACCGGCATGTCGCTCGGAGCGTTCACTGAACCATTGCTGCATGAAGGCGAGATCTTTCGTATCCGTCTCGAGCGTCGCGATCCGGTCTTCGATTCCTTCATTATATATGGCGAGCACGTCCGGTAAGTCGGTTTCTTGAACGAGACGAATCATCATACACGTCAGCTCCTTTTTGTGTCCTTTTCTTCATTATATCGGAGATGGACGAAACAAACGGCATGTTTCTAGAATAGGAAATGCTTCCGTACACGCGCTTTCCTCAAACATGTTTGTCAGACGACGTTTCCGTACAAAAAAAGCCCAGGTCCTCTATTGCTAGAAGACTTGGGCCGGACCGGACTGAATTAGTTTGCTGAAGACAGGGCGTCCCGCTCGTAAATCGGCACCCAGCCGTCCGTCGTGACGAAGATTCGGATCGCCACCACTTTCCGGTCTTCCTGGAGCGTGAAGTAGTGGCGCGTGTTGACGGGAACGGAAATCAAATCACCGGGATTGAGCTCGATGTTGTAATAGCCGACCTCCTCGTCTTTAATCGCAAACACGCCATGGCCGCTGACGATGAAGCGGACCTCGTCATCGGTATGATGGTGTTCTTTTTGGAAGTTGACGAGTAATTCATCGAGATTCGGTGTCGTATCCGACAGTGCGATGATGTCAGCCGTCTGGTAACCGCGACGTTCCGAAACATCTTTAATCTCGTCCGCGAATGTCGTTAAGATCGTCTGTTTGTCGTCATCCGTTAATGTAAAGTTCTCGACGAGGTCGCCCGGTAACTTCGAGACGTCCCATTGTTCATATAAGACGCCGCGTGAAGCAAGGAATGAAGAGACCTCATTTTGATCCGTATACCGTTCGTTTGTCTGTTGGAAAAGTACTGTTGCCATTGTAAATTCCTCCTTTTAATGAATCGCCTGTCGGCACGTTTGTAGTTTTAAGGTGTAACTGAACAAAAACTCGAATGCTTCCAACTGTTTTTTCGCTTCAAAGGCAGTCGGTGCCCAGACGGTGATGCCGTGATTGCGAATCAGGACGGCGCCGCTCTCGGCATGTACATGTGCTGCAAAGGCAGCGGCAAGCGTCGGAATGTCGGCATGGTTCGGGATAATCGGCACACGGACTTCCGCATCTTCTTCCCAACGGCCGAGTGCCTTGATGATTTCCTGACCGGCAAACCGAATCTCGCCTTGGTCGCCGTACAGTTCCGAAATGACATTATTGTCAATCGTATGGACGTGAAGGGAACACCCGGCAGTCGTTCGGTTGAAGACCTCGACGTGGAGCAACGTTTCGGCAGAGGGACGACCCGTCTGTTCGCCGATCAGTTGACCGGACGCGTCGACATGGACGAAGTCGTCCGGTGTATCCTGCCGTTTGTCCTTCCCGCTTGCCGTCACGAGAAATTCAGTCGGTTGATCGGCTGTCCGGATGGCGAGATTGCCGCTTGTGCCGGGGAACCAGTCGCGTGCTGCAAGTTCCTGTTTGACGGCACGTAATTCTTCATATCGTTTTAAGAAGGTCATGTGTACACCACCTTTGTCTGCAGATGATTCAATATGTCATGAAAGTTTTCAAACGGCGTATACGGGATGCCGTGCTGTTCACATAGCGTGATCAGATAATCCCGTGCATAAACGTGATCCGCCTGCTTAGCCAGTTCAAAATCTGTTACGGAGTCGCCGATCGCGATGATCGTGTCACCGTTCTGCTTCAGCTTCCGGGCGATCGAGGTTTTGCAACAGCCGCATTGATTTGTACAGGCCGCGTCGCAGGCATGCGGCCATTCGATTCGAACCGTCTCCTGGCTGAAGTCACTGCCGTTGCAATAAATCGCTTCGTCCGTCAGTACATCCGCAAGAATCGGCTGGACAAAAAAGTCGATCCCGCCGCTGACGATGGAAAAATCAATCTCGTTTGATTTGGCAAAAGCGAGTAAGGTGTCGAAGCCGGGACGAATGACTGCCTGTGTCATCAAGAAATCAATGTAGTCCTGTTTTTGACTGGACGGAAGCAGCTGAAACATCTGTCCGACGCCGGATTGAATCGAGAGCGACCGGTCGAGCACACCTTGTTTTAACGGTTCAAATTTTTCCGGCGGAGCGAACTCCTGCATCAAGGCGATGATATTATCGTGCTCCGTTACTGTTCCGTCAAAGTCACATAAAATCCGGATCGTCATTTCGTGATCCCCCAAGCATCGAGAGCGACACGTAATTCCTCGTGCCGGTGGGCGGCACTTGTCAGTGATTCGCCGGCCAGTGCTGCGCCCAGTGCCTGGCGGAAAGCGATGACTCCGGCCGCAGCACCTTGCGGATGACCGTGGACACCGCCTCCGGCATTGATGACGGAATCGACGCCGAAATCACGAACAAGCTGGGCGACGAGACCCGGGTGGATTCCGGCGGACGGGACCGGGAGAATTGTTTTGGTCTCACCGATTCGGGTCGCTTCGACGGCAATCCCGCGGGCCAAGTCTTTGGCGAGGGCGACATTCCCGTACGGCGACGGGAACAGTGTCAAGTCGGCACCGGCAATCCGCGGCAACGTTCCGAGCAGGACCGGGGCGGCAATCCCGTACTCGGGACTGGCGATCAAGGCACCGCTCAACGCCGGATGATTAAAGATCGGGACCGGGATTTCCGGATCGGCTGCCAGTTCCCGCAAGACATCAAGCCCGTATGTAAACGTGTTGAGCAGGAGGGCTGTCGCTCCGGCTTCGACCAGTCGTTTCGCCTGCTCTTTCAAGCGGAAGACCGGACCACTCAATGTAATCGCATAAAGGGCCCGTTTACCGGTCCGTTCATAGTGTGCATCGAGGACTTCCCGTCCAATCCGCGCCCGGTCGAGTGCCGGTGTCAGCGGATTGTCGTATAAGATTTCGTCATCCTTGACGAGATCAATCCCGCCGGCGAGCTGGGCTTCCAGTTGTTCCCGTAAAAAAACGAGATCCCGTCCGATGACGCCTTTGAAGATGCTCATCAACAGGGGGCGATCATGGACTTGGATCAATTGGCGGACGCCCTCGATGCCGAATTTAGCACCGGGGAAATCCGGTGTGAATGAAGCGGGAAGCTGAAGATCCGTCAGTTTGATTTGACCGTCGAGTGACAGCTTGCCGAAGACGGTCGTCAAAATCGCCGAAAAGTCTCGTGAGACGTTGTGTTCCGGATAACGGATCGTGACATACCCTTTTCCGTCGTGTTCTTCCGTATGGACGACTTGTCCTTTAAAGGATTCAAGCTGTTGTTGTTCCAAGTGATTCAAATCGGTCCATGAGCCGACCGTCAGACCGAGGGCGATTTGCTCTGCCCGTTTTGGTAACTGATCGGTCACGCCGAGTTGGTAAGTTGCGGTAATGTACGCCATGATCGTCGTCTCTCCCTTGTTAAAAAATACAAAAATGGTCCCTCGTCAATGACAAGAGACCATGAAAAATTGCGCGTGGACTCTTATCTGTCAGCGTGTTAGCTGCAAGAATTAGCACCGTGCCAACTGGTCGGTTGCTGCGACATCATAGGGCTCGTCCCTCCGTCTGCTCTTGATAAGAATTGGATGAAATTGTGAAATCTAATTGCAATTTTTACATGAGATGGACGTGATGTCAAATAATTTTTTGAAAATTTATTTTTTTTGAAATCCGCTTCTATAGATGGCGGTCTTTTAAATGGTTTTTCACTAAAAATTGGAATTGACAGATGATTTAAGACGGGCGTAATATTCGAATCAACATCGAACACAACAACCACATATGACTCTTATCGTGAGTTGGCAGAGGGAATTGGCCCGAAGACGCCGCAGCAACCGACCATCCGGCACGGTGCTACATCCAACAGACATTCGTCTGAGAGATAAGAGGACGGATGATACCCCGCGCCTCTTTTCTATGACGAAAAGCGGCGTTTTTTTGTGTAGAAATGAAGGGGGAAGCAAGATGGCATATCAAGCATTTACAGAACAAGACGCCATTAAACGTGTCCGGGAACTCGGACTCATCGGACAGGAAGAAGCGACGGCAGAAGAAATCGGCGACGGCAACTTGAACTTAGTCTTTCGGATTCAGGCAGGGAAAGAACGTTTGATCTTGAAGCAGGCATTACCTTATGCAAAAGTCGTCGGGGAAAGCTGGCCCTTGTCACTCGAGCGGGCCTGGATCGAACAGTTGGCACTGAAGGAATTCGCAAAATACGCGACGCCATTCGTTCCACGGGTCTTTCATGCCAGTCATGAAGAAGCGTATACGGTGATGGAGGACTTGTCGCACCTGCAAATCGTTCGGACGGGATTGCTCGCCGGCGAAACGTATCCGCTCCTTGCAGAACATGTCGGTTCTTACTTGGCGCGGACGTTATTTTTCACGTCAGATTTTGCGCTCGGTCCAGTCGGAAAAAAGCAGGTCGCACGTGACTATTACAACCCGGATTTATGCGACATCACGGAAAAGTTAATCTTTACGGATCCGTTTTACGACGCGGAAACAAACAACATCGAGAGCGGCTTGGAAACAGACGTACAGCAGCTCTGGCAGGACGAAAAACTGAAGCGGGAAGTGGCGAAGCTCGAAACGTTGTTCATCACGAAAGGGGAAGCCTTATTACACGGGGATTTACATACAGGAAGCATTTTTGCTTCCGCGGGCGAAACGAAAATCATCGATCCGGAGTTCGCTTTTTACGGACCGTTCGGGTTTGATGTCGGTCAGTTCATTGCCCACCTCTGCTTTGCGGCGTATCCGAACTATGCTGAGTTGCGGGAGACGCGGGTGAAGGATATCGATACGTTCTGGCTGACGTTTGCTTCGACGTTCACGGCACTTTGGGAACGGGAAGCCGTCGAACCTTTCCGGACGGTACCCGGGCTTGTCGATGATGTCCTCAGTACAATTCTCCAAGACGCGCTCGGTTTCGCCGGTTGTGAACTGATCCGGCGGACGATTGGTTTGGCACCGGTCGCTGATTTGGAACAAATTCCGGATGCTGCGACGCGCCTTGAACGGAAACGTCATGCGTTACGCCTCGGGACGGCATTGATTAAACGGCGCGGCGAATGTAAGACGTTTACCGATCTCCGGAATTTTGACGTGACGGAGGAATTGAGCCGATGAGCGAGTTTATCCGTAGTGTCATCTATGAGCGGGCGTGCTTAAAGATCCTTGATCAGACCCGTCTCCCGCAAGAAGAACGGTACGAAGTCATTCATGATTTGGCGCAAGCGGTTGAGGCGATTAAACAACTTCGTGTCCGGGGGGCGCCGGCAATCAGTCTGTTCGGTGGATTCGTCCTCGTGCAGGAAGCGTTCCGGACGACGGGATCGCTTGACGAGGTCAAACAAAAACTGTTGACGGTATCGGCGGAGTTACTGGCGACCCGGCCGACCGCCGTCAATTTGCGGAACGTACTCGATGCGCTCAATCAGCTTATCCTTTCGAGCACAACGCTCGAGGAACTGCCGAAACGTCTGGAACAAAAAGTAATTGCCCTTTATGAAGCCGATGCCAAGACGTCACGGCAAATCGGTGTGCATGCGTTGGAGCTGTTTCAAGCGGGAGACCGGGTGTTGACGATTTGTAACGCCGGATCGATTGCGACAGCGGCGTACGGGACGGCACTGGCCCCGTTTTATCTTGCGAAGGAACAAGGCATCCCGTTATCCGTCTATGCGTCGGAAACCCGGCCTTTGTTGCAGGGGGCGCGCTTGACGACATGGGAGCTGCAACGGGCAGGGATTGACGTCACCTTGATCACGGACAATATGGTCGCACATACGATCAAGGAAAAGCAGATCACCGCCATCATCGTCGGCGCGGACCGGATCACCCGTAACGGGGATACGGCCAATAAAATCGGGACGTTCCAGCTGGCGTTACTCGCACGTGCCTTCGGGATTCCGTTTTATGTCGCTGCGCCGCTGTCGACGTTTGATGTGACGAGTTTATCAGGTGACGAGATTGAAATTGAAGAACGCGATGCTAGTGAAGTGACGCAACTGGCAGGGAAAGTAACGGCACCAGCCGGAACAAAGGTCTTTAATCCGGCGTTTGACGTGACACCGCACGAGCTCATCACGGCGATCATCACGGAACTCGGCGTCATTGAACGGCCGAGCGTGGAAACGATCGAACAGGCGATTGGACAACAGGTCATCTAAACAGACAGGAGAGATCGAGATGAAAAAATTAGCATTCTTACTCGCACCGGCGGTCTTGCTGGCTGCTTGCGCCAATAGTGAAGCGACACCGGCGAAAAAAATCAGCGGTGTGCCGGAAAGTGTCCAAGGCGACATCAAGATTGCCGTCATCCGCAATCTGGCGTCCGATGATCATACGAAACAATTTTTAGACGGTGCCCGTTCGGAAGGGGAGGCGCTTGGGTTTAAGGTCAACACGTTCATTTCCGAAGGCAATGACGTCAAGTTCAAGGAACTGGTGGCGCAAGCCGTTCAGCAGGATTATGACGGACTGATCATCTCGCACGGAAAAGAAGATTATGCCTACGACATGATTAAACCGGCGATCGACAAAGGGATTCAGGTCGTGACGTTTGATACGGTGACGAAGAAAAAGGACCAGACGTTAACAGGCATCACGGAGACGTTCCAGGATGATCACAAACTGGCAGAACTTTCACTCGATGAAGTGACGAAAGTGAAAGACGACAAGCCGGTCCGGGTCATCAAATTGTGGTTCGGTCCGGGGTTTGCACCGCTTGACCGCCGTCAGGAAATCTATAAGACGTATGAAGCGGACGGCAAAATCAAGACGCTTGAAACGGTCGGACCGACGAATTTCCAGGATGTCCAGGGCGATATCGCGACGAAGATGAACGCGATTCTCGCGAAATATCCGAAAGGAAGCATCGATGCCGTCTGGGGAGCGTGGGATGAAGTCGCAAAAGGCGCCTATAAATCCTTAAAAGACAACAAACGTCAGGAAATCCCGTTGATTTCAATCGATGTCTCGAATCAGGACATCAACCTGATGCGTGAGAATGGCAGCAACTGGGTGTCGACGAGTGCCGTTGATCCGCATTTGATCGGACAGACGGACATGCGCCTGCTGGCGAAAAAACTGGCCGGTGAAAAAACACCGGGCAGCTTTGATCTGGACGCTAAATTAGTCGAGCAAAAGGCGCTCAAAGCCGATACGACGATGTACAATCTCGATACAATCATCAAGGGCTGGAGCACATCTGAGAAATTCAATGAACCGTGGATGGAAAAACTGCGGAAAGCGAATGCTGCGAAATGACGCATCTGGACGCGACGAACCGGCTCGAGATGCGTGGGATTTCAATTGAATTCCCCGGTGTCAAAGCGCTTGATGCTGTTGACTTTTCCGTCCGCCGCGGGGAAATTCATGCGCTCGTCGGAGCGAACGGCGCCGGTAAGTCGACGCTGATGAAAGTATTGGCGGGAGCGCATGCGGCGTATGACGGGACGATTTCGTTTGAAGGTGTGCCGTTGAAGATCGATTCGCCACGGGCCGCGAAACGGGCGGGAATTGAAATCGTCTACCAAGAAGTCGATACGGCATTGATTTCATACTTGACGGTCGCGGAAAACATTTGCCTCGATTTGTTGACGAACGGACAGCTCAAAGGGGTCATCCGGCAACGCCGATTTGAACAGATTGCACGGGAGGCGCTCGGGAAACTCCAGTCTTCGATTGATGTCCGGCAACGGGTCAGTGAACTGCGCCTTGCCGACAAACAGTTGGTCTTGATTGCCCGGGCACTCGTTCAAGACAGCCATTTTTTAATCCTGGATGAACCGACGGCGCCGCTCAGTCAACGGGAGACGGAACGTTTGTTTCGCATCATCAGGGAACTCGCGACACGCGAACAATTGGGCGTGATTTTCATCTCACACCGCCTGCAGGAATTATTTGAAATCTGTGAATCGATTTCCGTCATGCGTGACGGAAAACTTGTCGCCCGCCAAGCATTAGCCGGGCAAACGAAAGAGACAATCGTTGAACAGATGCTCGGAAGACGTTTGCAACAGACGGACCGGCAAACCCGAACCGTCGGGCAAGCGTTGCTCGAGCTCAATCAAGTGATGGTCCCGGGTGAACTCAATCAGCTGTCATTGACGGTTCATGCAGGTGAAGTGATTGGAATTGCCGGACTTGTCGGAGCGGGAAAAACCGAGCTCTGTAAGACGATTTTCGGAGTGACTCCGACTGTGGCGGGACAGATTCGGATAGCCGGCGAACCGGCGACTATCCGGTCGCCGCACGAGGCAGTCAGACACGGGATTGGTCTGGTCCCGGAAGAACGCCGGAAAGAAGGCATCCTTGTCACGGATCCGATTTATCAAAACATGACCGCGGCAAGTCTCAGACAATTCGTCAATCGGTTCGGTTGGGTCAAGACGGGAACGGAACGGACTGCCGCCAACGCTATCATCAAACGATTGGCGATCAAATCAACGGATGAAACGCAACGCGTGGAAGGATTATCCGGCGGGAACCAGCAGAAGGTCGCGATCGGCAAATGGCTCCTCGCCGATGCTGCGGTCCTGCTGCTCGATGAACCGACAAAAGGTGTCGACGTCGGGGCGAAACGGGAAATCTTCGACGTGATCGATCAACTGGCCGGACAGCAAAAAGCGATTCTGTATGCGTCCAGTGAATTCGATGAATTGCTGGCGGTGACGGACCGGATTTATGTCATGTATGACGGGAAAATCGTGTTCGAGACGAATACGTCGGAGACGACGGAAGACCAATTACTGCTGTATGCGACAGGGGGGATGACTTGATGAACGAGGTACTTCACGAACCAACGACGGAATCAAAACCAAACACGGAACGACACGCATCCGGTAAACGGTTGTTACGCTTTTTGAATGACTGGGGGATCGTCCTCGCAATCCTTGCACTCATCGTCTTTTTTGCCGTGACGGCACCAAGCTTTTTACAGGGCGCGAACCTGATTAATATTTTGCGCAGTATCTCGATTGTGACGATCATCGCAATCGGGTTGACCGTTTCGCTGACCGTCAACGGTTTTGATTTATCGGTCGGTTCGACCGCGACCTTTGCCAGCTCGCTCGTCGTCTCATTTTTTGTCTGGTACAGCCTTCCGCTTGGTCTGTCGATCGGCTTGGCGATTTTGATTGCCTTAAGCGTCGCGCTGGTCAACGTGTTATTGATCGTCAAATTCAAGATTCCCGACTTGTTTGCGACGCTTGCGACGATGTTCATCTTTGAAGGGGTGGCGATGACGTATACCGGCGGCGGATCAATCAGTGCCGGGATGCCCCGTCTCGACGGAACACCGACAGTCGGGATGATTCCGGAGTCCTTCCTAAAAATCAGTCAGGCACCGTGGATCATCCTAATCATGCTCGCCGTCGTAGCAGTGACGCATCTGTTTTTGAACCATACACGACACGGCCGCTTCTTATACATCATCGGCGGAAACCCGGAGGCGGCACACTTGACGGGAATCCCGGTGCACCGTTACCGGGCACTGGCCTATGTGATTGCCGGACTACTCGCGGCAGTCGGAGGAATCCTGCTTGCGTCGCAGGTTGGATCGTCACAGATTAATGCCGGATCCGGCTATTTGATGCCGGCAGTCGCGGCTGCCTTCATCGGTTCATCGTTTGCCGGACAAGGGAAACCGAACGCACTCGGGACATTAGTCGGAGCCTGCTTAGTCGGGATTCTTGAGAATGGGCTCGTTATGTTATCTGTTCCGTATTACTCATTGAATATTATTAAGGGGCTTGTCCTTGCACTTGCTTTAGCAACGACGTATTACCGGTTTCGAAAAAAATAATTAAAAAACAAGGTTTAACTTCGAATAGATTCGGTAATATTCAATATATGAAAGGATGGTGATGCACATGAATGATTATCAATGTAGAGGGAACGATCGCATGTCGCTTCGAGTAGAAGAGGATCACCGGACTTGACGAACGGAATAAGTTTATAGACACGGATTGTACCCGTGTTTTACGTGCACTCTGCACGAATCAAGAACGGTTTACGGCATGTAATCGTTCCTGAAACACAAAGGGGGAGTCGCTCTGCGGCGCCTCCTTTTTTGTGCGTATTGAGAGACTCATATGCCTTTCCAAAGGGACTACGGTTATGAGAAGATAGAAAGAGTCAGAAAATTCAACTACTAAAGAGCAAGGGGCCTGACAATGCGAACATACACAAGAGAGATTCAAGCAATCATCGACAACGTAGAAAAAGTAATCGTCGGTAAGGAAGATGTTATTACACAATCGTTAGCAGCGCTACTTGCCGGAGGACATGTCTTACTTGAGGATGTACCGGGGGTCGGGAAAACGATGCTCGTGCGCGCATTCAGTCGCTCAATCGGCCTGACTTTTAAGCGTGTTCAATTCACACCCGATTTACTCCCCTCGGATTTAACGGGTGTTTCGATGTATAACCAAAAAACAAGTCAATTTGAGTATCGTCCGGGTCCATTGATGGGCAATATCGTTCTCGCGGATGAAATCAACCGAACCTCTCCGAAAACACAATCGGCGTTACTGGAAGGGATGGCGGAAGCAAATGTAACGGTGGACGGAGAAATCCATACGCTTCCGAATCCCTTCTTTGTCATGGCGACGCAAAATCCGATTGAGCATGAAGGGACATATCCATTGCCGGAAGCACAACTCGATCGCTTTTTAGTCAAAGTCAAGATGGGCTATCCGGATTTTCAGCAAGAGATGAAGTTGCTGAATCGATTCGAACGCGATGAACCAATCGACACGCTCGAATCGGTCATCGGGCGCGATGAATTGTTACGGATGAAGGAAGAAGTCAAGGAAGTCCACGTTTCACAACCGGTTAAAAAATATATCGTTCAGCTCGTCCAGGCCACGCGTGAGCATGCTTCGCTTTACCTTGGAGCCAGTCCGCGTTCATCGATTGCTTTAATGAAAGTCGCGCAAGCCTGGGCTTATATGGAAGGGCGGAAATTCGTATTACCCGATGACGTGAAACACCTGTTGACACCCGTCTTATCACACCGGTTGATTTTGACGGCAGATGCTCGCTACCACGGACAGTCGGCTGAACGGGTATTGGAACAGGTGAAAAAAGAAGTTGCGGTGCCGATTCAACACGACGTGGAGTCTTTATGAAACGGTGGCAAATCGGCTGGCGTTATGCCGTCCTGCTCCTGATGGTCACGGCATTGTGGATTTACGCCCGTGTGGATGGTGGAAATGTAGCCTCGTTACTGTTCTACGTCATGGCAGGTTTGACTGTCTACTGGACGATTTTTTTAATCTGGCCCGTGACGAAAGCCGTCGCGACGCGAGAAGTTTCGAATAAGATGTTGATTGCCGGGACGGACATTCCTGTCGTTTTACAAGTTAGACGAAAATACCCTTTTCTTGTCGGGACCGTCGAAGTAACAGAGGAAGTACCGGAAGCATTGAGTGCGGAGCGTTTAGACATTCGGCGCTCGTTACGTGCCCATTACCGGAAGACGGAACAGATTGAATATGTCATTCCATCGATTCGTCGTGGACTGTATCAGATTCCTGGTTGTGTGATTGAAATTACGGATCCGTTCGGTGTATTCATGCGAAAAAAACTCTACCCGGTCGAAACATATCTCGCGATAGAACCGGCACGGCTCGCGACGCAGTTGCCACATGAAGACGATCGGGGGGACGGCGGAATTTCGCCCGTCTCGCTCGATTTGCGGCAGTCATCCTTTACCGTCGTTGGAGTCCGGGAATATGTCAGTGGCGACCGGATGAACCAGATTGATTGGAAGGCAACGGCGAAACGCCAAGGTTTGATGACGAAGACATTTGAACGGGAACAAGAGCGGGAAACGACAATTGTTTTTGATGAAGGAACGGTGAGTGATGCGCAGTTCGAACGGAGCATTTCGATGCTTGCCGATGCGACCGATCAACTCAACAAACGGCGCTTGAATTACCGGATCCATCTCGTCGGTCATGCTGTCCAGTCCCTGTCTCTACCGCTTGAAGGGGCGAAGCTGACACATTATTTGATGACGGCTCAACCGAGTCGGACCCGTTCGTTCATTGAGTCGTGGGAGTATTCCTCAAAAGCATTACGTCTGAGTGGAAACGTCCTCTTCATCACGCCGGACCTTGAATCGAATAACGAGATGTGGATGTCTAAAATCAGACAGGAAGCGACCGTGCATGTCTATACGCCGGAAAGGAGGGGGAGCCGATGAGTCAACGACTGATTTGGAACTTACTCGCGGCGTTACTACTTGCGAGCTTCATGCCCCCGCTACTGGAACTGACGACGTTTGACAGCATCGTTCCTTTCTTGCCGCTTCTTTTGACACCACTCCTGCTATCGCACGTCCGAAGACGGTGGTTTTTAAGTGGCAGTCTACTTGCTTTGATGGTGTCTTTTTACTTCATCTTGACACCGGGAGAGGCACCGTGGCGACTATTAGGTGAAATTACGGATGATGTATCACGTGTCATCAATGGGGAGTTGCCGGGACGACCGGCCTTCGCCTTATCGATCGGTCTAATTAGCTTTTTAATCGGCTACCTTGGTCGCCGAACCTTCCCGAACCGGGGATTTGTTGTTGGGTTGACCGTCGGTGTGATCGGTTTCATCGCCTATTGTGACACATGGACGGATTACTCGGGTGACCAGTTCATCTTGTATCCGATCCTCCTGGCATTACTTTTGTTGTATGCGACAGAAATCAATGAACGACCGACTGCCTCTTACGTTCGGCCGATTAGTGCCTTGTTGATTATCGGTGTAACGATCGTTGCGGCACTGCAAAGTCCGGTCATCACAGCGACGTGGCAAAACAGTTGGTATGACTGGACGTCACGTTTTGAAGGAGAAGGTACATCGACGAATGCGATTCAAAAAGTCGGATACGGCTCGAACGATGAACAGCTCGGTGGTCCATTCCAAATGGACGACCGGGAAGTTTTTCAAGTCGAGAGTGAAGGGAATCGTTACTGGCGGGTCGAGACGAAGGACGTCTACACCGGTAAAGGTTGGATTTTATCGGAGTCAAGTCCGGAGATTAACGGGCGTGGTTTCTTCTCGCACTTTGGCGATGACGTCGAGACACGTGAAGAGAGTGCGACGTTCAAGTTGGCTCGTGAGTTGCCGTTTGTCCCTTACAATGGAGATAATGTGCGCTTGACGGCAGCTGATCAACGGCAAAATCTTTTAATCAACCCGGAAAATCAAAAAATTTCGTATCTTGACGATGCAACGCGCCAACAAAATTATCAGATTCAGTACGCGTATCCACTGTTTACTGAAAAACTACTCCAAACGGATGAACCGGTAAAACTTTCAGAAATGGAACAAGATCGTTACCTGCAACTGCCGGGAACGTTACCGGACCGGGTTCGTGATTTAGCGGCTGAGATCGTTGCTGATGAAGAAACACCGTGGGATCGCGCGAAAGCGATTGAAAATTACTTCGAGCAAGAAAACTTTGAGTACAATACGGAAGATGTTGCTGTCCCGGCAGAAGATCAAGACTATGTCGATCAATTCTTGTTCGAGACGAAGCTCGGTTATTGTGATAACTTTTCGACTTCAGCAACTGTGTTACTGCGGGCGGCTGGATTACCGGCACGCTGGGTCAAAGGATTTACAGGTGGCGAATCCGATGTCATCGGTTCTGCTGTCACGAGCTATACGGTCCGAAACAAAAATGCCCATTCCTGGGTCGAAGTCTACATCGAAGGACCGGGTTGGGTACCGCTCGAGCCGACTGTAAGTTTTGACGGTACAGGACAATATACGATCAATCAAGAGACTGATAACGAAACGGAACAATCAAATCCGCAACGGGATACAGAGACAGATACGGAAACGGCAACACCGAACCGTCCGCAGGAAAATCTTCTTGATGACGCCCAAGCGACGACAGCGAATCAGGCGGAAAAACGTTCGATTCCCGTCTGGCCGATCATTGGTGCGTTGCTCGGTCTTGTGTTCCTCTATCTGTTTAGAAAACCAATCAGACGAACGGCCGCAATTCTCTTCTTCCGTAGCCAAATCAAACGACCGGAAGGATTCAAACGGATGTATCGCTTCTTGCTCCGACGTCTCGATAAACAAGGGTTCCATTATAAGGATGGACGGACGCTCGCGGAACTTGCACATGAAGTCGATGGGTATTACGAAACGTACGCGATGCGCCCGTTGACGGATGCCTATGAACGGATGATTTATGGTGGTGAGACGTTGTCGCTCGAAAAGAAACGTGAATATTTCGAAAATATGATTCGTCGCGTAGAGGGTTGATATTTTTGAATTGATACAGTTACAATGAGAACAACGTAAATCATACATGCATCTCCTTTGTATATACTCGCGGATATGGCGCGAGAGTCTCTACCGGGTCACCTTAAACGACCTGACTATGAAGGAGCAGACCCTTCGTATACAATTTTTTTGTGAAGCGGCCTGCTCTTTTTCCATTTATTCATGGGGGAAGAGTGGGCTTTTTTCATAGGGGTACGCATGAAACTTGAAAGGCGGGAATAGATTTGGAAGCACATTTGGACCAAGAAATGATCCTCGTCCTCGATTTTGGAGGTCAGTACAACCAATTGATCACACGACGCATCCGTGATCTCGGAGTTTACAGTGAACTGCATTCGCACAAGATTACGGCAGCAGAAATCAAAGATATCGCACCAGCGGGTATCATCTTCTCCGGTGGACCACGCAGTGTCTACGCAGAAGACGCGTACCGCTGTGATCCGGAAATCTTCGAACTCGGAATTCCGATCTTTGGTATTTGCTACGGCATGCAATTGATGTCGCAACACTTCGGTGGGACAGTCGAGCGTGCCGGACACCGGGAGTACGGAAAAGCGACATTGACGCTGAACGATCCGTCCGCGATGTATGCAAACTTACCACTCGAGCAGACGGTCTGGATGAGCCATAGTGATCTCGTCACAACGGTTCCGAACGGTTTCGTCGTCGATGGGACAAACGTTTCCTGCCCGATCGCTTCCATCAAAAACGAAGAGTTAAAAATGTATGGTGTCCAGTATCATCCGGAAGTCAACCACACGATGTTCGGCAAAGAACTCTTGAAAAACTTCCTGTTCGAAGTCTGTCAGTGTACAGGCGACTGGTCGATGGAGAACTTCATCGAAATCGAAATCGCGAAGATTAAAGAAGAAGTCGGCGACAAAAAAGTTCTTTGTGCCCTTTCAGGCGGTGTCGACTCGTCTGTCGTCGCAGCACTGATTCATGCGGCAATCGGTGACCAATTGACATGTATGTTCGTCGACCACGGTCTCTTACGGAAAGGGGAAGCGGAAAGTGTCATGAAGACATTTGCCGATCACTTCCATATGAACGTCATCAAAATCGACGCGCAGGACCGTTTCCTGAACAAATTAAAAGGGATTTCGGATCCGGAGCAAAAACGTAAAATCATCGGTAACGAGTTCGTGTACGTCTTCGACGAAGAAGCGTCGAAATTGACGGATATGGACTTCCTGGCCCAAGGAACGCTTTATACGGATATCATCGAAAGCGGAACGGATACGGCACAAACGATCAAATCGCACCATAATGTTGGTGGATTACCGGAAGACATGCAGTTCAAGTTGATTGAACCGATCAACACGTTGTTCAAGGATGAAGTCCGTGCACTCGGTAAAGAACTTGGTTTGTCTGACGAAATCGTCTGGCGGCAACCGTTCCCAGGACCAGGTCTCGGAATTCGTGTCCTCGGTGAAATCACAGACGAGAAACTTGAAATCGTCCGTGAATCAGATTTCATCCTCCGCGACGAAATCAAAAAAGCCGGTCTCGAACGTGAAATCTGGCAGTATTTCACGGTCTTGCCACCACTTCGTTCAGTCGGTGTCATGGGTGACGAGCGGACATACGACTATGCAGTCGGCATCCGTGCCGTTACGTCAATCGACGGCATGACGTCGGACTGGGCACGCATCCCGTGGGACGTGCTCGAGAAGATTTCTGTCCGGATCGTCAACGAAGTCCAGAACGTTAACCGCGTCCTGTACGATGTGACGTCGAAACCACCGTCAACGATTGAGTGGGAATAGATGGTAATTAATTAAAATTATAAGGTACGGAAACCCTTTTGTACCAACAGTTTTAATGTTAAATACTCATTCTAATTCCTTTCACCTACGACTATTGACTTCTAAAAATACTTTCTTTTATTTGTGTTGTTTCGCAAATAGAAGGGAGTTTTTTTGATGGTCAAATTAATTGAACTGATTGATGATTTTCAGCTAAATCAAAGAATTGAAGGGAAAAAGCATTTTTATATTAGTCTTTGTGCCACAAGGCTGACACGATGGAGATCATATGTAGAAGCAGAATTTCAAATAGTTGATTTAGAGAGCGTGAGACCCGCTCACATCAAAAGTTACATTCAAGCATGTCAAGGTACTGGGAAAGAAATCAACAGCACAATAAACGGCAGTATAGCCACTCTGAGAGTATTCTTTAATTTGCTAGTCGAAGAAGAGTATTTAAGCGAGCACGAAAATCCAATGCGTAGAATCAAGAACTTAAAAGAAGATAAAAAAGTGATCTTGACATTCAATGACGAAGAAGTAAGCCGGATATTAAACGATGTAGAGGAAGCCACATACTCGAACATTAGAGATAAGCTTATTTTAATTTTTTTATTTGATAGTGGAATACGAGTGAGCGAACTTTGTGATATTAAAACAAACGATGTTTCAAGAAAGCATATTCTTATTCATGGAAAGGGTTCGAAACAACGTCTTATCTACATTTCGAAGCTCATGCGAAAATACATGCGCAAGTTTGAAGCAATTAAGAAAGAACGATTTAACCATAGACTTGATGATGAGATAGGTGAGCATTATTTTCTAGATCAAAGCGATGAACGGTTATCTAGATCGAGGATCAACCAAATACTGAAAGAACATTGTAGAAGAGTAGGAGTCAGGAAAGAAATACGTTGTAGCCCAAACGATTGCAGACACTATTATGAGCAAAAACAGTTAAAGAACGGAATCGATATTTATAGTTTGAGTAGATTGATGGGGTATTTTGATACACAGATCACTTCTAAGTATCTAAGAGGTTTAGAACAAGAAGAAGTTCTTAAGATTGGAAATATGACTAGTCCGTTAAATGCTTTAAAATTGAAAAAAACCTCTCTCAAGTAGAGAAGTTTTTTTGCAGTAAGTATTAAGAAATTTCAGATCAGGAGTTAAATTATATTTATCACGTGAAATCATATGATGTTTCTTCTTGGGAGCAAGATAGCTGTATTTTATCAAATAATCTATCTTGATTATCACTTTGGTTAAAAAAAATCATCGAAACTATTGATTTTAAATCACCGTTTAACTGGTCACTTCTGTATCCAAGCCTACTCGAAATTTCACGCCAAGGAATACCATAATGTCCTTCTAAATCAGGATCATGTAAAACAAGATTTAGATTATTTACTTCTTTTTCATTATTGAAGTAAGAAGTAATTGCTCTAGGTAAAGAGTGTCTCGCATCTTGATCTGTATCAATCACTACAATCACATTTTTACCTAAGTAATTCAATAACTTAACAAAAAAAGGCATATACACTTTTCCATGTGCAGTGAAAACTTGCGTAGATGTAGGAAATCTATTTTTAATAGTATTTAAAGCTATTATTTCAGATGCACCTTCTACAAGTACAATAGTTTTATTAAATAAACACCTGAAAAACTCTTCACTTTCTATTAGTTGCGAAACAAGAACTCTCAAGTACTCCTCATTTTGATAAGCATTTAATTTATTTAACATATATGCTCCTATAGTGAAATCACGACTTTCAAATGATCTAATGTTAGTTGTAGTCTCTCTCATCATCTCTCGTATACCTTCGAAGTTAATATAATGATGTCCAGATCTGTTAACTATAAAAATTTTGTTCATTGTCGCATTACACTCTATCAAAATGCGCGTACTATGTGTTGCTACTTTGACCTTTAGACCTATTTTAGACAACATAACAATTATTCGAGAAACTTCTTTTATATAGTCTTCATCTAAAAAATTCTCAGGTTCATCTAAGCATATGCACTTTATATTATTAAAATTGTATTCAGTAAATATGTTCAATAAATTCGAAAATTTTTCTTGTCCTTTAGATTTTAATGTAATTAAACTTAATTTCCTCTTTAAAATCGAAATTTCCTTTAACAGAGGTAAGAAAGCGGAACTAATTCTTTCTTGTTGAGATTCTTCTGGTTGTTCTCCTCTTCGAGACTCATCTTGAAAATAATATATTCCGCTCTCAAAATCGATTCGTACATTAGGCTTGGTTATTTTAAAGCTAGGATGTCCTTCTTCATTAATAAATACAGAATGGTTGTTTTCTTCAAAAAATTGTCGTAGAGTAAAAGTTTTTCCTGCTCCATTAGAACCCACAAAAAAATTCAAATCCATTCATATTTCTCCTTAAACTTATTGTATACAGCGAAACAGTATTTTAAATATAGATTTTTTAAATGAACTTTAGAAAGAGAGCTTCGATTGTTATTTCTTATCTTAAACAACTTTTTAACATCTTCAGCATTCGAATTGAAATCTTCTAATGTGATTTGAGTAAGTTTTTCAATAGAATTAATAAATATTTGTAGTTCTTCTTCATTTTGCGGATATACAAAATTTAGATCCATATCTATAGCTCTTAAAAACATATGATTTTTTATAGCGTATGCAAGTTTTTTATCAGGTTCTAAATCGTTTACCCAATTTATAGAAACATCTAGTTGCATAGAAAACATTGCTTTGCTTATATAACTTTTATCATTAGGTACAATATTATATTTATCAATTTTATCTTTTAGAAGAGTTGGTAATTTATTGTACTCTGCTTCCCAAAAAACTACTCGCTCACCTAAATAATCAACCAGAACTGAATTATCTAATTGTTTTTTTTCAATCATTTCAATATCGTAAAAGAAATAGTCCTGCTTTAATAAATTAATTGCTTCATCAGAAAAAACTACAAATCCTTCTTCTATATCACCGTTGTAATGATTCGGATTATGATCTCTCACTTTACCAGTACCAAGGTCAATAACTTTTATAGATCTTGCATTAGTCTTACTGAATGAAAAAGGTAGTATCATACTTCCTCGAAGATATAGTCCGTACTTTTCATTATAGGAACACTCTAGACATATAGAATTTGAGTTTCCTTGATTTTCAAGCAACTTGGTATGATTTTTATTCCTATATTCAAATTCAGCTACCAATTCGTAGACATGTTCATATTTTTGTTCATCGTGGATAATAAATTCAGCTAAGAAATTTTTTAATATACCTAAATACTCACTATTCTCCTCTTTTTGATAGTTTAAAACTAAGCTACCTTTTTCATTTTGATATTCTTCATCAAAGTAAGCTTCAACATATTTAAATTGCTTAATATCATTTTCTGAATATGCTTCAGTTACAGTAAAAAATGGGTTAACTTGGTATACACTTGAATTTTTATAATTTTTATAAACAATTACATTATGAATAAATAACTCGTTTAATTGGGATGGGGTAATATTATGAATGTTCTGTGGGGTTGGAAATGAGAAGCTTAAATTAGAGGTTAACCATGTTTTATCTATAGGTAACTCTTTATGTTTTAAGACTAGTTTCACATAAAAATCGGCTTCGATTCCGTTAATAAAGTCACCTTCACTTAAAATAGCTGGTATATACAAATTTTCAGTATTAGAGTAAATTTTTTTGATATAGTTTGTAATCTGTTCTGTACTATTAAAATTTCTTAAATTTTCTAAGTGTTTGATCATTTCTTTAATCATCCTTTACTTTTATAAAATTATAATAATTAACCGAAATAATTTATGTTAAGTGATTTAAGCATGCAAGCCGTTACTACTAACAAGTCCTACATAATTTTATGTTTTATAACAATATTAGTACGTTTATACGAAATATTAATAAATCTAGTATATCGTCATAGAGCTTTTGCCTCAATGAAGTGCATTTAATTAATAGAAACGCAAAGCCAAATTACATGTATAAGTAATTTGGCTTTTTATTTACATTTAAATTAATTTTAATAGAAGGTTGACTGCCAAGGCGTCCCGAAATCTTTCGGACAGAGAAACCTAGCTCGAGATAAGTCTCTATTTTGACTCTTTCTGATGCGTAAGATGAACATAGCTCATAACGAATCTTCCGTAGAACTCTATTTTACGCGAGGCCGTTATAGTTTTTTTGTGTTTTCAGCTAGGTGTTTCACTCAATATTACAATTAGTCTAAAAAAAACACCTCACTAATAATTATAAAAATTGGATATAATGATTATAAATTACTATAAAGGTAGGAAGTGGGATTGTGAAAGTATGGGTTTTATCTACGAGGTTTCCTGAGTTTGAAGATTTGAGTCTATGCTTGAAAAAAAATAACGAGATTAATCTATCGTTTATTAGAGAGACAAACAATGAGTCTTTGGAAGTAGGAGATGAGTTATTCATATGGGGTGCATATGATGAAACTAAAAGTGATTTTCGAATACTCGCTAGATCGAAAGTAATCTCTATTTTGAAAAATAAAAAGAGTACTTTAAGGATGAAAATTCTTGAAACAGATTTTGAATATAAAATTAGAATAAGAGATTTTAATGAAAAGAAATATTTATATGATTTAATTTCATCAAACCTAGAAGATAAATCAATATACTTACTTTCTGAAGATAATGGAAGTTATTTGCGTAGATTTTGGTATGGGCATTATGCTATTTCAAAAGAAGAGGTAACTACTCGTTTTTCATTAGTTGATTCTGTAGAAGACATTAAAAATAATATGAAAAAATTTGAACTAGATTTAACAAAAAACAAGGACTTAAAGAAAGACCTTAAAAGATTTCAACAATGGTATTACATTCATACAGATAACTTTGTAGCACCTAGTAAATTTATAGGCTATAAAGATATGAATGGCATTTTGTATGTGGATAAAGATGCTATTTCTTGGACAGATGGTAGAGATACAGAAAATTGCTTATCAAAGTGGTTTGTTCCCTATAGGAATGAAGCTCTTGAAAATTATATTAGAGAACACTTTGGGAAACCACTTCGGAAAAATTTTAAGATAAATGTTCTCGAAAGTGAGTTGAACATTATTGAGGAAAGATTCAAAAAATTTATAAAGAACTTTAACCTTCCAACTCTCAAACCTAATAGGAGAGATAGAGAATTTAAAAAATACTCTGATGACATTAAAGGACAAGTTATTTATGAGCATCTAATAAATTCTAAAACGCACAGATGGCTCGATGAAAATATTTTAGGTATAAAAAGTGGTAATACAAGAGGGCGAAATTCGGCTAATATTCTTTATTATTTAGGTATGAAAGCTGACTACAGAGGGATTTTTAATAATAAAAAAATAGATGAAGTTATTTCTATACTTAAAGAAAGTGATCAAAATTATTCGGTTGCTATTGAACTTTTGAAAATCAACAAATTCAATGAAGATAGGGTTAAACAGCTCGTACATATTGTTGAACTTGACGTTGAGGCTGAGCAAGTTGAAGAAGAATACAGTTTTGAAGGTAATGTTAAATATTATCATACAAAGCGCTATGAACGTAGTGTCAAAAACCGAGCATTAGCCATAAAAAAACACGATGTAAATTGTATGGCATGTGGATTTAATTTTGAAGAGGCTTATGGAGAGCACGGAAAAAATTTTATAGAAGTACATCATGTAAAGGCATTGAGTACACTCGATGAAGCAGTGAGGATTGATCCTGAAGTAGATTTAACTCCATTATGTGCCAATTGTCACAGGATGATTCACAGGAAAAAAGATCATGCTTTAACAGTTGATCAATTGATTGAAATCTTAAAATTAAATAAAAATTGAGATTTTTATAGGATTATAAAGATTTGTTATTTAGTCAATACTCATGATTGATAGAAAAGTTAAAAGCATTTAATTTACAAGTAGATATAAATAAGTTGCTGAGCAAATTGAGTTGTTTTTTAATATGTGGAGAAAGTTGTGGAGGATAGAGGAGAATTATGGATAGTTCAAGCAATGCTAGAAAAGTGATGCTGTTAGAAAGAAAAAGAATAATTAATCAAAAAATAGATCAAAAGGCTAGGAAAAAAATATATACGATTGTCCTTAGTATAATTCTGATTTGTATAGGTGTTTTTTTAAGACCATTAGCAGGCTATTATGGGATGGTAACATTAATTGACAAAAAAATTATTTTTATGGTTAGTTTAACATCGATATTTTACGGAACTTCCATATTTTTTAGTACATTTGTTGTTTTTCAAAATATCTATAAAACCGATTTGCAGGAAATTGAAAATGAACTTGATCTGCTTAGTATATCGCTCTCTTCTGAAGAAGAGAGGGCAGAGAAGCTTTTTAAGCACCATCATGTTGAGTTAAAGAAATATTATGATGAAAATCTTAAACAGAGTTCATGGATTTTTATAGTGGGGATAATTTGCATAATTGCTGGATTTAGTATAATAGCGTTTACTTTATACTTATTATATAACAACATGTCTAATCAAATTGAGAATAAGATCATAATTGCATCCATTGGTGCCATTGGAGCAATTTTAACAAACTTTATTGCTGTTGTTTTTCTAAAGATGCATGCTGAAACTGTAAAATCATTAACGGAATTTCATAATAGATTTGTTAACACTCACCATTTTTATTTTGGAAATTTTTTAATATCTAAAGTGAAGAATGAAGAGAAAAGAGAAGAAGCATTAATTAGTTTATCTCTAAATATTAATGGAAGTAATAATTTGGATAAAAACTCAAATGAAAAGGAAACAGTCTAAATAATCAATAATATATGTTTAAAGTGTTGAGTAACAAAAATTATGAGGAGGGAAATAATGAAAAAGAAATTACAGGTATTTATTTCATCTACGTATACAGATTTAATTGAAGAGAGGCAGGCAGCTGTACAAGCTGTTTTAAGTGCTGGACATATTCCGGCTGGCATGGAGTTATTCAAGTCAGGGGATGAATCGCAAAAAGAAACAATTAAAAAGTGGATAGATGAATCAGATGTATACCTTTTAATACTAGGTGGTCGGTACGGTACTATAGAACCTGTGAGCGGAAATAGTTATACACATTGGGAATACGAATACGCAGGCGAAATAGGAAAACCAAGATTTTCTGTTGTTATAAATGAAGAAGCCTTGAAGGAGAAAGTAAAGGTTTGGGAGTATCCTGATGTTTATGAAGTTGACAATAGAAACAAGTATGAAGAGTTTAGAAGTCAAGTTTTAAATAAAACGTCTGAATTTTTTGATGATGTAAAAGACATTAAAATTACCGTAATTAGAAAGTTACTTGAGTACGCAAATATGGATGATTTAAAAGGATGGGTTTCCAGGAGTAAAGTTCCTGATAACGAGAGTTTAATAATTAGTTTCGAAAGTTTACTTAAAGAAAATAATCAGCTAAAGAATGTGAATGAAAAATTGCAGAATGAACTCTCGGAATTAAGAAAAAAAATTACATCTGAAGTGAACTTTGTAGGGGGGGAGCAAGCTGGAAATTTGAGATTAAGAGATAGAACAGATAGAATATTTAAGGTTCTGAATCTTGAAGAGTTATATGATGAAAATGAAGGATTTAAAATTATGAATGATTCAAATGAAGTGGGTCAAATTTATCTTCCGGATCCATCTGAGTATTTCGAGGTTTATAAAAAATATCACGATAAATACGATGACATCGTATCAGAATTTATAATGGTAGGAATGGTAGAAGGGAATGAAAAGGTTGAAGAATATTTATCTGAAATTAGAGTTATAATATCTGAACAGCAAAATTATATTAAAGATGTTGTCGGTGTTAATGTAAAATTTATTATTGTAGTTAATGATTTAGATGATAAAGCTAAAAAAATAACGCAAGTCTTTTTAGAAAAAGTAATGGTTCTCTTAGAACTCAAAAAAGGGAATAACTATAGTATTGAAATATGGGATGATAAAAAAATTGAAGAAATTGAATATGAACTGATTTTGAAAATCTAAGTAATAAGTAAGTGTAAAACATCACCGCTATATAAAATTACACTGATAAGATTGTGTTTTGAAGACAATTTTGATTATGAGCAAGCATTTCTTATAGTGGCGTTTCTTTAGATAAATGTAGTTTTAAGTGAAGGCTTTGTATTAGAGAAACATTACTTTACCCGATACTATTGAGTCACAGAAATAAGACAAGTGATTAGAGCTTACATTTATAGAAGTTTAATAGTCATATCGCTGAAAGATCGATATACCAACTTTTTCGTCAACAAAGTCCAGAACGTTAACCGCGTCCTGTACGATGTGACGTCGAAACTACCTTCAACAATTCGATATTATGATGAAGCTTTCTTTTGTTCACATGATTTGTGGATGGAAGGGAGCTTTTGTGATAATAATTTATTAATTAGGAAAATTGTTATTATATTTATCGTGTATAGCTATAAATACACTTAATCTCAAAAGATTGGTATAATTTTTATCGATGAAATTATTATGTCTTAAAGGAGTGTTTTTTTGGATATTAAAGAATGGTTACCATCATTTAAAGTTTCAGCTGAATCTGATAAAGATTTAATGCGTTATTTTTTAAAGACTCAATATTTAACGGATATCATAGATTTAGACAAATGGATGGTCTTAGGAAGAAAAGGTACTGGGAAAACTGCAATTTTTGAATATCTTAAAAACAGTGATCCTTCTAGCATCAATGGATATAATGTAATCTCACTTGATTTTAGTAATTATCCTTGGCCGATTCATCAGCTTTATAAAGAATCTATGGAAGGTGAGCTAACTGCTTATCAAAAAAGTTGGAACTATTTATTTATAGTTCAAGCAATTTCTAAATTAATAAGTTTGAAAGAACAGCAAGGTATTAAATTGAATAAAGAATTAAAAGAAGCCAAAAAGCTACTTCAAGAAATTTTTGGAAATCCAAACCCTAATTTAACTGAAGTTATAAAGTCAAAAATTATGAGAATAAAGACTTTAAGTTCTCCAAATATGGGGATGATGGGGTTTGATGCATCTTTAGGGGAAGTAGCTTTTGAAGAAATAGGCGCTAACGAACAACTTAAAAGTAGATTAAAATCTAATAGTTTTACCATTTTAGATTATTTAGAGAAAATTTATTTAGATAATATTGGCGAAGAGAAAATCTTGATAATTTTAGATCATTTGGATGAAAATTGGCTTGAAGATGGTATTCATGAATACAGTAAAATTTTAATAAACTTAATAAATATTTCAAAGTTTATAAAC
Source organism: Exiguobacterium sp. s133 (assembly GCF_018618595.1). Lineage (NCBI taxonomy): Bacteria > Bacillati > Bacillota > Bacilli > Caryophanales > Exiguobacterium > Exiguobacterium sp. s133. The sequence goes on from NZ_JACSMK010000007.1 coordinate 157,926, forward strand.
AATTCTTCTGCTTTTGCAAGTAAATTAAAAATAGTTCCGTTTTTAAGAATTGATATATACGAAACCTTGAGATTCAATGATAAAAATAAAATTTACCAAGACAGTGCTACTGAAATTATGTGGAGTGAAGAATCTTTAAATAGTATGTTTTTAGAGAGAATACAAAATTATAAACCATCACATGTAGAATTAAATTTAGGTGCAAAGACTAACTCAGTTTTTGAAGTAAGATATGTAAGACATGGAGCTACACCGTTTAAGCATATTATTAGAAGGTCTTTTCTAAGACCTAGAGATATAATAGTGTACATGAATAAAATTAATGATATTCATAATAGTCACAGTTCTAAAGCTGATTTGTACTCATCTAAAGACTTATATGATGCTGAAAAAGAATTTTCAGTAAGTATGTACAATGAAATTATTGATGAGTGGAATAACCAAAAACCAGAAATAGCTGAAATTTTATCAGTTATTCAAAGTATCGGCTATCAAACTTTTAAATATGAAGATTTTGAGACTAAATATGACTCTATTTTTCGGGACGGTAAAGCCAAAGAAACAGTTCATTTCTTGTTTAATAACTCAATACTAGGTCAAAAAATAAACGCCAATTGGGAGTATTATTGTGGTAATCCATACATGAATATTGATTACGAGAAACCGTTCCATGCGAATTCGGCCTTGAAGTCTAGGTTGATGTTAACAGAGGGACAAGTTTAATATTCAGTTAAAACCGAACGTTCGGCTTATTTAATCCACTAAATTTCGCTTTTATGGTTGACCGTCTATTTTGAGCGTGCTACGATGTGTCTGTTCTTATTTTAAATCATCTACTAAAAAACAAAAAATAATGCCGTATAATTCTGGGGATATGGCCCGGAAGTCTCTACAGGAACACCTTAAAGGTTCCTACTACGGCGTGCACTGATTCTAGTGTGCGCTTAAAGAAACGGCTTTTACCGCTTAGGTAACTGCCGTTTTTTTCGTTTCTTGAGACGGCTTATTTGGAAAGAAGGCAACCATGAGCACACAGATGAAACCGCAACAACCTAAACAAAAGGAGAACGCGATCGCGCGGTACTTCGATTTTAATGGACTCGGTACGAACATGCGGACAGAGTTTATCGCCGGTATGACAACATTCTTCGCGATGGCGTACATCTTATTCGTTAACCCGAATACGTTAGCAGACGCCGGGATGAATCCTGGTGCTGTCTTCGGTGCAACGGCGCTTGTCGCCGTTATCGGTTCAGTCACGATGGGCTTACTCGCGAATTATCCGATTGCTCTCGCACCCGGTATGGGACTGAACGCGTTCTTCGCCTACAGTGTCGTCATCGGCATGGGGATCCCGTGGGAAACGGCATTATCCGGTGTTTTAGTATCGGGTCTTGTCTTCATGGTACTCACGGCATCAGGGATTCGTGAAACAATCATCAATGCGATTCCAGAACCACTTAAAATGGCAGTTGCTGCTGGAATCGGTTTATTCATCGCCTTCATCGGTTTGAAAACAGGTGGAATCGTCGTCGCAAACGAAGCGACGCTCGTCTCACTCGGTAACTTGGGTCAAGGGACAACATTGCTTGCTGTGTTCGGTTTAGTCGTTTCAGCGATCTTAATGACACGCGGAATTAAAGGCGCCATCTTCTTCGGAATGATTTTGACGGCAATCGCGGGAATGATTTTTGGATTGATTCCTGTTCCGTCAAGCCTTGGGGAAATCGTTTCAGCTCCACCGAGTATCGCACCGACATTCGGACAAGCGTTCCTTCACTTCAATGAAATCTTTACTGTCCAGATGGCAGTCGTCATCTTAACGTTCTTCTTCGTTGATTTCTTCGATACAGCGGGAACACTCGTTGCCGTCGCGAACCAAGCAGGATTAATTAAGGAAAATAAAGTTCCGCGTGCAGGACGCGCCTTGATCGCTGACTCAACAGCAACAGTCGCGGGTTCAATCCTTGGAACATCAACGACGGTTTCATACATTGAATCAAGTGCAGGTGTCGCAGCAGGCGGTCGCTCAGGAATGACGGCAATCGTAACCGGCTTATTCTTCGGACTTGCCTTATTCTTCTCACCACTTCTCGCCGTCATCACGGCGCCGGTCACAGCACCGGCACTCATCATCGTTGGTGTGTTAATGGCATCCTCACTTCTCCAGATTGATTGGAAAAAGTTCGAGTATGCAGTTCCAGCCTTCTTGACAGTCATCATGATGCCACTTACGTATTCGATCGCAACGGGAATCGCATTCGGGTTCTTATTCTATCCAATCACGATGATCGCGAAAGGTCGCGCGAAAGAAGTGCACCCGATCATGTACGCCATGTCACTCGGATTCCTAGCATACTTCATCTGGTTACACTAATTTTTCTTATTAAGCTGACGTCTTTCTTCTATATAGAAGAAAGGCGTTTTTTTAATGGAGAGTAGGGAATCAACAAACAGGAGGTGATGAACGTGTTGGAAAAACTAACAGGTCCGATATTCGAACGACTCGCTGTCGATAAACGTCTTATTCGTGTGGCCCGAGCAGTCGGCTTACCTTTAGGGGGAACATTATTCGTAGGAGGGCAAACAATCGATGAGACGTTCCGAACAGTCCGGACGTTGAATGTGCAGGGGCGGGCAGTCACGATTGATTGTTTAGGAGAGTTTATTCACAGTGTGCAGGATGCAAAGGCGATTGCGGATGAATGCATTGATGTTTTGTACCGATTAGAGAAAGAACAAGTGGATGGACAAATTTCATTAAAGTTAACATCCGTCGGCGTGCGGTTAGATCCGGAACTCGCCCTCATGCAGATGGAGCGTATCCTTGAAGTCGCACTTCAGCTGAATCGCCGGGTGACGATCAACATGGAAGAGTACGAAATGACTGAGTCGATTTTGAAAATTTTCCGTGTGCTTCAGTTCTCTTACCCGAACCTTGGCGTGGCGCTTCAAGCAAATCTGCACCGTAGTCGTTTTGACTTGGATCAACTCGAACCAATGACCCGGATCGTAAAAGGGGCATATACGGGGTCGAAAGAACATTACATCGAGGATAAGGCGATGGTAGATGCCAACTATCTTCTATTAGTAAAACAGAATTTGATGAAAGGACGTTATACGCAAATCGCGACACATGATGACGATATGATTGAGGAACTACTCGACTTTATTCGACAAGCTGACATTTCAGATGAGTGTTTTGAATTTCAAATGCTTCAAGGGATGCGACCGCAACGTCAGAAAGAGTTGGTCAATTCAGGATATCGTGTTGTCGTGTATGTACCGCACGGAGTAGACTGGTATACGTACTTGATGAGACGTCTGGCTGAACGACCTGCAAATATCGGGTTTACTTTATTGAGTATGTTAAGACTCTGATGCTGTATGTAAAACGCAAAACAGCTTTTTGTAAAGTTTTTTTAAAATAATGCTTGTGTTTGTCGAATTTTGTTGTTATATTAATAAATGTTCCAGCGAGACGCCTTTTATAAACGGTTTGTTGGGGCTGAAAAATCTTTTCAAAAACACGGTTGACATAATCAAAACAACCTGTTAATCTATTAAAGTCGCTAACACGACACGACGAACTTTGAAAACTGAACGATGAGGCAAAAAACGTATCTTCGGATACAAACAATGAATGAAGC
>NZ_JACSMK010000008.1:0-142507 GCF_018618595.1 Exiguobacterium sp. s133
CGTTCCCATGCCGAACACGGAAGTTAAGCACTTGAACGCCGAAAGTAGTTGGGGGCTTCCCCCTGTGAGGATAGGACGTTGCCAGGCAATTTTGTTTTTTTATTCCGCAATAGCTCAGTGGTAGAGCAACCGGCTGTTAACCGGTAGGTCGTAGGTTCAAATCCTACTTGCGGAGCCAATGGCCCGTTGGTCAAGCGGTTAAGACACCGCCCTTTCACGGCGGTATCACGGGTTCGATTCCCGTACGGGTCACCATTTTATTGTGCCGGTGTAGCTCAGCTGGTAGAGCAACTGACTTGTAATCAGTAGGTCGCGGGTTCGACTCCTGTTGCCGGCACTGTTTTTTTAATTAAATTTTCCTAGACAAACTGGGGGGGTAGCGAAGTGGCTAAACGCGGCGGACTGTAAATCCGCTCCCTCGGGTTCGGCGGTTCGAATCCGCCCCCCCCCACCATGTCGAGCCATTAGCTCAGTTGGTAGAGCATCTGACTTTTAATCAGAGGGTCGCAGGTTCGAATCCTGCATGGCTCATTTTCTTGCGGAAGTAGTTCAGTGGTAGAATACGACCTTGCCAAGGTCGGGGTCGCGGGTTCGAATCCCGTCTTCCGCTTTTTGTTTATTTTTTTGGGGCCTTAGCTCAGCTGGGAGAGCGCCTGCCTTGCACGCAGGAGGTCAGCGGTTCGATCCCGCTAGGCTCCACCAAATTTTGCTTAAAGATCTTAGGCGAGTTTCGTTCGTCTTAAGTTTTTTTATACTTGAAATGCCTGTTAACCAGAGTACGTACGCGAAAGCACTGTGATTCCCTTCACAGTGCTTTTTTGTTGTTTTCTACTGTATAAAGATGCGTCATCTTGTCGAGTTGAACCAGCTGTATGTTACCGCTTACAATTAAGGTAACTTAATTAAGCAAAGGGGATGCGGGGATGAACATTGCATATATCAGCGTGCCATATCGTTACGGTCAAGGAAAGCCAGGAACAGAGCATGGTCCGGCAGCAGTCGAACAAGCAGGCCTATTTCAAACGTTAGCAACACATGGACAAGAAGCGGTCCGCTACGGGGAAGCGGCTGTCTTACCAGAAGACGCGGTACGTGAGGAAGATGCGAAGTTAAAGCGTCTCGAAGGAGTCGTCCATACGACGAATGATTTACAGCTACTTGTACATGATGCGCTGTCCGAACGACGTTTTCCGTTACTCGTCGGGGGCGACCACAGCATGGCAATCGGAACGATCGCAGGACTTCGTCGATCGATTCCGCGGCTCGGTGCGATTTGGTTCGATGCGCATGGTGATTTAAATACACCGGAAACGTCACCTACAGGTAATATTCATGGAATGCCACTCGCTGTTGCTCTTGGGGAAGGGCATCAGCGCCTAACGGAAATCGGTGGGACAGACGTCAAGTTACAACCGGAGCATCTTGTCTTTATCGGCTTGCGTGACGTCGATCCGGGAGAACAGGAATTGATTGATCGGCTTGGGATTCGCGTTTATGACATGGAAGCGATTCGGACACGGGGAATGGAAGCCATCATGAAGGAAGCGATTGCTTACCTGAACGAAACGACAGACGCATTTTACTTAAGTTTCGACATGGATGGTCTTGACCCGAGTTTAGTCGAAGGGACCGGGACGCGGGTTGCGGACGGTGTCATGTTAGAGGATGCTCAGACCGTCTTGAACTCTTGTGCGGAACAAGAAAACTTTATTGCAGCGGAGTTCGTCGAAGTGAATCCGTTGTTAGAAGAAGGGAACGGAACCGCGATTCTTGCGAATGCCTTGATCGGAAACCTACTTCAAGCGATGCAAAACCAACATTTAGTAAAATAATGGATAGAACTTGAACTCTTTTCATCGGGGTTCAAGTTTTTTTTGTTACAATTTAAATTGAGATGAAACATTTATCGGTCGACTCCGTATAAGAGATTGACCGCATAGAGCGGGGGGTATTTGAAGTGGAAGAAACAACACTACGCTTGATTGAGCGAGTGAAGCAAGGCGACCGCGATGCATTTGCGGCACTTGTTGATCTATATAAAGAAGGGGCATTTTTAGTTGCCTTCCGTGTATTACGTGATCGGATGGAAGCAGAGGATGCCACGCAAGAAGCCTTTATTCGCGTATTTACAAAGATTGAATCGTATAATGCACAATGGAAATTCCGTACGTGGCTCTACCGGATCGTGACAAATGTTTCAATTGACCGCTTACGGAAGAAACGTCCAGATTATTCCCTTGATGCCGAAATGTCAGGTACTGAAGGCTTGACGCTGTATTCCCAGCTTGAAAGTAAGGAGCAATTGCCAGAAGATCAAGTCGTTGATTCAGAAGAACGAAATGCTGTCGGTGACGCGATTGCCGCTTTACCTGAAAAGTATCGAATTCCACTTGTCTTGAAATATATTGAAGACCTTTCATTAAAGGAAATCAGTGAACTGATCGATTTACCAGTCGCCACAGTCAAAACTAGAATTCACCGTGGCCGAGAAGCGCTGAAGAAGCACTTCGGAACGCGGTGAGAAGGAGGATCTCACCATGACACGAGAACACGTAAACGAACGCATCCAAGATTATTTAGACCAAAACCAACCTCCAGAAGACTTTAAACAACTCGAAGCGGAGTTACGGGAGGCGAATGCGATGGACGACTTCGAAGAGTATCGACTCCTCGATGCACAGTTACGCACGCTTCCGAAGCCGAAGCTCTCGGCAGACTTTACATCCCGCGTGCTGGCACAACTGCCTGAACAGGTGGACACGTCGAATGTGACACCGCTTCGTAAACCTTCTCGTTTTGGAGGGAAGATGAAACAGTATCCACTCCTTGCAGCTGCCTCGATCTTTGCGTTACTTTCGGTCGGTAGCCTCGGGGGGTACATGACGCAAGAAGATAAAGACTTGTCGTATACGAACGCTCCCGGTATCGTCGCTGAAAATGGCGAAGTTGTTGTTCCAAAAGGAGTGACGGTCAATCAAGATTTATACGTCGAAGGCGGCAATGTCCGGATTGAAGGCAAAGTCAATGGAGACGTCATGACCGTTGACGGGACGGCTTACACAGCCAGTGCCGGAAACGTAACTGGAGAAATTAAAGAAATCGATCAGTTGTTCGAACGCGTCTGGTACGGAATCAAACGAATCTTTGATTAATCAGTTGGGGCGAGTCTAACTCGCCCCTTTGTGCTATAATGAAAGCTGTTTAAATTAGATGAGATAGGGGGCACGGTTGGTGAATTACTTCAACTGGCAACCACTTCAATTTCAAATGTTGAAACTGGGCGAAAACGTACACTGGTACGATTATATTAATGATGTGCTTGATATCGCGGTCGTGACATTCGTCATTTACCGCCTGATGATTATCGTCAAAGGCACAAAAGCGGTTCAATTGATTAAAGGGATTTCTGTCATTTTGATCAGCTGGTTCTTAAGCGGCTTCTTCGGACTGAAGACCTTACAATTTCTATTGAATCAAATCATCACCTATGGATTACTCGGAATTATCATCATCTTCCAGCCAGAGCTCCGTCGAGGACTGGAGCACCTGGGACGAACGAGTAAATTCTTTTCACGGAGTGCCATCAGTGATGAAGATGAGCAAACGCGAATCGTCGACGCACTCGTTTCGTCAGCACAATACATGTCGAAACGCCGGATTGGTGCGCTCGTCACGTTTGAACGGGAAACCGGTCTCAGTGAATATGTCGAGACGGGGATTCCGCTCGGCTCACAAATTACGAGTCAGCTTTTGATTAACCTCTTTATCCCAAACACGCCGTTGCATGATGGTGCGGTCATCGTTCAGCAAGGCAAACTTGCGGCAGCGGCTTGTTATTTACCGCTCTCAGAAAGTGCCCACATCTCTAAAGATCTCGGGACGCGTCACCGGGCCGCGATTGGTGTCAGTGAAGTTACGGATAGTGTCACGCTTGTCGTATCGGAAGAGACGGGAGGCGTATCTCTCGCAATCAATGGTCGTCTTTACCGGGAACTCGACGAAGATTCACTTCGGACGAAGTTGCTTGAGACGCTCGTCAAAGTCGAACCGGCGAATACGTCCTTCTTTAACTGGATGGGGGCGAAAAAATAATGTTCGAAAAGTGGTTCAATGAACGATGGTTTTTACGAATCGTTGCGGTACTACTTGCTGTGATGCTCTATTTGATGGTCGCAGGCTCGAGTTCGAGCGGGAAAAGTGACGCGGCGAGTCTATTGCCGATCGCTGGTCAGGGCTCGACGACGTTTGACGTACCGGTCACAGTGAATTATGATGAATCGCAGTGGGTCGCCTATAATATTCCAACTACAATCGAAACGACGGTCAAAGGACCATCGAGTAGCTTGACGATGCTTCGCCTCGTCAAAGACTTTGGTCTATCGTTAGATTTAGAGGGACTCGACCCTGGGTACCACCGTGTTCGTGTGACAGCGAATGGATTTGGAAAAGATGTTGAAGTGACACCGAAACAGGAGACGGTCGAAGTTTTTCTTGATAAAAAAGTCACGAAACAAGTCCCGGTTCAAGTCGCTTTACTCAACAAAAATAAAATCGCCGAAGGGTATGTCGTCGGTGAAGCACAACCGAGTAAACAAACGGTTGCTGTGACGGGAGGAGCAGAAAAGCTCCAAGCCATCACATCGATTCAAGTCCCGATCGACGTGACGGGTCGCGCGTCGACTTTCATGGAGTCGTTCAACGTTAAAGCGACGGATACGAATGGGAACGCGATTAGCGCGACGTACGATCCGGAACAGCTTGAAGTGACAGTTCCTGTCTATAAGGAAAGTAAAACAGTCCCGATCAACGTTAAAACAACAGGTAGCGTCAAAAAAGGCTACAAGGTCGTCAAGATCGTTCCCGTCGTCACGGAAGCGCGTCTGTACGGAACGAAGGAAGAATTGACGCGAATCGGTTCAGTCGATACAAAGGCAATCTCACTGAAAGATTTGACGAAGACGACCGATAAGACGATCGAACTCGTCGAACCGGATAATGTGACGGCAATGGATCCGACTTCGATTACGGTCAGTATCGTCGTCGAGAAAGAAAATGCTAAATCGACGACGGAAACGGTCGAGGAGCGAGCAGAGAAGACGATTACAGGTGTTCCTGTGACGCTTAACGGTTTCGACGAGTCGAAGTATACAATTGACTATGCTGAAACGATTGATCTCGTCGTCCGTGGCAGCGAAGCGGACTTAGCTTCGATTGATGCAACCGACATCAAGGCTGTCATCGACGTAACAGGATTAAAAGAAGGCACACACGGCTTACCGATTTCATATCAGACATCTAAAGCATTCGATGTCTTACGACCGGATAACATGGACGTCACGTTAAAGACGATTCCCCGGACATCGGTACAGACCAATTAAAACCAATCAGTGAAATGAGGAAATAGCACATGGGTAAGTATTTTGGAACTGACGGCGTCCGCGGCGTCGCAAACGTAGAATTGACACCGGAACTCGCCTACCGTCTTGGACGGATTGGCGGATACGTGTTGACGAAACACGAGAGCACACGTCCGAAAGTCTTAATCGGACGCGATACACGCGTCTCGGGTCAAATGCTTGAGAACGCGATGATTGCAGGATTGTTATCAATCGGCGCGGAAGTTATGCGTCTTGGTGTCATCTCGACACCGGGCGTCGCATACTTGACGAAAACGATGGATGCGACTGCGGGCGTCATGATTTCAGCGTCACACAACCCGGTTGAAGACAACGGCATCAAGTTCTTCGGAACAGACGGTTTTAAGCTCAATGACGCAACAGAACGCGAAATCGAAGCATTGCTCGACGAAACAGAGGACACACTCCCGCGACCATCGGGGAAAGAGCTTGGTTTCGTCCACGATTATTATGAAGGTGCGCAAAAATACCTCCATATGCTTCGTCAAACATCGGATGAAGATTTTTCCGGGATTCATGTCGCAATTGATGGCGCGCACGGCGCGACATCAAGCCTTGCACCACGTTTGTTCGGGGACCTCGAAGCAGAAGTCTCGACAATCGGTACAACGCCAAACGGTTTGAACATTAATGATGGTGTCGGATCGACACACCCTGAGCACCTCGCGGCATTCGTCAAAGAAAAAAATGCCGACGTCGGTCTCTCGTTTGACGGTGACGGCGATCGCTTGATTGCAGTCGATGAAAATGGGGATATCGTCGATGGCGATAAAATCATGTTCATCTGTGGAAAATACTTGAACGAAATCGGTCGTTTGAAAGATAACACGATCGTCGCGACAGTCATGAGTAACCTCGGCTTCCATAAAACAGTCGCAGAACACGGCATGACAGCCTTACAAACAGCAGTCGGTGACCGTTACGTCGTCGAAGAGATGCGTAAAAACGACTACACACTCGGTGGCGAACAGTCAGGTCATATCATCTTCATGGATTACTCGACGACAGGCGACGGCATGTTGTCCGGCGTTCAGTTACTCCAAATCATGAAGGCGACAGGCAAGAAGTTATCGGAACTCGCAGCCGAGATGCCAATCTTCCCGCAACGTCTTGTCAACATTCGTGTATCGGATAAGAATGGGGCAATGAACGGTCCTGCCGTTCAAGCGATCATTGCGGAAGTCGAAGCGGAAATGGCTGGAAACGGTCGGATTCTCGTTCGGGCATCTGGAACAGAACCACTCGTCCGTGTCATGGCGGAAGCAGAGTCGCAAGAAGCGTGTGACATGTACGTCGAGCGGATCGCGAACGTCGTGCGTGAAAATTACGCGTTACAAGAAAATTGAGTCGACGAAAAGGAGTAGCTACGTGCTGCTCCTTTTTTTGTGTAAGGGAGGAATGTTAAGGAGGGGAATTAGCACGAACCCGTTGTCCTGTGCCCGCTTTTCTCAGGCGGAACGCAAGCCGCGGCCAGCTTGGGGCTGCCCGGGTCTCGCTTGTTCCTGTCGGAAGCGGAGCTTCCTTTTCCTGTAGAAGTCGGACAGGGGTACGGGTTCGTTTCAGAAATAGCGTGGGTCTGGAGTAGGAACAGTGTTTGGATCATAGGAGAGAGAAGGGGACGACACCGCTGTCCTCTGCCCGCTTTTCTCAGGCGGAACGCAAGCCGCGGCCAACTTGAGGCTGCCCGGGTCTTGCTTGTTCCTGCCGTAAGCAGAGCTTCCTTTTCCTGTAGAAGTCGGACAGGGACACGGGTTCGTTGGAGGGTGGATGAGTAGGTACAGAAGCTTAATTCTTTTTTTTACAAAATCTAGGGATTAGAAGTATTGTTTAGAAAGATATCGGGAATAGTTACAAATACGTTACCTTCCTTGCTTTTTCCAATTAAAGTTCGTATGATTGTAAAGTCGGACAGAAACGGAGTCGGACAGAAACAGAAGCGCCAGGGCTGACTATGTGATAGGCAGCTGACGAGGTGGAGGTTTATCGAATCATTCGGCGGATGCCTCCCGGTACCTTATCAGTACCGTAAACTTACTTGAAATCGTCTAAGTGATTAGACGGACAAACAAGCAAGTGCTGATAACTCTCGACAAGAGCCGTTTCCTCTTCAGGGAAATACTTGATATGGGAGAGAATCAATATGTGCGGAATCGTAGGTATGATCGGAGAAGTTAACACGAAAGAAATTTTACTAAAGGGTCTCGAAAAACTCGAGTACCGCGGTTATGACTCGGCAGGTCTTGCGTTCGTCAATGACGGCGTTCAGGTTCATAAAGAAGTCGGTCGCATCGCTGCGCTACGCGAAGTCGTCCCTGCAGAAGCAGACGGTACAGTAGGAATCGGTCACACACGTTGGGCAACACACGGTGTACCAAGTGTTCCGAACGCCCACCCACACCAAAGTGCATCATCACGCTTTACACTCGTGCATAACGGTGTCATCGAAAACGATGAGCAGTTAAAAGCAGAACTTAACGTCGATTTACTCAGCGACACGGATACAGAAGTCATCGTTCAGATGATTGAAAAGAACTTTGACGCAACAGGTGATGTCACGGAAGCCTTCCGTCAAACACTTCGCGTGCTCCACGGTTCGTATGCGCTCGCTTTAATCGATGCAGAAAACCCGGACGTTCTTTATATCGCAAAAAATAAATCACCACTTCTCGTTGGTCTCGGAGACGGCACGTTCAACGTCGTTGCGTCTGATGCAATGGCCATGCTTCAAGTAACGGATCAGTTCGTTGAGTTACATGACGGTGAAATGATCATCTTAACGCGTGACAGTGTCACAATCCAGGATTTAGACGGAAACGTGCAAGAGCGTGACGCGTATACAGCTGAAATTGATGCTTCTGATATCGAAAAAGGGACATACGCGCACTATATGCTTAAAGAAATGGATGAGCAGCCAGCCGTCATCCGGAACATCGTTCAAAAATACCAAAACGAAGCTGGCGAAATCACACTCGATCAATCGGTTCGTGATTTAGTCCTTGGTCGTGACCGCGTCTATATCATTGGTTGCGGAACAAGCTACCATGCTGGTTTGATCGGGAAACAATTGATTGAACAAATCGCTGGGATTCCGGCAGAGGTCCACATCTCGTCTGAATTCGGCTACAACATGCCACTTTTGACAGAGAAACCACTCTTCCTCTTCCTTTCACAATCAGGTGAAACAGCGGATAGCCGTGCCGTTCTCGTTGAAGCGAAAAAACTTGGTCACCCAGCATTGACGGTCACGAACGTCGCGGGATCAACACTTTCACGTGAAGCAAACGCAACACTCTTGTTGCATGCCGGTCCTGAAATCGCAGTTGCCTCAACAAAAGCATACACAGCGCAAATTGCTGTTCTTGCGGTCCTCGCGTTTGACCTGGCTCAAGCAAAAGGCGTCGACGTCAACTTCGATCTCATGAAAGAACTCGGTAAAATTTCAAGCGCAATGGAATCCGTCATGTCACAAAAAGAACGGTTCCAAGAGATCGCTGCAGAATACTTGTCTGAATCACGCAACGCCTTCTTCATCGGCCGTGGTCAAGATGCGTATGTCGGAATGGAAGGGGCACTCAAGCTCAAAGAAATTTCGTACATCCAGGCAGAAGGGTACGCTGGCGGCGAATTGAAACACGGTCCAATCGCTTTGATTGAAGACAACACACCGGTCATCGCCCTCGTGACACAACCGCACGTTCACCTCAACAACCGAGGCAACGTCAAGGAAGTCGTCGCACGTGGCGCGAACGCATGTGTCATCGCTTCAGAAGGTCTCGAATTGCCGACGGATGCATTCGTCATCCCGTCAGTCGAGCCGCTCTTGTCACCATTACTTTCAGTCTTACCACTTCAGTTGATCTCGTACTACGCGGCACTCGGCCGTGATTGCGACGTCGACAAGCCACGTAACTTGGCGAAGTCAGTAACAGTCGAATAAAAACATTCAAGTCATACTCCTTCCAGTTGGAGTATGACTTTTTTATTACCTAGCACTGAAGGAATGAGTGGTGAAACACATATGCAGATGAAAACAAACTGGCTCCAAGCTTTTCCGCAATCCTGTGCAGTAGACGTGGAGGCTGTGAGACGTCTCTTCCCCCACCGATTGTTTAGACCGGTGACGTGGGGGACGATTGAAATCGCGTATTGGCAAGAAAAGTTGAATTTGCCGTCTCGCGTGTACTTGGATGAAGTACCAAAGGTGAAAATCGAGACGTTGACGAAACAACAACGGTGGCTGCTCTATTGCTTGTATACGCGCCATCACAATGGTTATATCCGCGAGAAATATGTTCAACGATTACAAGAAGAACAGGCGGATACAGACTGGGTGTTGCTTTATCTGATTGAATTGACTGGGGAATATGTAAGAGAAATTCTAGAACGAATCGAACCGATTTTAGAGAGGTGGCCTGAGGAAAATCTGTGTTCCTTTCTACAAGCAAATGATGTTTACATGACACGGATTGAGTGTCGCATCATCAGCTACTGGAATATATATCAGCGGACATCTTATCCACTCTTAGGGGATTCAGCCTATGTCGGATTTCGACTTACAAAATACTACCGTTTACGCAAGGTAACAAAGCAGTAGAAATACTGAAATCGAGTAATCGTCAATAGACCGTACACGCTCAACAGAGAGTGTACGGTCTATTTGTTAGTTCATCATGGACTGAAGATAGAAGAAGCTTAACAAAACAAGTGAAATCAAAAAGCAGACGAAGAGATTCTTCATGAAGACGTTCCGAGAAAGGCGCCGGTTCATGATTATCTTATCGAGAAACAGATTAACAGCTAAGACAATTACGAAAATCACGAAAAAGAGTGGCAATAGGTCCATATGTAACATCCTTTCCATCATCTTATTCAACGCATCAAGTCAATCAAAAGTTTCGCAAAGCTTAAAATCTCTTGTGAAAAACAGGACTTTCCAGTAGGGAAGGGAAAGAAGAAAAGTAAAGAAACCAAAAGGAGGGACATTCAGATGCGACAAGCGGTACTCATTATTGATTTTCAACAGGATCTCGTCGAAGGGACGGCAGAAGAGTCAGGTGTTCATGCGAAAGATGCCCGTCAGTCAGGTCATCAATCAAGTCGTGCAAGAAGCACAGAATCATGCTCATACGATTGTCTTCATCCGGGATCTTGATGTCGCGGACGGAAACGGACCGGGGTTTGAGGTGCACTCCTCGATTCAGATTCCAGATCAGGCGGTGACGTTCGATAAAGCTGCAACGAATGCGTTTCACGGGACACCACTGCTTGAGTATCTGAATGAACGACAAATCGAACATGTCGTCATCCTCGGCTGTAAGACGGAACACTGCATCGATACCGCGGTCCGCAGTGCAACCGTCAATGGATTTGATGTGACGCTCGTTGCTGACGGACATACGACGAACGGCTCCGATGTTTTATCGGCGGAGTAGATGATTGCCCATCACAATCAAGTTTTGCACGGTCACTACAATGTCGAACATTTTGCGCTGGTCCGGCCGTCAACCGAAAAGTTGTTTGAACCGATCCACGATCAGCACAGAACATAAAGGAGTGAAGTTATGATTGAACTGCGAAAGATAAAAGAGACTGTTTATTTAACCTATCAGATGCTCGATACAGCCGCAATTGACGGACTGCCCGAAATCCTTGAAAAACGACTGGGGGATGCATTATGACCCGCGAAGAGTGGATTCAATCGTTTGATCTCGATGTAGCAGAGATTTTTTCCGTCACGGATTCGTACAGTTCCGAAGTCGACCGGCTGGTTCTGCGTGACGGTCGGACTGTTTTTTTAAAGCGACCCTATACGGCTGATAAATGGTACCGGGAGCACGGATGGCTGACGTATTTAGCCAGTCGTGTCGCTGTCCCGAAGATTCTCATGGCGGCGCGACCAACCGAACAGACGACGGGTGCGTTTGTGCTCGAAGCACTTGCCGGTTCGACGATTGAAAAAGTGACACCGGAACTGGTCTCGCAAATCGGGCGGCTTCACGCAACACTCCATACGTGTACCCGTGAGGCGTACGGCGATTTTGAGGAGAACGGCTTCACCGCGTTTACCTCACAGGACTGGCGTGTCTTCCGAAATGCGAAGATGACCTCATTCGAGCCGGCGATTCAACAAGTTTTGCCGCCTGCCCTTTATCAAGCCGCCTTTACAGAATTAAAACGGCGTGAACGTGAGTTACCGGAACCGTCGCGTCCGGTCGCCGTCCATCTCGATTTCCGGCTCGGGAATCTGCTCGCAGACGGCGGAAACCTCACTGGACTGATCGACTTTGAAACTTCACGTTTCGGAGCGACGGAGATCGACTTCACGAAACTCGACCGGGACGTCTTCCAAGGTGGCAGCGCTCTGCTGGGTGCTTATCAAAACGGATACGGCCAAATTCGGACACCGGAACCGATTGAAGTCTATTTGCCGTACTACCGTCTGTTTGAAGCACTGACGGGAATCGGCTGGTGCGTCCAGCGTGGATTAGCGCAGCACCAACAGTTTTTTGACAACAACCATGCCCGCTTGTTAATTGAACTCGAACGGACGAGCATATTCGAAGAACGTTAAAAGACGTCGTTTGACGAGCGAACCGCTATACTTGTGGAAATGAAGCAAGTGGAGGGGGATGTATCAGATGGAACAACCAAAACGAATCGGAATTATCGGCGGTGGACTTGCGGGGACGTTCGCTGCCCGTCAATTACAAGTCGAAGGATACGAGGTCGAGATCATCGAAAAAAGCCAAAGTGTCGGGGGACGCATGGCGACACGACGAATCGATCAGGGAAAGGCGGACCACGGAGCTGTCTTTTTCACCGTCCGGACGGATGAACTGGCGCAGGAAGTCGATGAATGGCTCGAACGCGGATTGATTCGGAAATGGTTCGGTGATGA
Organism: Exiguobacterium sp. s133; assembly: GCF_018618595.1. Classification (NCBI taxonomy): domain Bacteria; kingdom Bacillati; phylum Bacillota; class Bacilli; order Caryophanales; genus Exiguobacterium; species Exiguobacterium sp. s133. Next base: position 12,316 of record NZ_JACSMK010000008.1, read on the forward strand.
TTTTCCACGGTATATCGCGATTAACGGGATGAATCAACTCGTTCAGTCGATTGCACGCGGGATTCCGGTCCACTTGAACGAACAGGTCGTACGGATTGAAGCGGACACGGTTTTGCGGACGATTGCAGATAGCCGGACACGGGTCTATGACGCGATGCTCGTGACAGCACCGGTTCCGCAAGCCTATGACTTACTGGAAGCGTCCCGGCTGACGCTTGACGCAGCCGATCATACAGCGTTAAGCCGTGTCACGTTCGAACCGACATTTGTCGGCCTGTTTGAACTGAAAGAACCGCTCGAAATTGGGGAGGTCGGTCTGGCGGACGAAGGACTTGTCCCCGGGATGCTGAAGCTCGTCAACAACGCAGAAAAAGAAATCTCGGCGACACCTTTACTGAGTGTCTACATGACGGGTGAGTGGAGTGAATCCTGGTATGACAAGGAGGAAGCGGAGACGCTCACTGAAATCGAACGGCTCCTGCAAGCACAACTCGGTCCCGTCGAACTCATCTCCCGTCAGTTGAAACGATGGCGTTACGCTCAGGCACGCGATGTCTTCCACACGCCGTTTCTAAAACTGAATCACCATCCGCTGTGGCTTGCCGGGGATGCCTTCCTTGAAGCAGATGATGCCTCGGGACGGACACGGGTTGAGAGTGCCGTCATATCCGGTCTACGTGTCGCAGCGACAATCGATGCGCATTTTAAGCAACACGTTCTGACGAAATGAAGTAAAAGCAGGAGTATGCGACATGGCATACTCCTTTATTATTGATCAGATTCTAAATGTGCGACAGGCTCCAAGCAGCCATTGCATCTAAAATCGGCAAAAAATTAAGTCCCGTGTCGGACAATGAGTATTCGACCTTTATCGGCACTTCCCGGTAGACTTTTCGAAGCAACATGCCATCCTGCTCAAGTTCGCGTAGTTGACGTGCTAAGATGCCCTTAGAAATTCCGGGCAGCAGACGTTGTAAGGCGCCAAAGCGTTGTGTTCCTTGTTTGAGATGCCACAGGATGAGGATTTTCCATTTACCAGAAATGATGGTTTGCACACGAGTGACCGGACAAGCCGTCCGCTGTTCGGTAAGATTCATTTAGTGTCCTCCAATGGTTCTGTTTAGGTGACCAAGTATCTAAAAGGTGCCTACTAGGATTAGTGTACCACCTGTAATAAGATTAGGTACAGGATAGGCATTTGATAGAAAAAGGAGCGAATACCCATGAAGCTATTGATTACAGGAGCAACTGGAAAATTAGGAACTAAGATTGTCAATCATCTGTTAGGGCGGATTAGTGCGGACGACCTTGTCGTCAGTGTCCGAAATGTCGAAAAAGCAGCGAATCTCAAAGAACGTGGTGTCGAAGTCCGTCATGGAGATTTTGATGCGCCAACTACGTTAGCAACGGCCTTTGCAGGGATTGATCGTTTGTTGATCATTTCAACGGACGGGGAAGAAGCTACACGGATCCGGCAACACACGGCAGCAGTCGAGGCAGCGCAGGCTGCAGGCGTCGGCCTGATCGCCTACACGAGTATTGCCAATGCACAAGCAAGTCAAAATTTCTTGGCACGGACGCACCAGGTAACAGAACGATTGATTGAACAGACAGGTATCCCTTATATTTTCTTCCGGAACAACTGGTATCTTGAAAACGAGCAGGCGACGATTGACGCTGTACGTAACGGAGCAGACTGGTTGACAGCAGCGGGTGACGGAAAAGTCGGCTGGGCGTTGCAGGACGACTATGCAGAAGCAATCGCTACTGTTTTGACAACAGATGCTCCAAAACAAGCTATCTATGAACTGTCGGGTCCATTGTTGACACAAACAGAAATCGCCGAGGCACTCGGAGCGGTTCTTGCTCGACCTGTCACTGTTCAACAAGTGGATGTAGCAACGTATGCTGATATCATGAAACAAGCGGGTCTCCCGGACTTCCTCATCCCGATGCTTGTCTCGATTCAAGAAGGGATTGCAAACGATACGCTTGCTGTTGAAAGTCAGGACTTTGCACAAATTCTCGGTCGCCCGCCTGTCGTAATCAACAATGCATTAGAACGATTGATTAAAAGATAAGTTCATTTGAACGGGTTTTCCGAAGTCCTTCTCAGGGTATTCTTTTGAGAGTGAGCGAAAGTTAGAGGAGGATTCAAATGGACATCAAAAAATATCGAGTTGCTCCGGATGCGAACGTCAGTTTAGCTGATTACCAAACATCTGATCCGGACCGGATTTCTGAAGAACAATTACTCAAGACATACATTCCAGAGAGCGTCGAGGAATTGAAAGAGCTACACTGGCGGCTTCATGCAGAAGAAAAACAAGGTATTTTAGTCGTCCTGCAGGCAATCGATGCCGGTGGGAAAGATGAAGCGATCAGCTATATCTTTTCAAATCTGAATGCTCAGGGCTTGAAGACGATTTCCGTCAAGAAACCGTCAGAAGAAGAACAAAAACACGATTTTCTATGGCGGATTCATGACGGGTTGCCGGCCAAAGGAGAAGTCGGCATTTTAAATCGCTCATATTATGAAGATGTCATCGCACCGCGTATTCATAACCTGCTTGAGGAGGAAGAACTCCCGAACGATCAAGACGTTTGGCAGATGCGGTACCGGCAAATCAATGACTTCGAGCAGTACCTGGTCGAGAACGGAATCCGTGTCGTCAAGTTTCTCTTCAATGTTTCGAAGGACAAACAAAAGGAACGGTTGCTCGAACGGATGAAAGACCCGAAAAAGAACTTTGAATTTTCTTTTAGTGACGTTGAGGAGCGGGAACATTGGGATGAGTATCAAGACATCTTTGCCGATTTGATTTCAAACACATCAACGGAAAATGCGCCATGGTACGTGCTACCGGCCGATGATGACTGGTTCGGACGTTACATCGTGACAGAAGTCATGAACGACGTTTTACGCGATATCAATCCGCAGTTTCCTGAAGTGTCGGACGAGGATCAAGAAAAACTAGATGAAGCAATCAAAAAGCTGGAAAATGAATAATCAAAACCGTTCATCGTCAGACGATGAACGGTTTTTTAGGCTGTAGACAAAGTTCTGTCGGGAGATAAAGCGTCACGTTTCGTTTCTTCCCCCCCGTAGGAGTCAACGAAACGTGCCGCTTTGAAGACGAGGCGGGACAGGGCAGCGCGAACGGATTGCCTCTCGTTCTAGCATATTCACGCTTCATAAGAGGTTGTCTAAGCATTTTTTTAATTTGTTATTTTCGTTTTTGTCAGACACGTTATACTAAACAGGGAAGAAACGATGAACGATTTGGAGGAATCACACATGACTGAATACCCAAACTGTCCGAACTGTGGATCGAGCTATACATATGAAGATGGAAATCTGTTCGTCTGTCCGGAATGTGCGCATGAATGGACGCAGGCTGAAGCGGACGTGACGGAAGAGACGGCGGTCATCCGTGACGCGAACGGAAACGAATTGCATGACGGCGACACGATTACGGTCATCAAAGACTTGAAGGTCAAAGGCACATCGCTCGTCGTCAAACAAGGAACCCGTGTCAAAGGAATTCGTCTCGTCGATGGAGATCACGACATCGATTGCAAGATTGATGGCCTAGGTGCAATGAAGCTGAAATCCGAGTTCGTTAAAAAAATCTGATGTAAAAAACCGCCAGTCAGGTCGACATGGCGGTTTTGTATGTTCGACGAATGAATTTATGTTCAGGACAAATGTCCTTTATCAATCATCCACCGTCGTTTTAGGATAGGATGAAAGAAGATAACGAAAGGAAGGCGATACAGATGCGAGGCATCCTTTTTGCAATCAGCGGCGGTTTTTTTCTGACGCTCCAAAGTGTCGCCAATGCCCGAATCAGTGATGGAATCGGGACCTGGCAGGCAGCGACCGTGACCCAAATGACAGGCTTCATCGTCGCCTTATTGATCACATTCGCCTTACGCGATCGGACGTTTCAAGAGATGCGTCGCGTCAAGCCGCTTTATCTATCAGGAGGCGCACTGGCGGCGGCTGTTTTGTTCAGTAATATCACAGCCGTGCATTTGATGGGTGTGACATTGACGATTTCACTCTTTTTGATCGCCCAGCTCGGTCTGGCCCTTTTGATTGACTGGAACGGTTGGTTCGGAATGATGAAACGTCGGTTGCAGCTGCCGCAAGTCATCGGAATTTTGTTGATGGTCGGCGGTGTCTTAATCTTGAAACTATAAGGAGGGATTCGTGTGGAGGATGAGCGACTTGCGACATACTTGGACCGTTTTCAATTGACGCATGTCTTTGACGAGCGCTTACGCCGTCATCTCGAACGTGTCGAGGTCGAGCCGGGTGAATACTTATGCCAGCAGGGCGATGACGCGAAACAGCTGTATTTGCTCGTCGAAGGAAAGTTGAAGATCACGCATATGTCAGCGGCAGGACGACGGCTCGTTCTTTCCTTCAAGCATCCGTTCGATCTGGTCGGCGATATCGAATATGTCCGCCGTATCCCCTTGATGAATACGGTCGAGGCTGTAACGCCGGTCCAAGTCTTCCGGATCAGTTACGCGGCACTCGAACAAGCAGGAACGGACAATCCGGCATTCTTACGTTTTTTGCTCGAGACGATCACGATGAAGTTCGAACTGAAATCGCACTCGATGAGCTTTAATCTTTTATATCCGGTCGAAGTCCGGCTCGCGAGTTATCTGTTGTCGATGACACCGGAAAAACAAACTCTGCCGGTCACGGATTTAGTCGATGCAGCGGATTTGATCGGGACGAGCTACCGGCACCTGAACCGGGTGTTACTCCAGTTCGGCAGGGAGGGATTGATTGACCGGACGAAACGGACGATTGAGATCATCGACCGCGCGGGTTTAATGGAGCGTGTCGGGGAAAGTATCTATGAATAGGAGGCAAGCACGATGACACTTGGGATTTTACTCGCCTTATTTGGCGGGATGCTCGTCTGTATGCAAAACACCTTTAACGCCAAAGTCAAAGAACGGGTCGGAGCCTGGGCAACGACGACGTTAGTCCTTGGACTCGGCTTTCTCGCTTCAATGACGATTGGATTGCTCGTTGAAGGGACGGCACTTTTTTCAATGACCGGCATGCAGCCGTGGTTTTGGTTCAGTGGCATCATCGGTGTCGGCGTCGTCCTGTCTGTGACGCAAGGCGTCCAGCAACTCGGACCGAGCTACGCCATCTCGATCGTCATGGTCTCACAAATCCTCTTTGCCCTGCTCTGGGACACGCTCGGCTGGTTCGGTCTCGAACAGGTCGCCTTCACATGGACGAAGGCAGTCGGCGTTCTCTTGATTGGCGGCGGGGTGCTTTTGTTCCAACTCGGCGGGAAGCTGACAGAAAAACGGATCTTACGAAAAGGAGCATGACGAATGAACTATACAACATTACTCTTTGATATCGATCATACTTTACTTGATTTTGACGCAACGGAACGCTGGGCGCTGCGAAAACTATTCGTGGACGAACAGCTCGAATGGACGGAAGAACGTGAAACCCGGTACCGGTCCATTAACAAAGCCTTATGGGCAGCCCTCGAACGGGGGGAAGTGACGCGAGACGCAGTCATCTCGGAACGTTTCGTGACGTTTTTTGCAGAGCAGGGATGGGTGGTCGACGGGAAACAGATGGATGAGCGCTACCGGACGTATCTCGGTCAGGGAACGGATTTGATTGACGGAGCACACGAATTACTCGGGCAGTTAAAAGGACATTACCAACTCTACGTCGTGACGAACGGTGTCTCGCGGACACAACATGCACGGCTCGCTGGTTCAGGACTGTTGCCGTACTTCGATCAGATTTTTGTTTCCGAAGACACGGGCTATCAAAAACCGATGCGTGCTTTCTTTACGTATGTGTTCGACCGGATTCCGGAATTCCGTCCGGAGCAAACACTGCTCATCGGCGACTCCTTGACTGCAGATATCCAAGGCGGCATTTCGGCCGGAATTGATACGTGTTGGTTTAACCCGGGTCAGGAAACGGCTCCGAGTGAGTTGACACCGACCTACACCATCGAACGGCTCGAACAGTTGCTTGATCTGTTGCGGACGACGGAACGAGTTCGATAACGAAAATATGTCAAGATCGTTTGACGCGAAGCGATAAAAGACTAGAAAAGGAGCAGGTTGTCATGAATCTACGAGCGATGACCGCAGCAGATTATCCGGAAGTCGGTCGGATTTACCAGCAAGGAATCGAGACACAAAATGCGACGTTCCGAACGGAAGTACCGTCGTTTGACTACTGGGATGCCCATCACCACATACACAGCCGGATTGTGGTGGAAAAAGACGGGAAAATGCTCGGATGGATCGCCATCAGTCCATTTTCGTCGATTCCGGCCTATGCCGGTGTTGCCGAAGTCAGTTTGTATATCGATGAAGACGCACGGGGAAAAGGAGTCGGGACGGTATTGATGCAGGCGGTCATTACGTCGAGTGAAGCAGCAGGCATCTGGACGTTGCATTCACAAATCTTTCCGGAAAACATCGCCAGCCTCAAACTCCATCAACGGTTCGGTTTCCGGGAAGTCGGTCGTCGGGAACGAATCGGACAGTTGGCTGGTGTCTGGCGGGATACCGTGTTACTCGAGCGGAGAAGTGAAATTTAAAAAATGGGGCTGACGCAAAAGTCAGTTTCTATACAACAAAGAGTGGCAGCGATTGAGTCTGCCACTCTTTGTTGAATTATTCGTTTCAGAACGACATGAAAGGACAAGGAAAAACCCGTCTGAACTAGAAGTGCGGGACGGGTTCTGCTTTACTTCTGATTGGATAATACGATTCCGAAAATCCGCTCTCCTTTTTTGAGTGGTACGTCAGCGGGACGCGTGACCTCATTTAAATTAAACCCGCGCATTTCTTTATTTTTTGACAGATGATAGACCATCAAAAGATTATAAGGGGTCGCCGTAGCCGTTTTTGAGCGGAAGTCGGCACCGCGAACGATGTAATCATCAAGATGCGTAAACGTATCGTCACCGAAGAGTACCGTATCACCGACATCAATCCCGAATTGAATCAGATCATCCGAGAAAGACTGGGAAAACCGGATCGTGGTATCGTACTTTTTCGGTTCAAGTTCCATCGAGAACAGTACCCGTTCTTGTTTGTCCGGGAGATATTCGACACCTTTTAGCCAGTGGGTCGCCTTTAATGTTCCTTTTAGCTGAACGGCGCCAATCTGTTGGTTGGCAAGTGTGGCAAATTTTTCTTCCCCTTCTGTAACGGGTAGGGGGGAGAGTGTGAAGGTAGAAGTGGCCTGGGTGATAGGTACTTTTTTCGTAGCGGATTCGATTTGATCGTGGTTTTGGCTGCACCCTGTCAAGATAAGGGCGGCAAGTGGTATGTACATCCAGTTTTTCATAGAAGAAGCCCCTTCCTTCGTGTGTTGGAAACATTATCCATCATCAAGCTTATCGTTTTCCTTGGATGATTTCAATGAAGAACGGGAAAAGACTGACAGCACATATTTTCAGGAGGGGTAACGATGGACGACTTTTTTGGTGAGGGACTTGAGACGAATGAACAGAAACGGAAATCAAAGCTTGAGGAAGTATTTGACCAATCGTTTGAAGCAGAACGGCGCGACTTTAACCAGTCGCTTAATCAAGAAGTGACCGTCGCCCTGATTGGCGACGTCAATGCCGGTAAATCGTCGACATTAAATGCGATTCTTGGGCGTGACGTCGCGACGGTCGGAGCGCAACCGGGTGAAACGACACGCATCGATCAGATTCGGCAGCACCCGGAAGATAAAGTCATCTTCGTCGATACGCCGGGACTCAATGACGCGAACAGCTTGAATTCAGATACGACGTGGCAGTTTTACGAAAGTGCGGATGTTATTTTGTATTTCTTGAATGCAGCGGGGACCGTCTTATCGGAGACGGAAACAAAAAATTTCAATAAGATTTATGCCCATAATAAAAACATCATCATCGTCGTGACGAAGATTGATGCGACGAACGACTTAGAGACCGTCACCCGGCACATCGAAACGAAGTTACCGGGACCGACCCTTGTCCCTGTATCAGCGAAGGATGGGACGAATATCGACCGGTTGCGGCGTGAGGTCCTCGATATCCTAAAAAAGTTCGACAAGGATAATCTGTTTGTCCGCGAAATCGATCCTTCGTTACGGGGGAAAGTCGCTAACAACTGGATTGTCGGGGCCGGGACGGCGGCTGGTGCAATCGGAGCGGTCCCGTTCCCGGGCGCAGATATCATTCCGTTGACGTCGATTCAAATCGGTTTGATGCTGAAGCTGTCGAACTTATATGAACGGAACTTATCGAAAGAAAGTGCGAAAGAGTTGCTTGTCGTGACGATCGTCGGCAATTCAGGAAAAACGGCTTTTCGCCAACTGGCGAAGATGGTGCCCGGGTACGGGGCTGTATTCGGAGCGGGTATCGCCTCGACGGCGACACTCGCACTTGGTTACGGAACAAAATATGCGTACGAGAACAAACTCGAACTGACACCGGAAAGCTTGATAGGATTTGTGAAACGATTCCGAAAAAAATCGGAGTGAGCATAATCTCAGTCTTTTTTGAAATACCCTGTTATGCTATGAAAAACAACAGGGAGGGATTGTCATGTCTACATTATTAGAAGAAATTCAAGCGTATCAAGAACAGTTCCGTCAAAAAGCACCGGCTGAAAAGCAGAAGCTGATGACGCAAGCAACAGAAGAACTCGCAGCATCAAACGGAGCAAAAGGATTAGCTGTCGGAGATGAGGCACCTCGCTTTACGCTACCGAACGCGGCAGGGACATCCGTCGCTTTAGCGGATTTACTTGAACAAGGTCCCGTCATCGTCACGTTCTATCGTGGCGGATGGTGCCCGTACTGTAACTTAGAGCTCCGTGCGTACCAACGTGAACTGGCGAAGATTCAGGAAAAAGGAGCGACACTCGTCGCAATCAGTCCTGAGACACCGGATCATTCACTCTCGACGCAAGAAAAAAATGACTTAGAGTTCGCTGTCCTCAGTGACGTCGATAATGTCGTCGCAGGGCAATTTGATCTCGTCTTCGAGATGCCGGACTATTTAGTTGAAGTGTACAAAGAATCAGGGCTGGACGTTGCCGGACATAACGGGAATGAAGACTGGCAGCTACCGAAACCAGCAACGTTCATCATTCAGCCGTCAGGTGAAATTTCGTTTGCTGACGTTCCGTCTGACTACACGCAACGTGTTGATCCGTTAACGATCATCTCAAAACTTTAAAATGTTATAAATGATCAACTCCTTTATTTTTCTATTCGTAAACAGCAGTCCTTCGTTCATAAGACGAAGGACTGCTGTTTGATGTATGCGACGGAATTATTTTAAAAAGAACTACAGTATAAAAAACGAATTAATCTTGAGTGGGAAATGAGGTTGGAAATGGATAGTTGTCTTCTTCTGTCCAATCGACGGAGTGTTTGATTTCAATCATAATTAAGTCATTTACCGTTCTTAATGTATGTGAGACGCCTTGGGGGATGTGGACAACCGATGGTGCTTCAAGCGTCTGATGTTTACCATCAATGATTGCTTCCGCTCTTCCTTTAAGAATGCTCCAGGTTGAGGCGGTATGTTCATGATAGTGATGACTGATTTGATGATTTTCTTTAATGTGCAAGCGTCGTGTAATTGCATATCGTCCATCTTCAAGTAATTGTTGATGCAAAATTGTCGCATAGCCCCAGCGTTTCCATTCAAATTGTGGAGGTCGGTCTTGGTGGACGAGATATTCTTTTAAATGGGTCGTTTCTTCTTTAGAAGAAACCAAGACACCGTCAGGACTAACGGAAACTATTAAATCATCCAATCCAATTCCGAGAACTGGAATTTGAAGTTCGTTTACAATATGTGTATTTGTTGATTTCAGAAGATGAGCATTTCCATGAAGAACACTCGGCATTTCCTCCGTTAACGTATTCCAGGTTCCGAGATCTTTCCACGGACCTTCATACCGATGTACGTAAATCAGTTCCGTTTTTTCGACAACCGCATAGTCAAAAGATGTTTTTTCAAGAGAGTCGTAAGAGCGGAGTAGATCACAGTAGGTGGTAGGAACGTTTTGAGCAAACAATTGTTTAATAAGAAAATCGAGTTGGCAAGCAAAGACACCGCAACTCCAAAGTGCATCTTCTTTAATTAATTGTTCAGCTAAGATGATTGTCGGCTTTTCTTGAAACTTCTTTACCCGTGCCATCTGATTGGCTGTTTCTGGAATAATGTAACCATACTTTGAGGTTGGATGAAGTGGTTCGACACCCATTAAATGCAACGCGTCAGGATGGGATTGGACAGCCGTATCGAGTAAACTAAACCTCTCGAAAAAGGACATATCTACATAAGAATCGACGGGCATGATGACAATTGTCTCTGTCGAATCAATGTTTTCAGCTAAGTAACTTGTTGCAAGCATGATGGCAGGAAACGTATCACGACGCGAAGGTTCACAAATAACGGCGACATCTGGACCTAATTGATGCTCGATAGCATCGAGCTGTGATTTTGTTGTTGAAATCAGAGTGCGTTCAGCTAACTTGATTTCTTGAAGTTGGAGAAAAACACGTTCAATCATGGACTGTTTTTTCCCGGACGGGTCTTCTAAAATGCGTAAAAATTGTTTTGAGTTTAAGTCATTTGAAAGGGGCCATAATCTTTTTCCGGACCCGCCAGACAATAATAAAATGTACATGCCAATCCATCCTTTCAATGAAACGGTTAACTGTATTTATGCAAATGAATAATAGTTCCTATTTCTTTGGACAATTGAGACATGTTCTGAGTTGAAAAGTGGAAAACACATAATTCACTTATAGACTAATGGTCTTTTAAGAAACCATTAGTCACCGAGTCAACGTTTTCTGTATCCATTCCCGAAAACGGGATCCGGTATAGTCCCAGTGGCGTGTTTTTGCGAAAAGGTAAGAGGCGTAACGAATCGTATCATACTGTTCTGTATCCCGAATGCATGATCGCATTTCAATGGCTAATGCGCCTGGAGTCTGGAACGTTGTCATATATCCAGCTAATCCATACTGTACAGCATCTTGAAGACCGGGAGCATGATAGACGATGGATGGCGTCCCGACAGCAGCAGCTTCACTGACTGCCAACCCCCAGCCTTCGCGCTTTGATGGAAATAATAAAGCGGTCGCCCGGCTCATTCGCTCAAGTTTCTCTTCATGACTGACGAAGCCGAAATAGGTAATATCTTGACGCATTTCTTCCGGAAGAAGAGGATTTAGTTGCTCTTCAATGTAGGTCTCATCTTTTTCACCAATCACCCAAAAACGGGCTTCCGGAAACTCCTGTTTGAATATGACGAACGCTTTAATCGCATCGTTGATTCCTTTATAGGCGGACATACGACCAATGTAAAGAAAAGTCGGTTTTTCTTCTTTATTTTTCCAGTCTATCTCTGGCCATGGGGTGAAATTGATTCCTGCCGGTAAAATCGTAATTCGTTTTGGAGCGAATCCGACATCGATTAAATCGTCAGTGGTCGATTTGCTGACAGTCACCGCCAAATCGTTCCGGTAGAGGCGGAGGCGGGGCGTTTCCGTCCGTTCTCCTAACCAGGCATACGGTTGGTTGACGTTGATCTTCCAAATTTCACGTGTTAGTCGATAAATGAATAGGGCACGTTTTTCTCGTGGTACATAAAGCGGAGTGAAAAAGTGATGGGTATTGACTTGATCGACAACGAGATCAATTGTCGATGCATGTATCTGGTAATAGTGAAAAGCATACAGAAGGACCGTTGCGTTTGTTCCGCGTCGGATATAGGTGACACCATCAAGAAATTCAACGTCGTGACCACCATCAAAGCCAGGTGAGATGTGGGTAAGGCGATAATCTTCGGCAACCCGTTTCAATACTTCGTGAATGAAAACTTCAGCACTGCCTGCTTTCGGATGTTTAATATCACGCCAAGACAAAAATAAGAGGTGTGGTTTCATTATCATGTCCTCCTATACGTGTAGTAGGTCCATTCAAAAAGAGGGTCTCGAAAGGGCGAGTAAGCTACCGCCTCGCTATTTAAAGGGAGGTGAGAGCTGACAACGTCATCTGAAGTCCATTTTCTCACCGCAAGACTCTGCAGTATAATATCAGGGATTTTTCTTTAATACTGTCAGTCTTAATTAGTTATTCGAGGTAGGGATCGCAGATTCCTAGAAGGGTTTCATTTAATTTTAAAAAGCAGGTCCCCGTTAACGAAGGGACCTGCTTTTTAGGATTTAACATGATTCGTTAATTTATCGACGAGTTGTTCGAGCGAATCGGTCATTTGATTGAGTGAATCGGTCATCGTTTCAAATTCGTGTTGGACACCAGCCTGTTCTTCGAGTCCTGCAGCTGTAGATTCGATCCCGCGCCGTACCTCGAGCGAGGCGACACGTGTCGTATCCATGCGTTCACCGATTTCAAGCATTTGCGTACCGACACCTTGGCGTGCTGTTTGAATCGAGCGAATATGCTGTTCGACATCTTGAATCATTCCTGTAATATCAGCGAAGGTCTGACCGACGCGTTTCGTCATCTGACGGTTTTCCGTCAACGTCTCGGCATACGCTCGGGCCGTCGCCTTGATTTGGTTTGTGTCTTCGACAAGAGCCTCTAACACTTCCGTCACTTCATTGGCATAGCTTCGTGACTGGACGGCGAGATGCCCGACTTCGGTCGCAACGACGGCGAAGCCGCGTCCCGCTTCACCGGCGCGCGCAGCTTCAATCGCTGCATTGAGTGCAAGTAAGTTCGTTTGCCCGGCAATTGCTTCAAGACTCGCGAGAATCGTCTGGATTTGATCGGAGCGTCCTGTCATCGTCTCGACGGAATCGTTTAAGCGGTTCGTCGCTTCGACCATTGCTTCGACCCGGCGTTCCATCGACTGCATCTCTTCATTTCCTTCACGTGCGGTGGCTGTCATGTGGACGGCTGTGTCTGCCGTCGTCGCCATCTGTGTTTGAATCGTCGCGATTGCTTGATTGACTTGCTGTAACTGATTCGTTCCATGTTGCATCGATTGATATTGACCGTCGGCAGAGTCGACGATCGGTTCGATGGCAGTAGCAATCTGATCTGTGACGACAACTGAGTTTGCAGCAGCTTGCTTCAAGTGTGTCGTATTCGTTTTTAAATGACCGACCAGTGCTTCGATTTGTTGACTGACGTTCGTGATTAACGTGTTTGCTTCCGTTTCCCGTGCGTGCGCCGCGTGACGTTCACGATTTTGAACGAATACTTGAATGATCAGGGCACTGCTCGTTAAAACTAAGAACACTGCATGAATCAGCAACAAACTAAACGGATACCCGGTCGTTCCGCACAGTAGCGTCGGTGCAAAAAAGAATCCGGCAAGATGCTGAATCGCAAATAATACCGTGCTGATTAGAATTAAATCGATTCGCCGGAAATAGGCAATCAATGCCAGAACCATGAAAATCGAGAAGTGATATTCGACGAGACCCTCTCCACCGGCGATGATTGACATGCTTGCGAATGTCAGCGTCAGTGTCAAGAGGATGGCGACCTGTTTACTCTGCGGATTAAGGCGGTACAGGATAACAGCTGCGAAGAGAAAAAAGATAGGAATCAGCGCGACGACCGTTAACATAGCGAGCGACGCGGCTGGTCCTTTTCCCTGTAAAAGGGAGTAGCCTTCTCCAAACGTTGTGAAGCGGTGGAGTCCATGGACGATTAAAGATAAAACGACGATAAGAGACGTGATGCTGAGCATGAGTTGATGACGTTTCATAAAATAAAATTCCTCCGATTTCTAGTTGAAACTAAAACAAAGACAAAGTCCTGTTTTGGTAGACGTATCAAGACTATCGGTTGCACGCATGTGTTTGTTGACTGGAAAAAAAGTTAGATGCACATCCATTATTTTTCTAAAAGAACGTGGCATGAATAAATGCCTGAACGGGTATATAAAAACATCGAAATTGGTAGGAGGAAGCCGCATGAAGTGGAAGGGAAGAGAACGAAGTTCAAACGTAGAAGACCGCCGGGGAATGGGTGGGAAAGGAATCGCGGGAATCGGAGGTGGACTTGGCATCATCATCTTGATCGTCGTGACGTTGATGGGTGGGAATCCTGCTGATTTGCTTGGGGATTTATCCGGTTCAGAGAGCGGGACGAACTCAGGCTATCAAGAAACAGCGAAAGAAAAAGAAGCCGCCGATTTTGTCTCGGTCGTGCTCGCCGATACGGAACGTGTCTGGACGAAGGAGTTTAAACAAGACGGGATGACATACAAAGAACCGACACTTGTCCTTTATACCGACCAAGTCAGTTCAGCGTGTGGACAAGCCGGAAAATCGGTCGGTCCTTTTTATTGTCCAGGCGATCAGAAATTATACATTGATTTAAGTTTTTATGATGAATTACAAACTAAGTACGGGGCGCCTGGCGACTTTGCGATGGCTTACGTCATTGCCCATGAAGTCGGTCATCACGTCCAGACGTTACTCGGGACGTCAGATGAGATCATGCCGCTCCGTCAAAAGATGAGCGAAGAGAAATTCAATAAATACCTCGTCCGGTTCGAACTGCAGGCAGATTATTATGCCGGCGTGTGGGCACATCACGCGCAAGGGGAGAACTTGTTGGAAGAAGGCGACCTTGAAGAAGCGCTTGGTGCTGCAAATGCCGTCGGTGACGATACCCTTCAGAAAAAAGGTCAAGGATACGTCGTGCCGGAAAGCTTTACGCACGGGACATCGAAACAACGGAAAAGCTGGTTCCAAAAAGGTTTTGATAACGGAACGATTGAAGGCGGCGACACGTTCGAAGCAGCAAACTTACAAGCGGATGACTTCAAAAAGAGACCGTTCCGAGTGGGGAACGGTCTCTCTGGGTTAGTCGTTGTAATTGTTAAACATCTTCGCATCATCCGGCACATTGGCGAGGTAGACGATTTTTCCGTCTGCATCAAGGCGGGCGATATCCGTCCCGTCCTGCGTGAAGACCGCTCCGTCAGCCCGCTTGCCGCAGACGGCCCAGCGTGTCTCGAATGTATCGCCATCTGCTGACGGGAGCCAGGCTTCATACATGTGCTTGATGTCCTGGTTGGCAGTGAAGACCAGGCGGACGAATTTTTTCCAGGCGTCGATGCCATGTTGTTCCTGTCCACTCAAGACGAACGTGATGTCGTCCGAAAAGAGGGAAGAGAGGTCACTAAAAGCCTGTTCATCGGTCCGGGAAGCGTCAAATAACTCAAAGTAGCGGTCAAGTGTAGTCATGCGTAAGTCTCCTTTTAGTTGCGAATCATTTGTTGTTCAATCAAGGCTTGCAATGTCGTTAAGTGGTCAGGGGGACAGTTCCTGTCGATTTCCTGTCGGAGCGATCCAATCGTTTCACGTTTTAAGGTCGATTGCCAAGCATCTTCCGCTTCCGTCATCAAGTTAGATAAGAGGCGGACGTTCTGTTCTTTGATGCCCATCAAGTCTTCAAAGACACCACTTGAAGCATAAAGGGATTGTTTTCCTTCGATGGCTTCGTAGACGTCAAAGATACGAATCCGATCGGAAGGTTGATTCAGTCGGAAACCGCCTTTGACCCCCGGGACAGACAGAAGGAGGTCGGCACTGACGAGTTTACGCAATAGTTTTTGAAAGTACGTCGGTGAAGCGCCGAGCTGCTGACTGATGAACTCACCGGGTAAAAGTCCTTTCTCCGGCAAAAAGGTCAGTAACAGCATCGCGTAGACGGATTGTTCGACTCCGGTTTTCATTTGCATGGTAATTCGCCCTTTCTGTATAACGTAGATAACTATTGTCTATAATAGTGGACGTTAGCAATTTTGTCGAGTAAAACGCTTCTCACAAAACCGTCACACCTTTGGAGCGGCATTCTCATGGCAACTAAACGAAGGATTCGGTATACTGAATGTACGATATGTGAAAATATTCACTAAAAGTCGTTCACAATTTGTGAAGGGGCGTTTTTATATGAATCCACTTAAAGGAATCATCTCGATTCCACGTACGATCATGTTGCAATTGATGCTGGCGGCTGTCCTGATGGGGATTGCGGTCATCGGTCAATCGTACTTGATCGTCATCATCGTCGACCGCATTTTTCTCCAAGGGGACGCCTTTGCGGCAATTGTTCCGCTACTCGGTATCTTACTGCTCATGCTGATGTTACGGGTCGCTGTCACGTACTGGAACGGGCGGCTCGGGACGGTTCTCGCGGCACGTGTCAAACAAGACATTCGCCAGGCGCTCGTCGCGAAGTATACGATGAGTTCCGTCGAAGTGATGTCGCAAGGACAGTCGGGACAAAAGGTCAGTGTGTTGCTTGACGCGGTCGATGAGATGGACAGCTATTACAGCCAATACTTGCCGAAAGTCATCCAGACGTCGATCGTTCCCTTGATGGTGCTGATCGCAGCATTCAGTTATGACTGGATTACGGGACTCGTCATGATGATCACGGCACCATTCATTCCACTGTTCTACATCGTCATCGGAATCATGACGCAAAAACGTGCCGATACGCAGCTCGAGAAGATGACGGCGTTCTCCGGAACCTTCCTCGATACGCTGCAAGGCATCACGACGTTAAAGTTGTTTGGTCGCGCGAAAGCACAGCAGGACGTCATCGAACGGAGTAGTCTCGACTTCCGCGATGCGACGCTGACCGTGCTGAAGCTCGCCTTCTTGTCGTCGTTGATGCTTGAGTTCATCTCGATGCTCAGCATGGGGATGATTGCGCTTGAGGTCAGCTTGCGGTTGATTTTATTCCAAAGCATCACCTTTGTTCCGGCCTTCCTGATGCTCGTGCTTGCACCGGAGTATTATTTGGCCTTAAAAGAGATGGGGGCAGCATTCCATACCGGACGGGGCAGTGTTGCGGCGGCGAAACAGATTGCGTCTGAACTGACGCAAGACGACCGGGGCGTAACGTTCGGAACGGTTGAATTAAAGTCCGCGACACCACCGCGGATTGAATTAAAAAACGTGGACTTTACGTATCAGGACGAGCGGTTTGCACTGACCGACGTCACGCTGCGCATCGAACCGTACCAAAAAGTCGCCTTGATCGGACGAAGTGGTGCCGGGAAGTCGACCGTCCTGCAGTTACTCGCGGGACTGGCCGATCCAAAGAACGGCGAAGTTCTCCTGAATGGTCAGCCACGCGCACAAATCACGGAAACGAGCTGGTTCGGACAGCTCAGCTATATCTCGCAGCATCCTTACCTGTATGCGGGGACACTCGCCGACAACATCGCCATTGGTGAATTACGGGAGGCGACGCGGACAGACATCGAGCGTGCGGCAGCTGCCGCAGGACTCGGGGAACTGATTGCGAGTTTACCAGACGGGCTCGACACCGGAATCGGTGAAGGGGGGCGCGGTCTATCGGGTGGCGAAAAACAACGGGTCGCACTCGCCCGTGCCTTCTTAAAACGGCCGGACGTCATCCTGTTCGATGAACCGACGACGGGACTCGACGTCAAGACGGAACACCTGTTACAGCAGGCAATCCAGGAACTCGGACGGACGGCGACCGTCATCACGGTCGCACACCGTCTGCATACGATCGAACAGTCGGACAACATCGTCATTTTAGAGGCCGGCCGGATCGTCGACCAAGGCACACATGAGGCGTTACTCACACGGGATTCGGAATACGCACGGATGCGTGCCGTCCAACGAGGGGAGGAAACACGATGAAAGAATTGATGGGTATTTTTCGATTGATGCTGCACCAGAAACGGGATATCGTCCTCTCGATTGTCTTTGGTGTTCTTGCCGGCGTCACGGCGGTGGGTCTGTTTGCAGCAAGCGGCTTCCTGATTTCGAAGGCGGCACTGTTGCCACCGATTCAAACACTCGCTGTACTGATTGCCTTGCAAAAAATATCAAGCCTGACGCGTGCCGTCAGTCGGTATGCGGAGCGTTATTACTCGCACCGGGCAACGTTTACGATTTTGAGTGATTTACGGACGACGTTTTACAAACGGCTCGAACCGCTTGCGCCGGGCATCTTCGCGAAGTACCGGAGCGGTGACTTGCTCGCGCGAATCGTCGGCGATGTCGAGAGTCTGCAGAACACGTTTTTACGTGTCGTCTATCCGCCGATCATTCTCGTCCTCGTCTTTCTGTGTACAATCTTTTTTGTCAGCTTCTTCTCACTCAGTGTCGCGCTCGTCCTCGTGTTCGGACTGCTCTTGACGGGATTTATCATCCCGGGCTGGTTCGCTTACCGGGAACAGCGTTTCGCGCGGACCGTTCGCGCGCGGCGCGGGGAACTGTCGACGGAAGTGACAGAGTTGTTCCAAGGCTACCGTGACTTAAAAATCTATCAGCAACTCGCGAACAAAGAGACGGAACTGAACGAAGTCGCAGCCCGCTATGTTGCAGAAGAACGGCGAAACGGACTGCATGCCGTCTCGAACCTGGCGCTCAATACACTGGTGACGTTAGTCATCTCGTGGCTCGTCCTCGGACTGGGCGCTTACCTCGTCGCGGATGGTCAACTCGATGGTGTCTTCCTTGCGTTGCTCGTCATGACATCACTGACGGTATTCGAAAATGCGGCACCGATGGCGATTTTACCCGGCTTCTTCGAAGATAGCCGCCATGCTGCACGGCGTCTCGATGACGTCGTAACGGACGAAGTCATGCCGACATATCCTCCGTTTGAACTGGACGCTGCCCCGACGCTTACGGCAACGGACGTCACGTTTTCATTTCCGGGTGAAGTCCGGCCCGTCCTCCGTAACGTCAGCGTGACATTCCCTCGTGGCTCGAAGACGGCGATCGTCGGCGCGAGTGGCTCCGGAAAATCGACCTTGCTCCAACTGTTGCTCCGGATGTATCCGGTAGACGGAATCACGATTGCTGGTGTCCATGGAGCGGAAATCGATCCGGAAGCCTTGTGGCGACAAACGAATGTCGTTTTGCAACAGAATCATTTCTTTTACGGAACGATTCGTGAAAACTTGCAGCTCGCACATGAGGAAGCGACGGATGAAGCGATGGAATTGGCGTTGCGGCAGGTTGATTTGACGTTTAGTCTGGCTGACAAGGTGCTCGAGAAAGGGGAAAATCTATCGGGAGGCGAAAAACAACGCCTCGCGATTGCCAGGATTTTCTTACGCGAAGCACCGCTCTACTTGCTGGATGAACCGACATCGTCCGTCGATGCCTTGACGGAACAGATGATTTTACGTCAACTGTTCGCACGTGCGACAGACGCAACCGTGTTACTCGTCAGCCATCGTCTCGCGGGTCTTGAACAGATGGATCAAATCGTCGTCATGGAACAGGGACAAGTCATCGAAGTCGGAACATATGATGAGTTGATGAACCGACAAGGTGCCTTCTACGCATTAAAACAAGTCGAACAATCCGTCTTTACGCCGGATCAAATCGCACGTTAAACAAACAGGATCCACTTGTGCCACGAACGGCGCCAGCGGATCCTGTTTTTTCGTGTGGTTTAACGGGGTACGTTGAGCCACCAGTGATGGAGGAGCAGGAACGAGCTACTAACGAGAAGGATGGCACAAGTAAAAATAAAAAAAGTCGTACTATTGAAAGTCTGATCATTCATATGGATGTCGAAGACGGATGTGATGGAACGAATGTATTCTAAATCACGTGTCGTTCCTTTGCGATGCATCAAATGATCAATCAAGTCAGCCCGGTACGTCCGGTAGTGATGGATTTGATAGATTGAACCGAACAGCGCGGAACTCCCGCTGAGCAGCAGCAAAATCGTCAGTCCGGGTGGACGGACTTGAAGACGGTGCAGGAAACGGATGACGGAACGGACGCTGGTGACGAATAAGAAGATTAACAGCATTGCCAATAAAATGGCCGGATTGCCGTTACCGGAACTGACTTCAGGTGAAACGGACATCGCATGACCGAAACCAAAAAGACCGGCTTCGACGCACAGGAGACCGACAGCAATCAACCCATCATTTCGTTTTGAATCCATTCTGCACCTCCAGAGGATATGTGATGGATTCAGTGTACAAAAGAATCGTCAGTGCCAGGTGACCGTTTTCCTACAGAATGGAAATGGAATTTTAATGGACCTTATAATGTATCGATGGTAAAGTAAGGAAAATTAAAAAGGGGGAGTTCAATGGATATCCGTCACGAAACAATCGCAGTCGGGAAGCAACTGGTTTCATATACGCATTACTACTCCGAGTCGTCACAGGTCTGTTTTTTGTTGTCAGGCGCAAGTTATGTTTACGATCATCCTTACTTTTACTATAGTCGGATGATGTTGCTGAACCATGATGTCAATATCATTGAGATTCACTATATGTCGGACGACATCTATGAGTTGCCGGACGAGGAAGCGGACGACGAAATCCTTCGCCGGATCGAGGCCGTCATCGCGAAAGTCTTACAAGAAAAAACCTATCTGACGCACCAGTTCATCGCGAAATCCCTTGGAACGGGTCCGCTCGTTACGTTGATGCAACGACCGGTTTTTTCGGAAGCGACAGTCATTTTACTGACGCCGCTTTTGACCGTGCCTTTCATCGCGGAAGGGATTGTCGCAAGTCGGCAACGGGGATTACTCGTCATCGGCGATGCGGACCGCTTTCATGAAACGTCGGCACTCGAACGGTGCCGGGCCAGTCACTTAATGGTTGAGCTGATTCCTGGAGCGAATCATTCGTTAGATATCGGTTTTCAAGTCGATCAGTCGCTTGCGACGGTTGCGCATGTGACGAAACGGATTGAAGAAACACTCTTTCCCGTGACGGTAATTCGTTGAACGGTGTTGTCTATCGTTTCTAGGCGAAGTGAGTGACTGACAAACGTGTCTTCCTTCTCGTGCTTTCCTCGGGCGAGGCGCAAGCCGTTGCTACCTGGTTCTAACGAACCAAGTAGCAGGGTCTTGCCTGCCTCTGACAGCGCAAAAATCGTGCACTTTTCCCCGTAGGAGTCACGAAAAGTGAAACGTTTGTCCGAAAGTTACTTCATTACAGTCAAAAAAGAACGTCCTCGAAAAAACGAGAACGTTCTTTTTTCTGTTCAATACGGACGTAATAACGCACGGACCGGACTGCCGTCACCATCGACGAGCGGGAGCGGGACCGCGTTCAGGTGATAGTCCCCAGGTGCGATTTTATCGAGGACAAGTCCTTCTAAAATATGCACACCATGTGTCGCAAGGGCATGATGGGCAGCCATCTCCTTACTGTCGATCGCATCGACGGACGGAAGATCGAGACCGATCAGTTCGACGCCGAGAGTACCGAGTCGCTCGGCGAGACTGGGTGTCAGGACGGGAATCGACTCAGGAAAAACCGATTTATCGACCCAGCCGTCCGTCTTGATGATGAGACGGCGGACATCCGTCAAATCGAATCTGTCAAGGTCACTTGCGACGAGTTCCGTCCGACCGGGTAAGTAGATGACCCGTGCATGACCGATGTAAAGATCGGGGTCGAGTTCGATGACTTTTTTGCCTGCATCGCCAAAGTGGAACGGCGCATCGATATGTGTGCCCGTGTGTAAGCTCATCGTGACCTTACCGACGTTGACGGACCCGGTGTCAGCCTTACTCCAACTGATCGTATAGTCGAACTTCGTATCTCCCGGCCATGTCGTCACGGACGAAGACAGTGGTTGTGAAACATCAATCCAGCGGTTCATCAGGAATTCCCCCTCATAATTTTGTACGGACGGACCAGAGTTCCGGGAAGAAGCGGTGGTCAAGGACACGCCGGAGATAACTGACGCCGGACGAGCCGCCCGTACCCGGTTTTTGTCCGATGATCCGTTCGACCGTACTCATGTGATTGAAGCGCCACATTTGTTGTTGGCTGCCGATATCGAGTAACTTCTCACCGAGTTCGTACAGGTCCCAGTATTGTGCGACGTCACGGTAAATTTCACCCCAGGCTGCTTCGACACTGGCATCAGCTTCCCAGTCCTGTGTGACATCGCGCTCAAGGATAGCAGAATCAATCGCGAGACCGCGTCGTGCCATCGCGCGGACGGTCTCATCGTAGATGCTGGGCGTTTTTAAATCAGTGTTCAGCTGAGCGAATAATTCTGTTTCATGTTCATAAACACGCAACATCTGCGCGTTTTTAAAGCCGAGTGCAAATTCGATTTGCCGGTTTTGATAGGACTGGAAACCGGACGAGTGCCCGAGCGAATCCCGGAACTCGAGGTACTCTGCCGGTGTCAACGTCGAGAGGACGGACCAGGATTGAATCAATTGTTGCTGAATCTTTGAGACACGGGCGAGCATCTTGAATGAACGTTCAAGCTGATCGTCCGCAATTGCCTTTGTCGCAGCCGTCATCTCATGCAAAATCAACTTCATCCAAAGCTCGCTTGTCTGGTGGATGATGATGAACAGCATTTCATCATGATGATCCGATAAGCGGTGTTGGCTGCTGAGTAGTGGATCAAGCTGTAAATAATCCCCGTACGACATGTCTTTCTTGAAATCCGTTTGAATCGTCGACTCGATTTCATTGTGACCGGTCTGTTCCATTCCAATCGATCCCCTTTACGTTAAAGTGATTGTGAACGTTTCTGTTGATCTGCTTGCGGTGGATGATTTCGTTTCCAAAACGCGTAGGCAATCGTCAAGAAAATCAACCATGGGATTCCGAACTTCAGGACAATTTGGAAGTCCGTGAACCATGTCGTGATGACGAGCGCGACTAACAAGATCGCGCCGAGCGCCGTCAAATACGGATACCCCATCATCCGGACAGGTAGTTTCCGCCCTCCGTCCCGTTCCCAGGCTTTGCGGAAGTAGAGGTGGGAAATAAAAATCATGAACCAGGTGAAAATCGCACCGAACATCGAAATCCCCATCATGAACGGGTAGGAGACGCTCGATTGGCTGCTGATGACGGCAGCTAAGAAGATACCGAGTGTCGAGATTCCGAGTGCGAACAGCGGAACACCTTTTGCGTTCAGACGACTGAAGATCCGCGGGGCGTAGGTCGCTTTCGAGAGCGAGTACATCATCCGCGTCGAGGCATACAGTTGACTGTTCATCGCTGACAAGGCAGCTGTCAGGATGATGAAGTTCATGATGCCGCCTGCATACGGAATCGACAGAAGCTCCATCACTTTGACGAACGGACTTTGATCAATCCCACCGGCCTGTTGCCACGGGACGATCATCAACATGACGGCGATCGTCAGAACATAAAACGTCGAGAGACGGAAGACCGTCGCTTTTAATGCTTTCGGCACGGCAACGTCCGGGTCCTTTGCTTCACCCGCCGTGACCGCGATTAATTCTGTTCCGATAAAACTAAAGAGCGAGATAAAGACGGCGACCCACAGACCGGAAATTCCGAACGGCATGAATCCGCCATCATTCGTGAAGTTTTGCGGGCCGATTTCCGGTGCCGGACTACCGATGATCAAGTACGCACCAAGAACGATGAACATGAGAATGGCACTGATTTTGATGACGGAGAACCAGTATTCAAACGTCGCAAACGTATGGACCGTCGTAGCATTGATATAAATGAGTGCACCGGCAAACAATAAAATCCATAAGTAACCGGGAACGTCCGGGAACCAGTATTTCATGTAAATTGCAATCGCACTGACCTCGACCCCGATGGCGAGAACGTTCGCGACCCAGTACGAATAGCGGACGAGAAAGCCGGCGTAGGGACTGATATAGCGTTCGGCAATTGTTCCAAACGCACCGGAAGTCGGATGGGCGACCGTCATTTCGGCGAGGCAGCCCATCAGTAATAAGACGATGAAGGCGCCGATCGCATAACTGATCAGCACGCTTGGTCCGGCGAGACTGATCGCGAGACCGCTTCCGAGAAATAGTCCCGTCCCGATGGCAGACCCCATCGCTATCATCGTCAGTTGACGTGTTTTTAAGTCACGTCGTAGTTCAGTAGGGTGTTCTTTCATGATGACCTCCTTACGCGACGACTTCGCGTTCATTTGCGAATTGCGCGTATTCCTTCTCTTCCATAATGGTCTTCAGTGTCGCAACGACGTCGTAGACATCGCTAAACGTATTGTACAATGCGACCGGTGCGAGGCGAACGATGTTCGGTGCACGGAAGTCGGGAATGATGTGATGGGCTTTTAACGCTTTACAGATCCGCGCCGCTTCCGGATGTTCGAGGCTCAAGTGTGCACCACGCTGCTTATGATCGCGAGGACTTCCGATAAAGAAGCCGTAAGGCGCAAGTTCTTCATCGACCAGGCGCATCATATAATCCGTCAAGGCGAGCGATTTTTCCCGGACGGCACCGATTCCGACTTCTGCGAACAGTTCGAGGGCACCGATTTGCGGCGCAAGACTTAAGACATGTGGTGTTCCAATCTGGAAGGCACCCGCATCTTCTGCCGGCGTCAATGTGTGATCCATGTCGAATTGTTTGTCCTTGCGCGAACCGAACCACCCGGTTAAACCGGGGAGTGTCCCGAAGTGCCGCTCATGGACGAATAGACCACCGACGGTTCCCGGTCCACCATTTAAATGTTTATAGTTGCACCAGTACGCAAAGTCGACGCCCCAGTCGTGAAACGCATGGGGGACGGCACCGACGGAGTGACAGCCGTCAAAACCGATCAGGATTCCCCGGTCATGGGCGGCCTTCGTCAAGCGCTCCATGTCGAGGACTTGCCCGCTCCGGTATAAAACGGTCGGGAGGACGATCAAGGCGATGTCATCTGTCATTGCAGCAATTAAATCCTCTTCGTCAAGGAAACGTCCGTCACGACTCTCGACTTGGACAAGGTGCTCGGCTGGGTCGAGTCCACGTAAGCGAAGCTGGCTTTGCAGTGCATAAATGTCTGACGGGAACGTCAGACTGTCTGCTAAAATTTTTGTCCGTTGTCCGCTCGGCGCAAAGAACGTCGAGACGAGTTGATGCAGGTTGACGGTCGTCGAGCCTGTCACCATGACTTCGTTTGCCCGCCCGCCGACGAGTGGGGCGTTTAAGGCAGCGAGTTTTTCCGACAATTCGAACCAAGGATGGCGTCCTTGCATCCAGCCGTCAATTCCGAGTTCGCGCCAATCGGCCAGCGACTCAAGCAATGTCTGTTCGGCACGTTTGGATAAGAGACCAAGCGAGTTGCCATCCATATAAATCGACCCTTCACGGAGATAAAATTCATTACGGTACGGTGCAAGTTGGTCTTGCTGATCCATGCGGACTGCATCTTCACGGTTTGCGGTAAGTGTCATCTCGGTTCCTCCTCGAACTGAATCCTCAATCAATTTTGACAAAAGCGTAGCAAACAAATTGACACTGTGTCAATATTATCGAATAACGAATCAAAAGGAGTGGTGTGAGGATGAAGGAACCAGGACAGGCGAAAGTCGACAAACGTCATCTACGGACGGTGCGAACACGTGAAAAGCTGCTCGTTGCAGCACGTGACGTCTTTTTATCGCAAGACTTTCAAACGGCAACCATCTCACAAATCATCAAACAAGCAGGTGTCGGTTACGGAACGGCATACGTTCATTTTGAAGGGAAGGATGAATTGTTGATCGTCCTGATGGAAGACGTCATGGACCGGTTTTACAAAATTGCCGAGCAAGTGTTTGAGCCGCGTTCGCGTGCGGACGCAAAACAGCAGATTTTGGAACAGGCGACGGCCTTTCTTCGGTTAGCGGATGAGGAGCGGGCGATGCTTCGGATCGTCGAGCAAGCGATTGGCGTATCGTACGTCGTCCGGACGAAGTGGAAACAGATTCGGGAACGGTTCATTGAACAAATCAGCCAAGACATTTTATATGCCCAGCAGCAAGGGCTTGCCCGGATGGATCTTGATCCGAAACTCGTCGCACGCGGGTGGTTTTTCGCAAATGAAATGTATTTGTTTGAAGTCGTCCGGTCAGAAACGACGGCGACGATCGATGAGATTGCGCGGACGCTGACGGAAGTGTATGCACATGGATTGTATCGAGAAGATTAAGTGAAGGCATGGCGGGGAATTGTCCTGTAATTAACTAAAGGGATGTGGGAACCGTGGCATTTGATTATGAGATCGATTTCGAGACGACGGACTTTCGGAAGGAACCGGAAAAATACCGCGTCGGACGGGGGGAGCAAGGTGTCCTGCTTGTCGAACCGTATAAAGGTGAAATCCTGCCGCACTGGCGGTTCAAGACACCGGAGATTGCAAAGGAGTCCTCTGAAAAAATCTATGAAATGTACTTAGCCTATAAAGCGGCGGGTGATTTCGTCGGGATGGATATGGCACGGAAGTTCATTCAGATGGGACACACACGTGCCCGTCGTTATGCGAACTATCCGGGAGGGCGGAAATATAAGGATAAAGAAAAAGGCGAGTTGAACGAACGGGACATTGACCCGGAAAAAGCAAAATCCGCTGAAATCTTTCAAGAGAAGTGGGACTTGATCCGGGCCGATGAAGACTACCTGAAGTTAAAAAAAGCCCATCAAAAAGCATATGGTTAAAATGAATCGAAGAGGATCCAATACGTCAGTAACCTTGCAGCGATGCACATATCTTTGACGACGCTTCCTCCGATTTTTCTTAAAAATCAGTTTCCATATTGCACTAAAAAAGACGGATTTGAAGGGGAACGATTTGTTATTATGAAACAAATCAATCATGGAGTGTGAAAGGATGAAAAAGCTGAAGCAAGTCGTGTTAATCCTGTTCGGATTGAGTATGTATGCAGTGACGGAATATTACATCGAGACCGTTGCGTATTCTATTTTGCTCGTGTTATTCGTAAGCAGTGTGGGACTTAGTTTCGTAGGCGAAATACAGGAAGCGAGCTTTTTTACGACGCGTCGCGTTTTTCTGACGACACTGCTCTGCGGACTGCTCTTCAATCATGTTCTTTGGTTAGAATGGACGGCTTTCTTGTTTGTCTTGCTTGCGGTAGAAGTCAGTGTGAAAGGACTTCGTTTAATTGCGACCGAATTCCGTCTTCGAAAAGAGCTGCAACGTTAAGAAAAGACCGATTCATTTAGATGTCGTACGATAAACAAAGAGTAGGGCGGTCTCCGCTATATATCCGGAGTCGTCCTACTCTTTTTTAGTGGGTGAAACTTAAGACGTACGTTCGATTTTTTCAATCAACCGGGACTGGCGGCGTTGCCATACGACAGAGCCGACTAACGTCACGGCGAGGAAGACAAGTCCCAGCATGAACGGATATAAGATATTGACGTCATACAGCAGACCGGCGAGTGTTGGTCCGAGGACGTTTCCGATGCTCATATAGGCATTGTTCATCCCCATCGCAAAGCCTTGTTCGTTCCCGGCGAGTTTTGAAATCATCGTGTTCAAGACAGGTCGTAAAATCGACGTCGCGAGGAAGATGACCAGCGTGACGGCGAAGAAGCCGCCGTAACTCGAGGCGAAGAGTGAGACGAGAAACCCGAGTGTCGCAATCAATAAAAAGATATTCAATACTTTGCCTTCACCCAGACTCCGGGTGATTTTGTCGACGATAAAGATTTGAGCAATAACGCTGATGATACCCGTCGATGTCACCATGACGGCGATATCCTTTGGTGAAGCACCGAATTGGTTATCAATGAAGAGACCAAGGACGGATTCATACGCCATCAGACCAAAACTCATGACAAGTGTAATGACGAGTGGGACGAAGTACGGTTTTTGGAACGACGCACAGATTTTACTGAGCATCGATCCTTCGTCCGGTGCCATCGCTGTTGCGTCATGGACATCACTTTCTTTGAGCAACAAGATGCTGAACAAGACGGCGAGTCCCGAGACGAGAGCTGAGACGAGTAGCGGCAACTTTAAGTCATATTCGGCGAGGAACCCACCGATTCCCGGTCCGATGACGATTCCAAGCGACATCGCGGCCGAGACATAACTGTTTCCTTTCGCCCGTTGATCCATCGTCGTGATATCGGCGACGTAAGCAAAGATTGCCGGAATCAGTAAGGCAGCACCGATACCACCGATTGCACGGGACAGATAAAGAATTGCGACCGAGTTCGAGAAGTAAAAGACGAACATCGACAGTGTCAGACCAATCAGTCCATAGATGATCATCTTGCGACGGCCGTATTGATCGGCCCATTTTCCGGCAACGGGAGACATGACGAGCTGGGCGCCGGCAAAGATGGCAATCATCAGCCCGGCAGCCGTTCCACCTTGTCCGATGGAGGCGAGATAAGCAGGCAGAATCGGAATGATGATCCCGAAGCTCCCGACGGCGATGAACATGTTGATCATCAAGACCGTTAATTTTTTACGTTGATCCGCTTGCAAGGGGACCCCTTCTTTCTGCGCGCTTATGTAAGCGATTATTGTGTCATCCTTATCATCTTAGTTTCAAGAGAAAGACTGTGTCAATTTAGAGGGCTGAAAAGACCGGATTGATTTTGAAATGGATACGGAAAAAGGGATTGCCATCTGAAAATCGATGGACAATCCCTTTTTGGATGTTTTAGATGAAGTCACCTGCTTCTACACGTATCAGGTAAAGCATCAGCTTGTTTTCTTGAATAACCAATTCACATTCGGCGATAGCAACGGTCGCAAAATCCGGACGACCGGGCGACTCGACAGGACAAAGACAAGAACTGTCGCGAGCAAGAGCCCTAAGCCGATCAACAGGAACGGTGATTCTGCGATGGCCGGTGGTAAGGAATCCCGGAAGAGACGGACGATGAACGAATGGAGTAAATAAATCGCTAACGTCTGAATCCCGATTTCGTCAAACCGTTCACCGAAAGATCGTCTTGGGACAATCAGGAGGACGGAGAAAATCATGACCGTACTGACTGCATAAAGGAACAGTTGCGTCGCCGCTCCCTTAAGGAGAGAGACCTCAAATTCACCGTATGTATCCCGGTAAAAGAGCCATGCCGTATCAAAACCGTTTTTTGTCCAGATGCCCATAAAAATCGCAATCGTCAGTGAAACGACGAGACCGACGAGTCGTCCGGCAGGCCCCGTCAACCGATCGCGGAAGCCGTCATTCGCTAACCATCCGCGTTCTTTGACGAGATATCCCATCAAGAAGAACGGATAAAAGCTAATCACCTTTTGGAGCGACAGGAAGTTTGTGATCGCACCCGGGTCTGCATTGATTAAAAGCGCAACAGCGACACTGACCAAGAGCGGGAAGCGTAAGATGAGGAATCCCGGTGTGACGATTTGCCAAATGATAATGCCGAGCAAGTACCACAATGTCCAGCTTGGGACGAGCGGATGAAGTAATCCGTCAATCAGTCCTTCGAGCGTCTTATCGTTCGCATAAGCTAGGTAGACTTCATGAATCGACTGCCAAATAAAATAGAGAACGACAAACGAAATGATTCGTTTTGGTCGGACTTGTTTGAAGAAGTATCCGCTCATGAAGATGAAGGCCGGCATGTGCAACAAGTAGATGACATTGTAAGCGATTTGGACCGAATCATTGCCGTCAAGATTGCGGAACGTCTCGATCAAGTGACCGAAGACGACCGTGAAAATCAACAAGACTTTGTAATTCCCGAGCCAGTGATCGTAAGCCGGCACGGGAATCGGCTTTGGAGCAACCGTCATTTGTTTTCTCCAAGAATGATTTGATCGACGAACCGGGCACTTGATTTCCCGTCCTGATGCTCGAAGAAGTACTCAGCGAACGCTTTGACGTTGTCCATTTCGAAGTCTTCATTTTTAATCCGTTCAATCAATTCATCCGAATTTTTGACGATTGGTCCGGGCACGAATTCTTCAAAGTCGTAATAGAAGTCACGTTTAGAGATGTAGTCGTCTAAGTCATAAGCAAAGAACAACATTGGTCGGTTCAAGAGTGAAAATTCGAAACACGTCGAAGAATAATCCGTAATCAAAATGTCTGAGACGAACAACAACTCATTGATTTCACGGTGATCCGTCAAATCGATGAAGAAATCAGCGTACAGTTCTGGAATTTCCATCCGACGACGAACGAATGGATGCATTTTTAAGACGAAGACATACTCTTCGTGGAACGCTTCGTACAAAGCATCTAAATCAAGTTGGTCGAAGTCGTAATAAGCACTTTTCGCACCATTACCGCGGAAGGTCGGCGCGAACATGATGACTTTTTTCGTTTTGAATGTTGGATAATCTTCATAAATCCGTTCTTTCGCAGCAGCGATGTAGTCCTGGTCGAAGAACATATCCGTCCGCGGAATACCTGTTGCGATGACTTGATCTTCGCGGAGACCGAATCCTTCAGCGTAGTGGCGCGCGACATTATGTGAACTGACGATTGCTTTCGTATAGTTCCGGTGACTGAGCGAGTTGGCGCTTGGACCACCCGGTTTACCGAGGCGGCTGTAACCGAACGTCTTGAATGCTCCGACAGCATGCCATACCTGGACGAGGTCCGTTCCTTTACGGATTTTGAGTGGATAGATCATCGGATAGAAATCATCGACGAGAATTGTTTTGGCTGTCGCCAGGTGATATGGCAATGTGAATTTATCACGCCAGTCGCGTCGGGATTGAAGATTCGGTTTGAAGAATGTCTTGACGTCGAGGTTCAAATCGCGTCGCTCGATTTCGTCGAGAATGTAGGCGAAGTTTCCGCTGACATCACTCCGTGAGTCGGAAGCGAACAAGACTTTGTCTTCCGCAATCGGCTGCGTCCATTTCGTGACGTTGTAGATGGCTTTAAACGTAAACCGACGGAATTTAAAGGCGCGTTTGCGGAAATCCTTTTTATATTTGTTGTACCGGTCAATCATCCGGATGAAACGTTTTGACTCCCCGCGTTTTAGGGAATGGAAGCTTAAGGTGTTGCTATACTCAGAATGTTGGACGACCAGTTCATATTCGAGTTTCAATAACAGATTGCTATGTTTCGTATCGACACGGTAAATGACCGGAATCAGTGCACGTGTGTCGCCGAATGGGGCTTCGTGTAAAATCGAGTTGCCCTGGACGATTGCGAAGAAGGCATCAAAATAGCCCATTGGTAAAGGACGTCCCGTCGGTGTGATGTGATTGAGGTTCAATGAGCCGGTAAAGGTCTCTTCTGTCCAGTCCCCTTCAAATGGGAAGCGGAGGATGAACGTCCGTTTATTCCGTTTATTGCGGAAGACGATGGCACGTTCAAGCGGAATGGGTGCTTCTGGTGCTTCCGATTGAATGTAGTCATCTTCTCGTTCTGTTTCCTGTCCTTCTTGTGCTGTCGGGTTTTCGAAAAGTAATTGTTCTGCTTGCAAGAATTCAGTTAATCCAAACAAGCGTGCCTCAAAGCGGAATGTCGTACCGGCAAGCTCTAAATAGTCGACTTTCGCTTGTAAAGTCGGCATCAGTGTTTCTTCTGTCAAAACAATCTCTCCTCACGTAAATGATTACAATGTATTTACACAAAAGTAATAGGTTTTTAAAATCACCAGGAACATAGTATAGTTGTATTAGAAATCACCAATCATTATATCGTGACAAAGCAAAAAAAATAGTGCTTTGTATATTTTTTTTGTTTTTTTCGTCAAGTGTGATCCGATTATCCGACTCTATTCGAAGATATACCCACATCGCTGGTAGGTGGAAACCAAAAAAGATTTTTGATAAGGGAGGGAAGCAGGTTGTTTCATGACAGCGCCGTCACGCGACGGATGAGACATCTGCGATACAAGATGATTTATGCAGCAATTTTAGCTGGGGGAAAAGGAACACGCATGGGGAACGTCGATCGTCCAAAACAATTTCTTTCAATTGGGGAACGTCCGATTCTCGTCCATACGGTCGAAAAATTCTTACTGAACGATGATTTTGACCGTGTCATCATCGTCACACCAACAGCGTGGATTAACTATACACGCGATATCTTAGAAAAATACATCGGACAAGATGAGCGCATCGTCATCACGGCTGGTGGAAATGACCGGAACGAATCCATCATGGCGGCGATCAACTGGATCGACGAAAAGAATGGCATCACAGATGAAGATATTATCGTAACGCACGATGCGGTCCGTCCATTCCTGACACACCGGATCATTAAAGAAAATATCTCGACAGCACTTGAGTATGGTGCATGTGATACTGTCATTTCAGCCATCGATACAATCGTTGCATCGACAGACGGAAAAACAATCACAGACATTCCGGTCCGTGACCAGATGTATCAAGGGCAAACACCACAAAGCTTCCAAATCACGAAGCTGAAATCACATTATGAAGCCTTGTCTGCTGAAGAGCGTGCCATTTTAACGGATGCGTGTAAGATTCTATTGCTCAAAGGTGAAGATGTCGCACTCGTCACAGGAGAACTCTTCAACATCAAAGTCACGACACCTTATGATTTACGTATTGCTAACGCAATCCTGAAGGAGCGGATTAACCAATGATTAACCAAGTCTATCAACTCGTTGCACCTCGTCAAATCGAGGTGACGTATGATGAGCGGTCGTTAAAATCTGATCGCGTCGTCGTCCGGCCGACTTACTTGTCAATCTGTCACGCGGATCAACGTTACTTCACAGGAAGCCGTAGTGCAGAAGTACTCGCGAAAAAATTACCGATGGCGATGATTCACGAAGGAATCGGAAAAGTCGTTCATGACCCGTCAGGAACATTCGCAAAAGGGACGCTCGTTGCGATGGTACCGAATACGCCGTCTGAGACGGATGACATCATCGGCGAAAACTACTTGCGGACAAGTCGTTTCCGTTCAAGCGGTTATGATGGCTACATGCAAGATTATGTTTTCATTCAAGCCGATCGTCTCGTCGAAGTACCGGCAGATCTTAACCCGGAAGTCGCAGCCTTTACAGAACTCGTCAGTGTCGCTGTACACGCCGTGACACGTTTCGACCAAATCGCACATGCGCGTCGGGAAACGTTCGGAATTTGGGGTGACGGAAACCTTGGTTTCATCACAGCACTGTTGTTACGTAAACTGTATCCGGAAGCGAAATTACTCGTCTTCGGAAAAACACAATCGAAGCTCGATTACTTCTCGTTCGCGGATGAGACGTATCATATCGACCAAATTCCAGAAGGTGTTGCCTTCAATCACGGGTTTGAGTGTGTAGGCGGCATCGGCAGTCAATATGCAATCAATCAAATGATTGACTATATCATTCCAGAAGGGACGATGGCATTGCTCGGTGTATCTGAGGAGCCTGTTTCTGTCAATACACGGATGATTCTCGAAAAAGGATTACGTGTCTATGGGTCGAGTCGCAGTACACCAACGGACTTCGCTCGGACGATGGAACTGTATCAAACGTACCCGGATATTCCAGAATACTTGTCGAACTTAGTCGCAGGTGTATTCCAAATTCGTCAAATCGAGGACATCCATCAAGCGTTCGAAAGCGATTTAACGAACCGTTTCGGAAAAACCGTCATGGAATGGTGCATGTAAAAATTAGTAGGTGCAACAGAAGGGATCACTCATGAAACAAAAAATACGTTTAATTCAGCGGCGGACGGTTCATTATTTACTGGTCATGACGTATTGGCTTGCGAGACGCTTGCCGATTGACAAGCAAAAAGTCGTGTTTGCGACATATCGTTCAGACAAGCTCGTTGATAACTTCCGTGCCGTTTATGACGAACTTGAGAGCCGCGATCTTGGATTCAGCTATGTGTTCCTGTTAAAGCGGTTCCCACAAGGTCTTTTCGGTCAGATTAAATACGTCTTCCACATGATGCGGGCGACGTATGAACTCGCGACTGCCCGCTATTTCATCATCGATGACTACTATTATCCGGTCTATGTCTCGTCACTGCGTCAAGGGACTGAGGTCATTCAACTGTGGCATGCATGTGGCGCCTTTAAAAAGTTCGGTTACAGTGTGCTCGATAAATCCTATTCACCGGACGATGATTACTTGAAGATGGTTCAAATTCACCGAAACTACTCGAAAGTCTATGTCTCGGGAACAGCCTGTATCGAACCGTATGCTGAAGCATTCGGGATGGACGCGGCCCGTGTTCATCCACTCGGTGTCCCACGAACGGATCAACTCTTGAATCCGGCGCGCCAAGCACATGTCGAACAAAAACTGTATGCTGACTATCCGGAGTGGCGTTCGAAGAAAATCATTCTTCTTGCTCCGACTTTCCGGGGCAACGGTCAGACGACGGCACATTATGATGAGGAACTAAATTTCGAACAGTTCCGCCAAGAGCTCGGGAGCGAGTATATTTTATTGTTACGGATGCATCCGTTCGTGCTTAATCGTCCTGTCGTCCCGGCTGAATTTTCGGACCAAATCATCGATATGACGGATTATCCGGATATCAATGATTTGATGCAGATTTCAGACATTTTGGTCACGGATTATTCGTCCGTCATCTTTGAGTTCGCTTTACTCAAAAAACCAATCATCTTCCTCGTGAATGATTTGACATCCTATAAGGAAGAACGTGATTTTTACTTCCCGTATGAATCGTTTGTCCCGGGGCCGATTGTTTCCTCGTTCAACGAAGTCATCGCTTGGGTGAAACAAGGGCAGTTCGAATCAGAGAAGATTGAGGAATTCGCCCGTCAATTCTTCACGTATCAAGATGGGCAAGCGACAAAACGCATCGTGGATCATCTGTTAGATCATGTGCAGTCGCCTGCAGTGTCACCTGAAAAAACGACAATCGTGTAAATACGATCATCTTGAAGGACATCACACAGTATATAGAGAAACCCGGACGATTCTGCTTTTAAAAAAAAGTGAGAATCATCCGGGTTTTTTTGATTGGTTTCCTGACAGGAATGAGGGAAACGTGCAGAAGAAAAAGCGATTATTTGATCAACTTCGTTTGGGGAGGAAGTTGCAAAATAATCGCTTATGACTGTATAAATGGGGCTTGATTGGCGCGAGCAGGGGTAGCTCGCAGGATGCGCACTCCTTAAAAGTGCGTTAACTTTTCGCGGGCAGGTGTCCGTTTTTTTAGTGGTGGAATCATCGCAGGCCAACCGAGTTGGATGACACCGGCGACACGTTCTTCATCATGGGCACCGACGAGTGTCGCATATTCGTCTGTAAACCAATGTTTCCCGCTTTTCCAGCAGCTTCCTAAACCAAGTTCTGATGCAAGCAGTTGGATGTTTTGAATCATCGCAGCAGTCGCAAGTAAATCTTCTGTCTGTTGATCGTCTGTTCCTTGAACGTGATAAAGGACCGTCAAAAACACCGGGACTTCACTTATTTTTTCTTTAAATGATAGGCGTTGCTCATCCGTTTTTTGATCGAATTGACCACGTGCTTCAAGGAGCTCCATCAATTGTTCGACATACCGGACTTGTCCTTCACCAATCGCGAGAACAAAACGCCATGGTTCGCGTAACTTATGATTCGGTGCATAAATTGCTGCTTCTAAGATTTCTTCAATCATTTCGGATGGAACAGGTTGATCGGTGTAGGAACGAACCGAACGTCGTTCTAAAATGAGTTGTCGTGCATTCATCACTATCATCTCCTGACCTAAGTACTCTTAAAATATAAATGATAACGATTATCATTGTCAATGGTAATCCGAAAAATAAAACGAACGGTGACTAGAATTCAATGGAAGTCATCGTTCGTTTCATGTGGTTATTGTTTTTTGCTTGCTGTCGTAGCGAGTTTCTTTTTGACTTGGCGTAATCGCAGTAATGCCATTAAATAATGTGCAAAATAAATTGTGAAACCAAAGAAAATCGGGATCGCAAGTCCGAGTTCGACACCCGGAACAGCCGTCAAGTTAATGTAAAGCAAGACCGTCATGGACAACGTATAAAAAGTTGCTTCAAGCAACTGCGGCATGATGCGTTTACGCTTCAAGAAAAACGAGCGGATAAGCGGTAAGATGACGAGGCTGACGAGCCGATCAATTAGACCAATCACGAGCACGCTGATGACGATTGCGAGACCACCTTCGAACTGTAAGAGGTTCGGAAAGACATAGTACGAGACAAGCACTAACGGACCGACGAGTAAGAAAATCGAGACCGAAGCACGGAAAAAGACGAAGAGACTGTTTATACTCGTTAAAAACGCACGCGAGATTTTTTGCGACCAGGAAAGAGATGGTCGTCCGACCTGCCACGCGAAGCAACAGGCGAAAATGAACGCGTAAAATTGAAGGAAGGCAACCATAAAGCATCTCCTTTTGATATGAACTCAATGAACCTAGTGTAGCGATATTAGAGAAGAAGTGCAAAGGTGAACGATTAAAAAGCCAGCTGACGATGTGCCGTCAACTGGCTGGATAAGACACGTTAATCTAAATTCGGTTCTTTTTTTCCATGAAGGAAGAATGACAATACGAGTGCAAGAGCAGACAAGACAGTCGCCACCCAAAAGGCATCTGTAATTCCACTGATCGTCGCTTGTTTCGTCAATTGCGTCAACCAGCTAACGGATGCGGCTTGTGGACTACCAAGCTGTTGTCCGAGCTCACCAAGGTGTTGCGAGAGTGTTGGGTCAAGTGTCGTAAACTGGTTGGCATCGTCCGCGAGATGAGCTGTCGTCTGACGGGTCATGACCGTGACGAGGATGGCCGTCCCGATTGATCCAGCGACTTGGCGTAATGTATTTTGTGTCGCGTTTCCGTGAGGAATCATCTTCATCGGCAGAGCGTTCATGCCAGCTGTCATAATCGGCATCATGATGAACGCCATCCCGAAGGACCGGAGCATATAGATGCCCATGATGGAATAGTAAGACGTGTTTAAATCAAGTTGCGTCAATTCCCATGTTCCGTACGTCATCAACGTCAGACCGAAGATGGCAAGCGGTCGAATGCCGAACCGGTCGAACAGTCGACCGGCGAAGGGACCGGTGATTCCCATGATCAATGAACCAGGCAATAATAAGAGACCTGAGTCGATGGGTGAAAAACCACGGATGCTCTGCAAGTAAATCGGCAGCAGCAACATCCCGCCGAACAAGGCCATCGTGACGATGACGTTAATGAAGAGGGTGAATGAAAATTCCGGTACTTTTAGGACACGGATGTTCAACATCGGGTCGTCCATCGCAAGCTCACGCAAAGCGAAGGCGGCAATACCAAGTAACCCGATGACGATCGTACTGATGACGACAGGGCTGTCCCAACCGTCGTTTCCGGCTTCACTGAATCCGTATAAGAGACTACCAAACCCGATCGTACTAAAGACAACACCGAGGGCATCGAACTTTGGTTTTGATAACGGTTGGACGAGTTTGAACCAGGCAAATCCAAGTAAAAGTGTTAAGAGACCAAAGAAGGCCATTGCATAGAACATGACGTGCCAATCGTAGTTTTGAATGACATATCCTGTGATCGTTGGTCCGATCGCCGGTGCAAGAATCATCGCAATCCCGAGCATGCCCATCGCAGCTCCCCGTTTATGGGGTGGGAACAATGTCATGAAGACGTTCGTACCGAGCGGCATCAAGACCCCGGCCCCGGCTGCTTGGACCACACGTCCGATCATCATGACCGGGAAGTTCATCGCCATCGAACAAATGATCGATCCGAAGAAGAACAACGTCATCGAGACGAGAAACAAGCGGCGAAACGTATAGCTTCGCATGAGGAACGCACTGATTGGAATCAAGATCCCGTTGACGAGCATGAATCCGGTCGTCAACCACTGTGCTGTCGACGTCGTGACGTTGAAGTCGTTGATCAAGACAGGAAGAGCGACGTTGATTAATGTCTGATTCAAAATCGCGATGAACATTCCAATTAACAGGACAGTGATGACTTTCGGGATACTGATGTTTTCCGTTGAAATCGTCGCTTGCGCTTGCGGAGCAGGGGCGGCTGGAATCGCGCCAACCGCTTCTGCTTCAATCAATGTTTCATCAAGCGCCGGACCTCCTGCGCCAGCTACCCGCGGTTGCCGTGCCCGGCGTGCAATCAAATTGACTGCAAGGAACGTGACAAGCATGAACACAATGTATCCAAAGAGGAAGGTCGTAGACATAAGCGTCCCTCCTTAATCCTTATGAATGCGGACGGTCACATTCATACCAGGGCGAATGTCGAGTGATTTTTCTTGTGAGAGCGACACCTTCACGGGAATCACTTGCGCGACTTTTGTATAGTTTGCGTTTCCATTCGATGACGGCATCATCGAGAACGTGCCTGCTGTTGTCATCCCGATTTGTTCGACTTCACCCGAAAGTGTTGTATCGGGATAACTATCGACATAGACATCGACGGCTTGTCCGACTTTGACTTCATCGATTTCTGTTTCTTCGACGTTTGCTGTGACCCATAATTCATTTAAGTTAAATCCGTAAGCGAGCGGCGTACCGGCACCAACAAAACCGTTCTCTGTCGCCATCGACTGAACGACGGTTGCTTTTGCTGGCATTTCGATTGACGCATCAACCGGTTTTTGACCAGTTTGTGCCATCATGACGTGACCAAGTGTCGCCCCGTTATCGAGTGTCTGTCCTGTTTTTGCCGTCCAGTCAGTGAGTTTTCCAGCGCCAGGACTAGCAATCGTAATCATCTTACCGTCGATTTTGGCATTTTCTGTTTTGACGTAACTTGTTGCTTGATCGTAGTAATAATAACCGATTGCGCCACCACCAATTAAAACGACGAGCGTTAAAATATTGATGATTAATAATTTCTTCATGTTCATGAGTAAGTTGCATCCTTTCTGTTACTAGCTGATCGCCCCAGTGCGGTCTCATAAAAAAGACTCCTCTGGGGAGGAGTAGTTAATACAGTTAATTATATGGGTGCATAACAAACAAACAACCAACAATTTCCGACAAAATGTTGGAAAAGTCTTTGTTAACGGATACAATACGTAAAAAGGAGCTGAATTTTAAATGAATCAGTCGTGCGATCCGCGTCCTAAACGTTCACGTGAACGTATTACGACAGAGCTATTTCATTTACTTGAACACCATTCCTTTTCGACGATCACCGTCAAAATGTTGACGGATGGTGCTGAGGTCAATCGTTCGACCTTCTATGCGCACTATAAAGATAAATACGATTTGCTGGATCAAATCGTTGAGGAACACATGACGTTGCTCGCAGAAGCGATTCGGATTACAGGAAAACAATCGGCCGAGCCTCCGACAGTCGAACGCGTCAGTCGTTACTTTGCACGTTTGTTCATCCACATTGAGCAAAACGAGCGCTTTTACCGGACGATGCTGCTCCAAGGAACAGTCAAGACGTTCATCTCCCGTTTCTTGGATACGTTAAAAGAAAACTACCGTCTTGCTTTCCGGGAGACGACAAGTGTCTCTGTTCCGGTGGATCGGGATTTATTACTGAACTACGTCATTGGTGGTCAACTCGGGCTCTTGATGTCGTGGTTACGAAATGATCGTCCGTATTCCTCCGAGTATATGGCAAATCAGCTCAGTCAGATGATCGTCTTCGGAACAGTTGAAAGTATTGGTTTTCCTCAGACACGCCCAGGGACTGTCTAAAAAATGAACTAAAAAGCGCCATTCCGATGTGAGGGAATGGCGCTTTTTGTGCTAGTCGGATATAACGTTAGATTACGCTTGACGGAATTCCAGCTGTTTCGTATAAATCGTACTTTGGTTACGTCCGTGCTCTTTTGAAGCATAGAGTGCTTTATCCGCTTGTTGCAATGCTTCGAGTGATGTATGGGATCCACCCGAATGGGCAATTCCTAACGAAATCGTAATCTTCAAATCAGGTACATTTGCAGTCGGGAACAGGTTACGGGCGACTGTCGTCCGCGCTAATTCAGAGATTTTTTTCGCATCCTTCAATGATGTGTTCGGTAAAATGATCAAGAATTCTTCTCCACCGTACCGACCGACTAAATCATCCGGACGTACAATAGAGGCAAGTGTCGTTCCGAGTTGCCGCAACACATCGTCGCCGGCATCGTGACCATATGTATCGTTAACGTGTTTGAAGAAATCGATATCGATCAGGATAAGTGAATATCCGTCGTCATCCGATCCGACGAGTGATAGGGAGTCGTCCAGACGTCGGCGATTGGCGAGACCCGTCAAGGCGTCGGTCATCGCAAGTTTTTGCTGGTACTGGATATTTTCAAAATGTCGTCGCAGTTCGGCTAATAAGCGATAGGTGACGAGTCCGGCTAATAAATTAAAGAAAATGTACGTAACCGATACTTTGAAAAACGTTTCCCAACTGTTTGTCAGTGCATAGATGGCTGGTAACGAATAGAGAATACCGATTCCGATCATTAATTCAAAGGTCAGCAATGTATTACGTAAAAATCTGCGTGCTATGCCAATTGTCAAAATGAATAAAATCATGATGACGGAAGCGAGAATCGCTCCTTCGATTTGATCAGCAGGTGTAATTAAAAAACGCGTTCCGATAATCATGACTCCCGTGATGAAGGCACTAGGCAATCCGCCAAATAATGTGGCAATCGCGACAGGAATGATACGTAAGTCAATCCGGGCAATATCAATTTGAATGCTGTTGAACATGAGGAGTACAGCAATTGCACCAGCTACACAACCTAAAATAAGGCGTGATTCAAGCTTTGAT
Source organism: Exiguobacterium sp. s133 (assembly GCF_018618595.1). Taxonomy (NCBI): domain Bacteria; kingdom Bacillati; phylum Bacillota; class Bacilli; order Caryophanales; genus Exiguobacterium; species Exiguobacterium sp. s133. The sequence goes on from NZ_JACSMK010000008.1 coordinate 52,721, forward strand.
TTTGGTGTAATTCTTGGTTGATTTCGAAAAGGTAAAAATAAAAGCGTGATCGTCGTGAATAAGAGACAAAAATTTATGATGAAGTTATTCATAATAGACAACAAATCCTCCCAACTCCCCCTGCAGTATACTTCCAATTATATACTTTGAGTATACTCGTTCTACTAACGGTATAGGAGGTCTGAATGTTTAGAATAAAAAAAGAAAAACAGAATAAAACCTCTGTCCTTCTCTTGATTTTTAATTTATTAATTGGATGAGACGACTTCTTCATCCATTGTCGCGAGGATTTTATCAAATACATGGATCATCACGTTCAGTTCCTCTTCAGACAAAGTGCCGAATCGCTCCTGAAGATATTTGCGACGGACGACTTCGAGATTCCGAAAAGCGGCCTCTCCCTCGTCAGTCAAGGCAAGGACGATTGAACGACGATCTTCCGTCGAACGTGTCCGTGTCACAAAACCGGTCTTATAAAGTTTATCTGTCAAAGCGGTGACCTGACTTGTCGCAAGTTCGAACTGTTCCGCGAGTAATGTCGGACGCTGGGGGCCGTTTTCAGATAAGCTACGTAAGATGAAGAATTCACTTCGCGTGGCAGTACCTTCAAACAGTTGATTCAACTCACGGCGCAACGTCCGGAGAATCACGCGCATTTGTTCTTCTAATCGATATGTCAATTGGTCATGTTGTTCTTGTCCCATCTGAGCAACATCCTTTCTGTACTACCTTCTACCATTTAGTGTACTAAAAATATCGGAATTTTACTATGAGCACGGTAGGATTCAAAAATATAAATTGACAAACAAGAAACATATTATGTACTATGTCGAAGTAATGAATTAGTAAATCAACTTAATTAGTTCTCACTCAACCAGTGGGATGGAGGTTGCGATTCTTATGAGTCGGGTTACGGATGTCGTCAAGCGGCAGATGAAATAGCTCAAAAGGAAGAATTGCCGAAATCGTAGACTACTTTGAAAGTCAGCGATTGGGATTAGATCAAACAGGTCTAATACTGTCATGAACCGTTTGCGGTTTATGGGGAGCTATCTTTCACGACGGTAGAATGAGACGCATCATCGATATGTTGCGTTCTCATCTTCCTCTTGGAAGGTGAGGGCGCTTTTTTACGCCCTCTCAAAAATTATAAAAAGAGAGAAGCGACAGACATGAACAATTTACAACAGCAACAACAACCCCTCGATTCCACAGCAGAAGGGCTACAACGAGGGCTTCAAGCCCGGCATATGTCGATGATTGCAATTGGCGGAGCGATTGGGACCGGTTTATTCATCGCGTCAGGTGCCTCTGTTGCAGCGGCAGGACCGGGTGGTGCGTTACTTTCTTATACAATCGTCGGATTGATGGTCTACTTCTTGATGACGAGCCTTGGGGAGATGGCCGCCTATATGCCGGTCGCAGGATCATTCTCGACGTACGGGACGAAGTTCGTCGACCCTTCATTCGGATTCGCCTTAGGATGGAACTATTGGTACAACTGGGCCGTCACGATTGCCGTCGAGCTCGTCGCAGCACAAATCGTCATGCATTACTGGTTCCCGAACATTCCGGGCGTCTATTTTAGCGCGCTGTTTTTACTTTTAATGATTGGATTAAATTATTTTTCGGTCAAAGGATTCGGTGAAGCCGAGTACTGGTTTGCGATGATTAAAGTCGTCACGGTCATCGTGTTTCTTGGTGTAGGAGTCGCGATGATTTTTGGTATCTTTACTTCGGAGCCACCAGCAGGGTTCAAAAACTTTGGCTTAGGTGATGCACCGTTTGTCGGAGGGATTCCAGCTGTCATCGGTATCATTCTTGTCGCAGGTTTTAGCTTTCAAGGGACGGAGCTCGTCGGAATCGCAGCAGGCGAGTCGGAAGATCCGGAAAAAAATGTCCCGAAAGCAGTTAAACAGGTGTTTTGGCGGATTTTATTATTTTATGTATTTGCGATCTTCGTCATCGGAATGTTGATTCCATACACAAGTCCGAGCCTTGTCTCAAATGATATTACGGATGTTGCCGTCAGTCCGTTCACACTCGTCTTCGAAAAAGCAGGACTCGTGTTTGCAGCAGCATTGATGAATGCGGTCATCTTGACGTCCGTCTTGTCTGCCGGGAACTCCGGGATGTATGCTTCAACCCGGATGCTCTACACACTGGCACGACAAGGTGATGCACCGAAACTATTTGCAAAAGTCTCAAAAAACGGTGTGCCGCGGAATGCGTTACTCGCGACAGGGGCGATTGGTGCGCTTTGTTTCTTGACGTCGATGTTCGGTGGACAAGTTTATCTTTGGTTACTGAATGCTTCCGGAATGACAGGATTTATCGCGTGGCTCGGGATCGCGATCAGCCATTACCGTTTCCGAAAAGGTTTCGTCGCCCAAGGGCATGCGTTACGTGACTTACCGTACGTTGCACCGGCGTTCCCGTTTGGTCCGCTATTCGCATTTGGCCTGTGTTTCCTCGTTATCGTTGGGCAAAACTATGCCGCGTTCCTCGCTGATCAAATCGACTGGGTTGGGATTGCAGCAACGTATATCGGAATTCCGTTATTCTTGGTCTTCTGGCTCGGACATAAAGTCAAACACCGGACATCGGTTGTCCGGTATGATGAGATGGAGTTTCCGAAGCATCCGAAAAAATAATAGTATAAGCTAAAGGACCCTCTCGCTTACGAGAGGTCAGACTATAGGCAAAGTGTTATCGGGAATCGGGAGATCAAGCGTCTTTTTTCGTTGCTTTCCTCGGGCGAGGCGCAAGCCGTTGCTCCTTGATCCTAACGGACAATGAGCAGGGTCTTGCCTGCCTCTGACAGTGCGTTGAAAACGCACTTTTCCCTTAGGAGTCAACGAAACATGACGCTTTTTAGGTAGTATCGTGACGGATTGTCTCTCGTTATCGCATGTTTACGCTTATTAATAGTTTGTCTACACACCAAAACCCTCTCACTTGCGAGAGGGTTTTTCTGTATAGAAGAAGCGAATAATTCCCGAAAGATTTTTTCAGTTTCTTTCCATGATATGTCCCTTCAAGTATGTCAATCCGTAATTGGATTATTTCTTTTTAATAATTTTATTTTTATCTAAAAATATTGTTTCAATAAAGTAAGAATAAGGAATAAATTCTTTACAGTAAATCTACTAAAACAATCGGGATGGAGGAAGTGTGAAATGAGTACATATGAATTGATTTTGACACTGGGTTCGGCCGCGTTCTTCATGGCGCTCGTTGCTTATGTGTCCTATCGCATGACACGAGGAAAGGAACAGGGAGTTGACGAATATTTTTTGGCAGGACGTGGACTAAGCGGAATCTTTATTGCCGGTTCCTTGCTTCTGACCAACCTTTCGGCAGAACAACTGATTGGTTTGAACGGTCAGTCGTTCATGGGGAATATGTCGAGCATGGCGTGGGAAGTCACGGCAGGGTTTGCTGCCATCATCATGGCGATCTACCTGTTGCCTAAGTTTTTGGGGATGGGGATTTCGACGTTACCTGAATTTTTAAGTCAGCGCTATGATGAAACGGTCCGGCGGATGACGGTGCTCTTATTCTTACTTGGCTACATGTGCGTGACGATTCCATCGATGCTTTACTCCGGCGGGATTGCCGTCTTACAGCTGTTTAACGTACCGGAGTTATTTGGATTGAGTTATACGCAGTCGCTGTGGCTCGTCATTTGGGTTGTCGGGATCATCGGGGCCATCTATGCAATTTTCGGAGGACTACGGGCTGTCGCCGTCTCCGATACATTAAATGGAGTCGGCCTTGTCATCATCGGTTTCCTCGTTCCGATTCTTGGTTTTTTTGCACTCGGGGACGGAAACATGGTCGACGGAATGAAGCGTCTCGCAACGACACACCCTGAAAAATTGAATGCGATTGGGTTGTCAACCGACGCCGTTCCGTTCTTTTCGATTTTTACAGGGATTCTGTTTGCGAATCTCTTCTATTGGTCACTCAATCAATATGTGATTCAGCGCGTGCTTGGAGCAAAGGACTTAAAAGAGGGACAAAAGGGTGTCTTGATGACAGGCTTCCTGAAACTACTCGTCCCGGTATTCATGTTGATTCCGGGTGTGATTGCGTACCATTTGTATGGAGATAATCTAGCAAGTGGAGATTTGGCCTATCCGAAATTAATCACGGAGTTGCTCCCTGTCTCATTGATGGGATTTTTCTTGGCCGTCTTGCTGGGAGCAGTCTTTAGTTCATTCAACTCACTCTTAAATAGTATCGCGACGTTGTTCGTACTCGATATTTATCGCCCGGTCTTTGCGAAAGAAGCGACCGACCGGCAGCTGATTCGTGTCAGTAAAATCTTCGGAACGATCGTTGCCTTGATTTCATTTGTCGTCGCTCCATTCTTAATGTATGCACCAGACGGTCTTTGGACGTTGATTCGTCAGTTCACAGGATTTTTCAACATTCCGATTCTCGTCATCGTCATGATGGGAATGCTCGTGCGGACGATTCCGCCGATTGCTGCCAAAATCGTCATTGTTTTTCATGTCATTGCCTATTACTTCTTTGTTTTCGGACTCAGACAGTTGTTCGGAATCGATCACGGCATCAGCTTTATCCATGGCTACGGTATTTTATTGGTGATCGAAGTGCTGTTCATGTGGTTCATGGGGAAATATCGTCCTGTTATGCAGGTGAATCGTCGTCGACCGGTACGTACGACGGGGATGACACCATGGAAATATGCGATGCCTGTCTCGGTCTTACTCGTGTCGAGTATCATCTTGATGTATGTCCTCTTCTCGAAAATAGGACTCGCCTATCCGGATGGTATCGTTTCAGGCTGGTTCTGGCCAATCACGCTTGTCTTGCTTGTCGGGACGGTCTTCCTCTGGCGCTTTGCCTTGAAGTCGTGGCATGCGCGGTATACGACTTATCTCGAGGAAGAGTACAAACGAGCGGAATAAGTTCACAGTTGACGGCTCAAATCGATTAAGATTAAAGAAAAACGGAGGCGAGCATCGTGAACTACTGGTACCACTTTAAACGGGCATTCATCCCGATTGCGATTTTATTGATTACATTAGCGATTTATCAAATGATTTATCGTATGAACAACATTTGGTATTCGCTCGGCGGATTGATTTTAGTTTTTGCAGCGATTTATTTTGTCATGCGACGCCTGAAGGCAAATCCAGAAGATTGAGTGAGCAAGATAGTAGGGGCATGCTTTAAAAAGCAGTAGACTAGAGAGATAGAAAGAGGAGGGGAAGATAGATGGCAAAAGCAATATTTGCAGGTGGTTGTTTCTGGTGTATGGTCAAACCGTTTCATAAGTATGATGGTGTCGACCAGGTGATTTCCGGCTACACCGGTGGTCATACAGAAAACCCGACCTATAAAGAAGTTTGTTCTGAGACGACGGGACATCTCGAAGCAGTCGAGGTGACGTATGATCCGTCTGTCATCACATATGAAGAATTACTTGAAGTATTTTGGCGTCAAATTGATCCAACGGACGGTGGCGGTCAGTTTAATGACCGAGGTCAATCGTACGAACCTGCTATTTTTTATGTTGATGAAGCGCAAAAGCAAGCGGCGGAACAATCAAAAGCAGCGCTTGATGCTTCTGGTCGTTTTTCAAAACCGGTTGCCGTCGACATCCGTCCGGCAGCACCATTTTGGCCGGCGGAAGAATATCATCAGGACTACTACAAAAAGAATCCGTTCCGCTATCAAATGTATAGTGTCGGATCGGGTCGTGCCAAGTTCGTCAAAGAAGCTTGGAAAGATCACGGTAAGGAACAGGAATTGAAACAACGCTTAACACCCATCCAGTATAAAGTGACACAGGAGAGCGGGACAGAACCGGCCTTCCGAAATGAATACTGGGATGAAGAACGTCCGGGGCTGTATGTCGATATCGTCGATGGAACGCCACTCTTCACGTCAAAAGACAAGTTCAACTCAAGTTGCGGATGGCCGAGTTTCGCGAAGCCGATCGCAGAAGACAAGATGGAAGTAAATCTTGATACGACGCACGGCATGACGCGGACAGAAGTTCGTTCAGCTGATGCCGATAGTCACCTCGGTCATATCTTTGATGATGGTCCAAAAGAGCTCGGTGGTCTGCGTTACTGCATCAATTCCGCTGCTCTTCGATTTATTCCGGTAGAAGAGCTTGACTCTGCCGGATATGGGGAATATAAAAAACACTTCGAGTAAGTCAAATCGTAAGGCAGCAAAACGAATTCGTTTTGGCTGCCTTTTTTAGAATCGAAAGGAGGTCATGTTTTGTTTACAGCAGTTTATGACGACATTCGACAGATGACGATTGCCAAAGTATTGGATTTTTATGATGATAAAGTGCGAGGACTCGATGAAACGGCTCGACGGAAAAAATATGACAAGATGAGCCAAAGTCCGTTTCTGTTTTTCCGCGGCAGTTCCCATCTGTTTTACTATGATTTGACCCGTATTCCATTAGGGTTCGACACACCGGTTGAGACACCGACATGGATTCAAGGCGATCTCCACTTTGAGAACTTCGGTGTTCATGGAAATGCGAAGGGTGAAATCATTTACGACGTTAATGACTTTGATGAAGGGTATCTCGGATCCTATCTTTACGATGTCATCCGGATGGCCGTTTCGGTCCGTCTATTTGCAGACGAGGTCGCTTATGATGCGGAACCGGCGATTAAGGTCTACATTGAAAACTACTTACACGACCTTCATGAATACGCGAATGGTAAAAACCCGAGTGACATCTGTTTTACGGTCAAGAATACGAAAGGACCGATTCGAAAATTAATTAAAAAAGCTGAAAAGAAGAAAGCAGACTTGCTTGGTGAACGAACTACTGTGATTGATGGACACCGGAAGTTTCTTGATCTACCGGATATGAAGCGTGTCGAAAAAGAGACGTACGCAGCAATCGAAGCGATTTGGCCGGATTACATTGCATCAGTCGATGAGAACGATCGAAGAGACGACGCGTTTTATACGATCAAGGACATCGTCCACAAACTGGATAGCGGAACCGCCTCGATTGGTCTGGAACGCTATTACATTTTGATCAATGGGGAAGGGAAGGAAGAGCCGGACGTCATCCTTGAGATGAAACAAGCACAAACGGCTGTGCCGTCCTTATTCGTTCCTGTTTACCGCGAAGATGTCGAGACCGTCCATCAAGGATTACGGGTCATCGCGTCTCAAAAAGCGATGCAAGCGCATGAAGATCCTCATCTTGGATACGTGACGATGCATCAAAAGGAGTATTACATTCGAGAGCGCTCTCCGTACAAAAAGAAATTAAAAGCAAAGCATATTAAAAGCCAGGATGATCTTGAAAATGTATTAGCTCTTCAAGGTCGGATTACGGCGAAAATCCATGCGCGAGCCGATATGGATGCAGGAATTAAGGCGACGGTTCTCACTCATCATGCGGATGTCGCGATTATCGAAGCAATCGGACAGTCAGAGCAAGTTTTCCTTCAGCAAATTCAACGCTGGTCAAACGCCTATGCGGAAAGAACGAAGCTAGACTTCCACGTGTTTTTGAACTGGATGACGAACCGATAAGAAAATGGTCTTTTGGGAATTGGAAAAAGGCAGGAAACACCGAATTGAACTTCGGCGTCTCCTGCCTTTTTTAGGCTAATTTCTTAATTTAAGAGGGAACTGAACTTTTTACACGAACAGCGTCAAACTCACGTTTGATGCTTTCATTGGCTTTTGCTTCTTCTTCAGCCGACCAACCGAGTTCGCTACGCATGAGAGCGAGTACGCCGTCCGCATATTTCTCGGCATTTGGATAATCGAAGAAGACGGCGGACGCACGGCGATTCAAGAAATCACCGGGTTGCATGACGAGCTCGGCTTCGAGTCCGTAAAGCAGTGCACCGAACCAGTGAAGTGGTAACTGGTAACGTTCCGCTTCACTGCCACGTGAACGAATGAGTTCATACACCCGTTCGACGTTCGTTCCGTAGCGTTGGATGAGCCATGTCGTCTCGTCTGGCGAGAGACCGAGGGCTTCTCCTTTCGGTTGTTGCTCTTTCAAGTAGCGGGCAAATCCTTTACTACCATCTTTATGTCCGCCGCCAAGTAAGATATGACGCGTCCGTGATTCAAGATAAATCCGGTCTTCTTCTTTTTTGAATTGTTCGGCGACCATATTGATGATGCGTTCCGCCATTTTCCGGTAACCGGTTAGTTTACCACCAGCAATCGACATCAAGCCGGATTTCGAAATGAAGATTTCATCCTTACGAGACAGTTCACTCGGATCTTTGCCATCTTCATGAATCAATGGACGGAGACCAGACCACGTCGACTCGACGTGCTCCGGACGAAGCTCGATATTGAACATATCATTTGTCGCTTTTAAGATATAGTCGCGGTCTTCTTCCGTGACACCAGGCTCGAGAATGTCACCTTTATAGTTCGTGTCGGTTGTTCCGACGTAGGTTTTCCCTTCGCGTGGAATCGCGAAGATCATCCGTCCGTCTGAGACATCAAAATAAACGGCTTGACGGAGCGGGAAATCAGCTTGATCGATGACAAGGTGAATCCCTTTTGTCAGATGGAGCGACTTACCAGATTTTGAACCATCTTGTTCCCGTAATTCATCGACCCATGGACCCGTCGCATTGATGATTTTTTTCGCCCGAATCGTATACGTCCGGTCTGTTAAGAGGTCACGGACTTCGACGCCGACAGCTTTCCCGTTATGATAGACGAGTGATTCTGCTTTCGTATAGTTGACGGGACGTCCCCCATAACTGATAGCGGATTTTAGGACCTCCATCGTCAAGCGAGCATCATCCGTTTTGTATTCCACGTAGCGCCCGCCACCGACGAGGTGTTCTGAGCGCAGGAGTGGTTCATAACCGAGTGTTTCTTCTTTTGATAACATCGTTCTGCGTTCATTGCGTCGTACACCAGCGAGTTGGTCGTAGACACGTAAACCGATAGAAGTTGAAAAACTTCCGAATGTTCCCCCTTCGACGAGCGGTAACATCATCCATTCCGGTGTCGTGACGTGGGGCGCATTCTCATAGACGATTTCCCGCTCTTTTCCGACTTCTGCGACGAGCTTGATTTCGAATTGTTTGAGGTAACGCAGTCCCCCGTGAACGAGTTTCGTTGAGCGACTTGATGTGCCTTCAGCAAAGTCTTGCATTTCGATTAAACCGGTACGCATACCGCGGCTTTGTGCGTCGAGCAAAATCCCGGCGCCCGTGATTCCGCCTCCGATGACTAATACATCGAGCAGTTCTTGTCCCATCTCTTCTAACCATGCCGTGCGTTCTGTACTTGAAAACATGAATAGTTCCCCCTGTTCGTTATGAATTGGATTGAATTACTCTACTGATATCCATGTACCCTCTTTTGCACTCTTTTGAGCATAATCAATGATTTTCATGACAAATAACGCTTGTTCTGTCGTCACGACGAGCGGAATTTCGTTTCGGATTGCCCGTGCAAGATCCGTGTAATACGTAGAAGCCGGCTTTAAGAAAGGGCGTTCTTCAGGTGGTTGTTCCGGAAGGCCGAATGTATAGGTCGCATTCTCCGTATCGACCATGTCAACGAAGTAACTTGCTTTCGTTCCGTGCACGCTCAAAGAACGTCCAGACATCGGAACGAGCGAACCGATGTGAAGAATCGCACGCCGTGTTCCGAAGGCGAGAATGAGGTGCGTATAATCGTCAACCGGACCGTCGATCCGCTGAATCGTTTGGTCACAAAAGACACGATCCGGTCGTTCTCCGAATAAAGTCAGAGCCTGATCGATTAAATGCGATCCTAAATCGTACAAGAGTCCGGCACCGGGTACGTCCTGTTCCCGCCAGCGTTCACGGACGGTCGGACGGTAGCGGTCATAATGGGCTTCGAACGTCTGAACGTCGCCGAGCTGATCGGTCCGGACGAGTTCCAGTAGCGTTTCGAAGTCTTTTTTGTAACGACGATTATGATAGACTGTCAGTAAGCGATTTTGTTGACGAGACAGTTCAGTTAATCGTTCTGCTTCAGCGAACGTCACGGTAAACGGTTTTTCGACGAGAACATGGCAGTCTGCCTCTAACGCAAGGCGTGCGAGAGGATAATGCTCAGAATTCGGTGTCGCGATAACGACGAGATCGATCGTTTCCTCGGCGAGTAATGTTTCGAGCGATGGATATACAGGCACGTTTGGGTAGCTTTTTGCAACTGCATCCGGACGACTCGACTGAACAGCAATGAGCTGATAATCGGGCGATGTAATATAGGGGGCATGCAGGTGTTCTCCAGCAAGACCAAATCCAACTAAAGCAGTACGAATCATAAGGACACTTCCTTTTCGGTTAGTCCCTTCAATTTAGCACAAGTGAGGTGAAGAAGATGATTTCAGAACAACATGTCATTGAAAAAATGCGGCAGACGATGGCAAAAATCGAGCAGACGAGCGGTACGGCGCAAGTCGAACAACTGGCGACAATGAAAGCATACTGTGAGCTGTTGCTTGAGCAACCGGGCACACCGGCAGCAAACGTCGTGCGTTCACAGACAGCTCCGGCAGCAAAACCGGACGTCGATCCGATGCTCGCACGCTTCATGGGCGTTGCACAAGAAGATGAACAAAAAGGTCCGTCATTGCTTGATTTTTGACTAGATACGTAACTTTTTGGGAATAGAAAAGACAGACAAGCCAGAGGGGGAAACAGTATGAAAACAGCAATCATCATTGGAGCAGGTCCAGGAAATGGTGTCGAAATCAGTAAACGATTCGGGAAAGAAGGCTTCCAAATCGTTTGTGCAGCGCGAACGCAAGACACACTTGCTGCTGTCGTCACGGAATTGAAAGAGCATGGGGTCGAAGCAGTCGGTGTCGAGTGTGACGCATCACGCCGAACGGATATCGCATCCCTTGTCGAATGGACGAAGGAACAATACGGACAAGTCGACGTCCTTGTCTACAATGCATCGATTCTGCATCAGTCATCGGTTCTCGACGTCTCAGCAGAACAAATCACGAAAGAATTTGAAATCGACGTCCTCGGGGCACTCGATGCTGCGCAGCTCGTCGCACCGGATATGGTGGAACGAAAAGACGGCGCCATCTTAATCACAGGTGGCGGGGCTGGAATTCATGCGATTAAATCATTACCCGGACTATCGATTGGAAAAGCGGGTGTCCGTCAATTGACACACATGCTGCATGACACGCTAAAAGAAAATAACGTTTACGTCGGGACGGTCACGATTGCAGGAGAAGTGAAGCGGGGGACGGCGCTCGATCCGGCGAATGTCGCTGAAGCCTTCTACACACTGTATTCGAACCGGACGGATGTCGAAAAAGTCTTGTCTGCAGAATGAAACAGTTAATCGTCTACTACGATGGTCTCTGTCCACTCTGTCAAAAATCGAAACGGCTGCTTGAACGGATTGATTGTTTTCAGCAGTTGACGTTTTCCGATGCGCGACGGATGCCGGTGGAACAACAACCGCGATTGCTCGAACGGATGCATGTCGAAACCGAGCGAGGGGTCCGGTACCCGGGAATCGAAGGAATTCGTCTGTTGACGAAAACCTTGCCAGTCCTTTTACCTGCCTCTCCAGTGGTCTCGTTAGCGATTGTTTTACGAATCGGAGCACCACTCTATGACCGAGTCGCGAAAAATCGCGTCATTCCGATGAGCTGTACGACGGAGTGTTCCATCAATTAATACATGTAGCGAAGCGCCGACGCAAGCAAGGTCGGCGTTTTTTGAATGGACGGGCTCACTAACAAAAAGGAGGAGCATGATGAAGTTTTGGATGAAGGCATTGATGCTAGTCGGACTAGTATTCAGTACAGGCTGTGCCTTAGAGGCAGATCCGGAAACAGAAACGAAGTTCGGTATCGCACAACCGGATGATACAAAGGCCACACAAGTGACCGTCGAGCGGGTCGTCGACGGGGATACAATTAAAGTCCGGTTACCGGATGGGAAGATTGAAGACGTCCGTTTTTTGTTAATCGATACGCCAGAAACGGTAAACCCGGAAAAACCGGTTCAACCGTTCGGACCGGAAGCTTCAAGCTTTACGAAAGACCTCTTACCGAAAGGGAGCAAAATCGTCATCGAGCGAGATCACTCAAAGGCGGATCGTTACGGTCGTCTCCTAGCGTACGTCTGGATTGATGGCAAGATGGTTAATCAAGAGCTGTTACGTCAAGGGCTTGCGCGTGTCGCCTATGTGTACGAACCGGATACGCGGTATGTCAAAACGTTCGAAGACATTGAACAAGAAGCAAAAGCAGCGAAAAAAGGCATTTGGGAAACGGAAGGCTATGCGACGAATCGTGGATTTGACGAAACGGTCTTGACGAAGGAATCGACTTCTTCGGCAAAAGGTCAGTGTGAAGACATCAAAGGAAATATCAACCGGCAAGGGAATAAGATTTATCATGTCAGAGGCGGTCGTTCATACGAGGACGTCAAGCCAGAGGAAATGTTCTGTAGCGAACAGGAAGCGAAACAAGCGGGTTTTCGACGCGCTGCGAATTAATGATGCACGCCCCATGAGAGTTTGTCCTTTATTGTCTGAAGGGGCCGATGTTAAAGGCGCTTCAAACTCAAACTCATGACGGACGGTTCCGTCCTGTACGCACGAAACGCCGATGATCACGTTTTTCATGGAATCATCGGCGTTTTCTAAACGGTCTGCATGTCCGCCTCGCCCGAGGGAAGCACGCGTATCTCCCGATAGCACGTTGTCTACAGTCTGAGACACCCTAACAGGTGCCCACTGTTTGTGGTTACTCCCTCTTATTCTGAAGGCGGGAAGGGTTTATAATGCGGAATTTGATCATCCTCATCAAAGGCAATCGTGACGTCGGTCACGCCTTTTAAAATCCGGATTTGCAGTTCGAGACGGTCTTTGATGTCATCGGCTTGCGCGATTGTCATGCCACGGTCGACTTCGATTTCAAGATCAACGTGGAAATGATCGCCCTCTTTGATGACTTCAAGTTTTTCGATATCACGGACATCTTTATCACGGAGTAAAATCTCTGCGATTTTTGCCGTCAAGACTTCATCAGTTTCACCGAGCGCACCGGCTGCATTTTGGATGAAGACGTTATAGACGACGTAAAACATCATCAATCCGATTAAAACAGAAGCAATCCCTTCTGCTTGATAAAACGATGTATAGTGCGAAATGAGGACGGCGATAATGGCGATGAGACCACCTAGTGTCGCAACTAAGTCTTCCATAAAGACGAGTCGCGTCGCTGGTTTTGCTTGTCCAAGCTTCGAGAAACTTTCGCGAACGAGCGTGAATCCACGCGATTTCAGACCGGTTTCATGAGCGATTTCAATCATCGCTTTATAAAAGACACCCATTTCAAGGACAACGCCGATTCCAAGCGCTGTTAAGATGATCCACAGTCCGCTTGTTTCTTCTCCTGGAGCATGTAGAATATGCAACACGCCTTCACGGATCGTCTCATACGCTAAAATGGCGACGACGATAATTGCTGCGAGCAGGACGAGATTGACGAGTCGACCGAATCCATTCGGGAATCGTTTTGTTGGTGCTTTTTTACTTAACGCAGATCCGACATAAACGAACATTTGATTGGCAGCGTCACCGATCGTATGCATCATTTCTGCGAACATGGCGATGTTACCGGTTAAGATATAAGCGATGAATTTAATAATGGCAATAATCGTATTGACGATAGCGGCAGCTAAAGCAGATTTGTTACCACGCCTCATTAGTGAGAAAAAGTTGGCCATAGTGTGATCCTCTCCTTTTAAAAAAGCAGGAAAGCGGAATTAACCGCGTCCTGCTTGGAATGATGGATAAAGTGACATGCCACCGTCTGCAAATAGTGTGATGCCGGTCACGTAACTGGATTCGTCAGAAGCAAGCCATGCAGCGACAGCGGAAATTTCTTCAGGCTTCCCGATGTTCCCCATTGGAATCATGCTTTCGACTTCTTTACGTTGTTCCGGGTCTTCAAATTTCTCTGCATTGATTGGTGTGTTGATCGCTCCCGGCCCAATCGCATTGATTCGAATGCCTTTTGGTGCGTACTCCATCGCGAGCGTCTGCGTCATCAGTTTGACGCCACCTTTACTTGCCGCATAGTGAACAAATGTTGGCCATGGAATGATTTCGTGAACGCTCGACATATTGATAATGTTCCCTTTAATGTCGTTCTCGACAAAGTATTTCAAGGCTTCACGTGCGCCGAGGAATGAACCGGTTAAGTTGACATCAATGACTTTTTGCCAGTCTTCGAGGGACATTTCGTGCGACGGTGATGGCATTTCGACACCGGCATTGTTGACGAAGATATCGAGTCGACCAAAGTGGTCAACTGTTTCTTTAACAAGACGAATCATGTCGTCCTCTTTCGATACGTCAGCTTGAATCGTAATGGCTTTTCCACCGGCTTGCTTGATGTCTTCAGCAATCTGATTCGCTTCTTCCGGGTGGCTCCGATAGTTGATGACGACCTTTGTACCTTCTTCCGCGTAACGGCGGACGACGGCTTCGCCAATTCCCATTGAACCGCCTGTGACGATAGCTACTTTTCCGTTTAGACTATTATACATGAAAATCGACTCCCTTTTAGATTATTGTTTTGTAAACCCGATCATGATACCGCCCGCTACGACGAGAGTACAGCCGATGATAACGAACGTCATTTCTTTTTTCGTTTTAGCTTCTTTCAAGAACAGAACGCCGCCGATTGTCGAGATGACGACACCGGTTTGTGATAACGAAAAGCTTGTTGCGACGCCGACACGTGCCGTTGCGAGCAATAGGGCAATATTCCCGATAGCCCACATGATACCGGCAAGGCCATTTGTGAACGTCTGTCTCGCAAACAAATTCCCTTTGCGTAATGAAAGTAAAATGGCGCTGACGACCATCCCGATTGCTTGTGGTAAAACGGCTTCCCAACCATTGATGTTGAACCAACGGGCGATGACGACATAGCCGACATAACCAATCGTCGAGATGACGAGTAGAAGCAATCCTTTTCCGATGTTTTCATCCTTCTTGCTCTTATCTTCTTTATACGATGTAAAAGCAGCACCGGCGACAATCAGTACTAAAGCGCTAATTCCAAGAATAAGTGCGGATGTATTTGACCATTCACCAAAAGCGAGGACGCCAAACAAGGATGTTCCGACGAGTTGCATCCCGGTCGAAATCGGCATCGTTTTCGAAACACCCATTTGTTTAAAAGCAGCAAATTGGTTCATTTGACCAAGTGCCCAAAAAGCACCGGAGAAAAGACCGGCAACCCAGGCTGTCATCGACAGTTCTGGACTGATAAATAAGAACGTCACGAGGGCGAATGCTAACGCACCGAGTGTTGTCCCGATAATTTGTTGTTCTGTTGAACCGCCGATTTTTGAAACGACGAGAGGCAACGTCCCCCACATCAATGCAGGAACGATGGCAATTAAAATATCAATCAAGTGATTCACCTCTTCCATTTGTTCTATCTACTTGAAGATGTACCCCGGGAATCCCGACGAAAAACCTCTAATGGGTAACGAATATTATCTTAAAATAAAAAACGCCCCACGAATGGGACGTGAAAATTATTATTTAAAGGGTTCATCAGCGATGCGGACGATGTGTCGTCCGATTCGTCGAGCGTTCCAGAGGGCGACGACAGCAATCGTTAAAGAAATCCCCATCAAGTCATACTGACTTAAGAAATAGCCACCGTAACTGACAGGTAAGCTGACGATTCCGACGAGTGAACTGGTCCACTGACGAATTTTAAGAGATTCCATATTCGCGACGCGTGAAAATTTTTGCTGTTCGAACAACCGCCAGCGTGTTGGTTCACTGAGGGCATCATTGACTAGGCGAGGAAAGGCGAGAAGACGTGCGCCGTAAGACCCTGCAATCTGTAAGTAACGATTCTGGTTTTTCCCTTCTTCGTCCAGCCAACGGCGGACCATCGGTTTAGCAAGTTCAAGCAAGTTAATTTTTGGTGAGAGGATTTGCAGGATACCTAGGATCGTCGAAGCGGCACGACCGAAAAAGGCAAACTCGGCCGGTAATTGAATCGGTTCATTCCGAACGAGTAATTCAATATCAGACAGTACTTTTTCAATTAATTTCGTATCGACGTTCTCCATGTCGCTTTCAAGGTAAAAGTTGACGGCTTTTTCAATCGCCTGGCGGATATTTTGTTTGTTGGCGTTCGGTAATAAGAAACGTAAGTCTTCCAGACCGTCGACGATTGCATCGTAATCGAGTGTGACGAACGACTGTAAGATTCCTTGAATCGCCCGCATGTCGTCCGGGGTCGTCGCACCAATCATCCCGAAGTCGAGCAGAACGATTTTTCCGTCTGCCTGGACGAGGACGTTGCCCGGGTGGGGATCGGCATGAAATTTCCCGCCGAACAGCAACTGTTCACCCGCATTCAGGAAGAGGTTACGCGCGAGTTCGTCACGATCGATTTGATGTTCTGCTAAAAACTCGAGGTCCGTGATCCGTGTACCGTCAATCCACTCCATCATCAAGACGCGATTCGTACAGTGTTCTTCATAATAGTCTGGAATGTAGATGACAGGGTTCGTTTCATACATCTTTTTAAAGTAGAGACCATTTTTTAATTCGGTCCGATAATTCAGTTCATCTCCGATGACGAAGACCATTTGGCGATAAAGACTTTGGAGATCAGTCGATTTATTGAGTGACGTCCGTCGAAGCATCGCGATGACGAGACGCATCGCGCGGAAATCCGTTTTAATGATTCGTTCGATGTTAGGACGCTGGACTTTGATTGCGACTTTTCGCCCGTTCGATTTGAGTGTCGCACTATATACTTCTCCGATTGAAGCAGATGCGATGGGGCGAGGACTGATATTATCGACGACGTCTTCGATCGGCATGCCCCATTCTTCCTCGATGATTTTTCGAGATTCCCCGAGTTTGCTCGATGGGACCTTATCGACGAGTTCAGTTAACTCCATTAAAACGGTTGGTGGGAATAAGTCGGCACGAATCGATAAAAACTGCCCGAGTTTAATCAGGAGTCCTTCGAGACGCAGTGCTTTCTTCTTATAATCACGCGCAATCGTGATCATGATGCGCTCGAATTCTTCAGTATTCGTACCTGGTCGGTTTTTCCGGGTGAATCGATAGATAGTCCAAATATAACGAGCGAACATCGTCACGATGACGAAAATCCGGTAGAGCGCCCAACGTTTCATACGGTCACCTAGCTTCCTGTACAGTTTGTTTCAGTATAGGTTACTTTACCTAAAAACGTCACTTACAAACGGCTGAAAAAAGAATCGTAAAAATAAGGTGGACGCGACGCAAAAAGAGAGTATAGTAAGTAATGGAATTTCAATGTGGAAAGGTGAAATGTGTGCATGTCCTGGGACTTATTAAATATCATCGGAACGGTCGCATTTGCGATGAGTGGCGCGATCGTCGCGATGGAAGAAAAATATGATTTGTTTGGGGTTTGGTTATTGGCATTGATTACGGCGTTCGGAGGCGGTGCAATCCGGAACTTGTTGATTGGTGTACCCGTCTCGGCACTTTGGTCGCAAGGCGGATTGTTCTTGATCGCGATTTTAGTCGCATTATTAATCTTTGTTTTACCACAATTATTTTTACCACATTGGTCACGGTGGGGCGTGCTCGCCGATGCACTCGGTTTATCCGCATTTGCGATCCAGGGTGCACTCATGGCATCTGCAAAAGGCTTACCTCTTTCAGCAACGATTTCAGCAGCTGTTTTAACGGGTGTCGGCGGTGGTGTCATCCGGGATTTACTCGCCGGACGCAAACCGCTTGTCCTGCATAAGGAAATCTATGCGATGTGGGCCGTCATGGCCGCGCTCGTCATCGATCGGTTCCAACTGACGAATCCTCTGCATTTGTTCACATTACTCGGACTCATTACGATTTTACGTATGCTATCTTATTATTATGAATGGAATTTACCGGCACGACGTTTAGGGGGAGAATGAAAATGAAAGTATTAATCATGATTGGTTCTTTGTCGATGATGGTAGCGGTCGCACTCGGTGCGTTCGGAGCGCATGCGCTAAAAGATATGTTATCTGAGCGGATGCTTGCGAACTGGCAGACGGGTGTCCTCTATCAGATGGTGCACTCACTTGGGATTTTGGCACTCGGTGGCATGTTACTGAAAGTTTCGATTTCACAATTTTCGCTTGCAGGTTGGTTGATGCTCGCCGGAATCGTTTTCTTCTCCGGCAGCTTATATGTCATGGCGCTGACAGGGATTACAAAACTCGGTGCAATCACACCGATTGGCGGCGTTCTGTTCATCGCAGCATGGATTTTTGTTGCGATTGGTGCGTATAAGGGATTATGATCCGTCGACTGACTTGAAAAGTTGGTCGTTAAACGAAAGTAAGGGAGTGGATTTTATAGCCACTCTCTTAGGATGTAGACAACGTGCTAGCGGGAGTTGAAAGCGTCTTTTTTCGTTGCTTTCCTCGGGCGAGGCGCAAGCCGTTGCTCCTTGATCCTCACGGAAAACGAGCAGGGTTTTGCCTCCCGATATCGCATGTTCAAAGTTTGTCTACACACTGGGAGTGGATGTATATCCACTCTCTTTTTTTTGTCTTTTTACGACGATTACGCCATCGAAATAAAAAAAACGGTCAAGAGACATCACTGCCTCTTGACCGATTACGATTGAAGCAACTGCCTCAATGCTTTATTGGTTGTGTTTTATTTAACTTCGATAATGCTTGCTCATAGCGATCCAGTACACGTTGTGCGACTGGCTTTAGCTCTTTTGAAAGCACAGCGAATTGCAACTCACGCGATCGCGTTGACCGGTTCATAGCATTCCCCATGATCATTCCTCCTTAACGTATAAAACGTACATCTTTTATGGCCGCAAAGAGTATATTCCCATAGGGTTTTTCTATGAAACGTCTTTTAGCATATTAAAGCGCGAAATGTGTTTCGAGCTCGCTTGACTCAAGACGGTTGCCGATGAAGAACTCACCGAATTCACCGTATTTTGCACTCACTTCGTCAAAACGCATTTCATAGACGATTTTTTTGAACTGGAGGATATCATTCGCGAACAAGGTGACGCCCCATTCCCAATCGTCAAAGCCAGTTGATCCACCGATAATCTGTTGAATCTTCCCAGCGTAGCTCCGCCCGATCATACCATGACGGTACATGAGCTCTTTCCGTTTCTCCATCGAAAGCGTGTACCAGTTATCGCCATCGCGACGAGATTTACTCATCGGATAGAAACAGATGTGCTTCGATTTTGGCAAGATTGGATAGAGACGGTCGCGTACATACGGGTTCTCATACGGGTTCCCTTCGCCAGATCCACGGTATGTGCCGAGTTCGACGACGGAGACATATGAATACGTCGGGATGAGATAGTCATATAAGTCGAGTTTTTGCATCTTCACTTCGACGGCTTGGATGTCTTCCATTGTCGGACGAAGGACCATCAAAACGAGATCTGCTTTTTGACCGATGATCGTATAGAGGGCATGACTGCCTTCTTTTTGTTCTTCGACTTGTCCGAGCTCAGCTAAGAACGTTTGGAATTCGTTGATCATTTTCGTCCGGACAGTTGTTTCGACTTGTTTTAAGCGCGACCAGTCAATCCGGCGGAAATCATGTAATGTATACCAACCGTCGAGAGTTTCGGCGGCTTGCTGTGTAGCAGTTGGTTCTGATGTTTGATGTTCCATGAAAAAACCTCCTGAAATCTATAATGAAAAGTACATTCTCCATTGCTAATCTTATCATAGATCGGACGGTTCATCGCAACAAAACAACCGTCTCTCATTAGGGATAGAGACATGAAGTAACACGAATCGGGGTATGAAGTAAAAGGGTGTGCTAAAACGCGTTAAGCGCCTTCTGTACTATTCCTAGAAATAACTGTAATAGTGATAAAAAATCGCTCCGTGTAATGGGTAAAAGAAGTTTTTTGCAAATTGTTTTAATAACGAAACAGAACTGTGTATAATGAACGATGGAATGTATAAGGAATAGAAACCGACACTTGATTGACATAAAAGGAGAGAAAATCATGCAATTATTCGAAATGCTTGAGACAAAAGTAAAAGCACACCAACCATCAATCGTTTTCCCAGAAGGAATCGACGCACGTGTTCTTGGTGCTGCTGTCCGCCTGAAAAAAGATGGTCTCGTCACACCAGTCGTTATCGGACCACGCGTGAAGATTGAAGAGACGGCGTCGGCGAACGGAATCGACGTAACGGATCTTGAAACAATCGACCCGGCTTCGTACGATGCGATGGAAGAACTTGTTGCTTCATTCGTCGAGCGCCGTAAAGGAAAAGCGACAGAAGAACAAGCACGTGAAGTCATCTTAAAGGACGTCAACACATTCGGAACGATGCTCGTGCATACAGGTAAAGCAGCAGGTCTCGTCTCGGGTGCGATGCACGCGACTGGCGATACAGTCCGCCCGGCACTTCAAATCATCAAAATGCAAGAAGGCTATAAGAAAACATCGGGTGTCTTCATCATGGTTCGCGATGATGAGCAGTATGTCTTCGCTGACTGCGCAATCAATATCGCACCTGACGCAAACGACTTAGCAGAAAATGCAATCGCATCAGCAAAAACAGCAAAAACATTCGGCATCGAGCCGAAAGTGGCATTGCTCAGCTTCTCGACAAAAGGTTCAGCAAAATCACCTGAAACAGAACGCGTCGTCGAAGCAACACGTCTCGCAAAAGAACGTGCGCCTGAACTTGCAATCGATGGAGAATTACAATTTGATGCAGCGTTCGTCCCGAGTGTCGCGAAATCAAAAGCACCAGAATCAGATGTTGCCGGTCAAGCCAACGTCTTCATCTTCCCAAGCCTTGAGTCAGGAAACATCGGCTACAAAATCGCACAACGTCTTGGTGGATTCGAAGCGATCGGACCGATTCTCCAAGGTCTCAACAAACCGGTCAACGATCTTTCACGTGGATGTAACGAAGAAGATGTCTACAAACTTGCGATCATCACGGCAGCTCAGGCAGTTGAAGCAAACGCATAAAACGGAAAAGTCTTTACTTTTTCAGAGAACATCGTAAAATGAAACACATCATGCACGAATCATAAACGTATAGCAACGCTCGTATAATAGTGGGAATTGGCCCACGAGTCTCTACCGGATCGCCGTAACGATCCGACTACGGGTGGTGAGTTACTGCTCTCTTTTTTGGCGTACAGTGGCTGCCCCCGGGGGTAGCGCTGTACGTTTTTTTTCGTCAATAAAGGAGAACTCAGCTATGAAACGTTTAGAAGAAATGATTAACAAAGAAGGAATCGTCCTGTCCGATCAAGTCTTGAAAGTCGATGCATTCCTTAACCATCAAGTCGATCCGACATTGATGTGGGAAATTGCTTATGAATTCATGCATCGGTTTCAAGACGCAGGCATTACGCGGATTTTAACGATTGAAGCAGGTGGAATCGCACCGGCGATGATGACGGCGCTTCGTCTCGGTGTACCGATGGTCTATGCACGAAAAACGAAGTCGCTGACGTTAAACGAAGGAACGATTTCAGCAGAAGTCTACTCGTTTACGAAACAGCAGACGAGTACGATCACGGTCGCTGAAAAATACTTACAGCAAGGTGAACGTGTGCTGATCATCGATGACTTTTTAGCGAACGGGGAAGCGGCGTTCGGTCTTGCTAAATTAGTCGAGCAGGCAGGAGCAGAAGTCGTCGGTATCGGAATCGTGATCGAAAAATCATTCCAACCGGGGCGAGAGAAGTTACTTGATGCAGGATTCCGTGTTGAATCGCTCGCGCGAATTGAAAAATTAGAGAACGGGAAAGCGACGTTCGTCCGCTCGGTGAACGTATGAAATCCTTATCGAATTTTAAAGCGGCAGGGCTCGGACTCCAACATGTCCTTGCCATGTATACAGGAGCAGCCATCGTTCCGTTGATCGTCGGCAGTGCAATCGGACTATCCGGAGAAGGCCTCGCGTATCTTGTCGCGATTGACCTATTCATGTGTGGAATCGCGACGTTACTCCAAGTCTTCGTCACGAAGTATACCGGTGTCGGACTGCCGGTCGTGCTCGGATGTACGTTTACGGCAGTCGGACCGATGATTGCGATCGGTAGCCTGCAGGGCATCACGGCGATTTACGGCGCATTAATCGCAAGCGGCATCATCATTTTATTGATTTCCGGACTCTTTAGCCGGATTGCGATTTTATTTCCACCGGTCGTGCTCGGATCCGTCGTGACGATTATCGGAATATCACTCATTCCGGCGGCCATCAATGATATCGGTGGCGGACAAGGCGTTAAAGATTTTGGTGACTTCCGATACCTCGGTCTCGCCGGATTAACGATTGCTTTAATCTTGATTTTAAATCGTTACGGCACCGTTTTTTCGAAGGCAGCGGCTGTCTTGATTGCGGTGCTCATCGGAACACTTGTCGCATTCGGCACGGGGATGATTGATTTTAGTCCAGTTGCTGACGCCTCGTGGTTCCAAATGATTACACCGTTTTACTTTGGTGCACCGACGTTTAATATCACGGCGATTTTGACGATGACGCTCGTTGGTCTCGTCTCAATGGTTGAATCGACAGGCGTCTTCTTGACGCTTGGTGAAATCACGGATAAAAAACTCTCGAAGCAAGACTTAGCACGCGGTTACCGGGCAGAGGGTGCTGCGACAATCATCGGCGGGATTTTCAACAGTTTTCCATACACGACCTACAGTCAAAATGTCGGGCTTGTTCAACTGACGGGCGTTAAAACACGAAAAGTCATCATCTTTGCCGGGTTGTTTTTAGTCATCCTCGGTTTCTTGCCGAAAGTCGCCACCTTTACGACACTGATTCCGAAACCAGTGCTTGGTGGGGCAATGCTCATCATGTTTGGGACGGTTGCAGCAAGCGGAATTCGAATTCTGTCTCGCGTCGACTTCGCAAAAAACGACCACGTCTTGACAGTCGCCTTATCGCTTGGCGTCGGACTCGGCATCAGTATGAACCCGGCGATCGTGTCCGGTTTACCGGAACAAATCCGCGTCTTGACGGATAGTCCGATTGTCGCCGGTTCGTTGACGGCATTGCTTCTCAATGGTTTGTTCCGTTTGGCTGATCGCAAGCAGCGTACAGAAGACGAACAATTCGCAAAAGCTGAGTAAATAGTAGAACGATTGTGTTACGAGCAGACCTGCATCTTCGGATGGAGGTCTCTTTTTTGTGATGAGAGAACGTTACACAAATCAGAATATTTCGAGTATGGGAAGAAAGTGGTAAATCTCACTTGAAAACGTTTACAAATCAGACACCTCTTCTTTATACTGACAACGTAGCGGTTTGGGGAACTGCTAAGAACGATAGAGAGACAGGAAGGACGTCGTACAAATGAAGCAACAGACAGAGCTAAATCGGGGACTGGAAGAGCGTCATATTACGTTGATGTCGCTGGGGGCGGCAATCGGCGTTGGACTTTTCCTAGGCTCGGCAAAAGCCATTCAGTTGGCAGGACCAGGGATTCTGATTGGTTATTTAATCGGCGGTATCATCATCTTCATCATCATGCGGGCACTTGGGGAGCTCGCGGTACGTGAACCGGTGGCGGGAAGCTTTGCTGAATACGCCCGGAAATATGTCAGTCCACTCGCTGGATTTTTGACCGGGTGGAATTATTGGCTTCTGTGGATTTTTACATGTATGGCAGAAATCACAGCAGTCGGAATTTATATGCAGGAATGGTTCCCGCAGTCGGAACGCTGGATTTGGGCGCTTTCAGCATTACTACTTATGACGAGCATTAATTTCATTGCCGTCAAATTTTATGGCGAATTCGAATTTTGGTTCGCCTTGATTAAGATTGTCGCGATTGTTGCGATGATTATTCTTGGGACATTGACGATTGTCGTCGGACTTGGCAACGGGGGTACACCGGTCGGGATTTCTAATCTTTGGTCGCATGGTGGATTTTTGCCAAACGGATTCGGGGGAGTCCTGCTGGCGATGCAAATGGTCATGTTTGCGTTCTTAGGCATTGAAGTGATTGGGGTCACAGCTGGGGAAGCTAAAAATCCGAAGAAAACGATTCGTAAGGCAGTCAACAACGTCTTTTTACGGATCTTGATTTTCTACATCGGTGCGCTATTCGTCATCTTGTCGATTTATCCATGGGATCAAGTCGGACAAAATAACAGTAGCCCATTTGTCTTACTATTTGATCAACTGGGCATTCCGGCAGCTGCCGGCATTATCAACTTCGTTGTCCTGACAGCGGCATTGTCGTCATGTAACTCGGGTATTTTCTCGACGGCACGGATGATGATGAACCTGGCACAAAATGAAGAAGCACCAAAACGGTTCGCGAAGATTTCGAAGAACGGAGTCCCAGCAATCGCAACGATTCTTTCAGGAATCGCGCTGCTCGTCGGCGTCGCCTTAAACTACTTCTTACCGGAAAACGTTTTTGCGATCGTGACGAGTATCGCGACGTTCGGAGCCGTCTGGACATGGGCGATGATTTTGATTTCGCAAATGCGGGCTCGGAAAGTCTATGGTACGGCAGAATTCGGCGTTCCATTTTTCCCGGTCGCGAACTACATCGCCTTGCTCGCACTGGCTGGCGTCATCGTCTTGATGGCGTTTGATGCCAGTACGCGCATTGCGCTCATCGTCGGACCACTTTGGTATGTGATTTTGATTGCGGTCTACTATGCGCGGGGGATGCATAAGCAGACACGACGCTCGTTCGACCGGGCATCAGGGGAATGAATCAGGGAGACCGGCTTCGGCCGGTCTCTTTTGTTCTGTTTCGGCATCAATTTTGCTACACTGAACAAAGATGAAACAAGAGGAGGAACTTACGATGAAAACAATCCATGTCGATCAGTTACAAGAAAAGCTTGAAGCCGGTGAAGTACTCCACGTCGTGGACGTGCGCGAGCAGGATGAATATGACGCGGGTCATATCCCGAACGTCCGTTTTTTACCAATGTCTGAAATCGGTGAACGCTATACGGAGCTGCAAGAAGGTGAAACATACTACCTGATTTGCAAAGCAGGTGGACGCAGCGAGAACGTCGGACGTTTCCTCGAACAGTATGGCTACGACATCGTCAACGTCGAAGGCGGGATGATGAACTGGAAGGGCGATCAAGAAGCGTAAAGCGATAGTGTTCTTTTCTCAAACGTTCTGTTCGCGAAGTTATTCCGCATCATTTTATAGGTAGTCCAAGAAGGTAATTCATGAAAATGGATTACCTTCTTTTTCATTTAGTTGTGAAAAATGACACGTTCTGACCGATATATAGATTAGAACAATGAGTTTACATATCGGGAAGAGGAGTCATGTATGGAACAGACAAAAAAACGAACGATTAGCATCAAGCAGAAACTAATTATTACATCTTTACTCTTATTATTGATTCCATCGTTATTGATTGGTTTTGTTGCATACAATCAAGCGAAACAGAAAATCACAGATCAAATCCTGCAATCAGCACATGCCGGTGTTGACCGGATGAACGATGAAATCACCAATATCATTGATCCCGTACGACGAGATGTCGCGTTCTTTGCAGACCGGATTGATGGAATGCTCTATCAAAAAGGGAAACAGAATTTAGCATTGAAAGAAAAGATGACAGAATATCTCGATACACACCCGCAAGCAGCAAATATTTATTACGCGACGACGGAAGGTGATATGACTATCTATCCGGAGCAGTCATTTGAAGATGACTATGATCCACGAGAACGTCCGTGGTATCAGGCGGCGGAGGACGCCGGTGGGAAAGTCGTCATTACTGATCCATACGTCGACGCAGCTTCAGGGAAGATGATGGTCACCCTTTCACAAACAGGTGGGAATGGACGTGGCGTCATTGCTGTCGACGTGGATGTCGATCGAATTTCTGAAATTGCTAAAAAAGTTAAAATCGGTCAAGAAGGTTATGTCACGATTCTCGATTCCAATAAGAATTTCGTCACACATCCGACGAAGAAGGCTGGAGAAAAGGCATCTGGAGACTGGGTCACGTCCCTTTATGCCGGAAAAAATGGTCAGTTTTCTTATGAGTTTGAGAATCAAGGAAAGAAAATGGACTATATGACGAACAGTCTGACGGGATGGAAAGTCGCCGGAACACTGTACGATAAAGAAATTGCAAATGAAACATCGGGCATTCTTTGGACAACAGTTGCCGTTATCGCTGGAACGTTCTTGTTAGCAGCTGTCTTACTCTACTTTATTCTCCGTTCGATCCTCCGTCCGTTAAGTCGTTTGACGGAAAGTGCCGATCGGATTAAAGAAGGTGATTTGACGGAGCAAGTCATCGTCGAATCCAATGACGAAATCGGTCAGGTGGCCCAAAGTTTTAATGTCATGGTCACATCACTCCGGTCGATCGTGACGAACCTCGATCAATCGATTGGGCAAGTTGCGGCGTCTTCAGAAGAATTGATGGCGAACGCAGCGCAAACGACAGCAGCTTCCGAGCAAATCGCAGGTTCCGTCCAACAGATGGCAGCAGGTGCTGACCACTCGAAACGTCAACTCGAAGGAAATGCTGTATCACTCCAAGCGATTACGTCAGGTGTCATGCGAATCGCAGAGAGTTCGACGAACGTCTCCGAGCTATCACGGGCAACAGCACTCGAAGCAGAAGACGGAACGATTGCGGTCGGGAAAAATGTGACACAGATGAAAGCGATTGATGCATCGGTCGAAAACTTCGGTGAAGTCATTCAATCCTTGGCTCATCGCTCAAACGAAATCGGAAAGATTGTCGATGTCATCAACGGGATTGCAGCCCAAACGAACTTGCTTGCCTTGAATGCAGCGATCGAAGCAGCACGGGCCGGCGAAAATGGCAAAGGATTTGCGGTCGTCGCGAGTGAAGTTCGGAAGCTAGCCGAACAGTCACAAGAGTCGACAAAACAAATTTCGGGCCTGATTACAAACATCAAGCAGGAAACAGAACGGTCGGTTTCCTTGATGAAAGAAGTATCGCATCATACGAAAGCCGGACTTGAGACGACAGAAGATTCAGCGGAACGTTTCAAGAAAATTATGTTACGGACACAAGAGATGACGCCACGAATCGAAGATGTCACAGCGACGGTCGAAGAAATCGCGGCGAACGTCCAAGAAGTGTCGGCTTCGGCAACGGAAATCGCTCATATTGCGGATGAAAATTCGACAGCATCCGAACGTGTTGCGACGACGACGGAAGAACAGCTCGGTTCGATGGAAGAAATTTCGCAATCCGCGAAAGCATTGTCGGATATGGCAGAAGAACTACAAGAAATGGTGACGCAATTCCGCGTTTAAACCAGATGAAGGCGACTACATCAGCGAAACTGAGCTGGGCGTAGTCGCTTTTTTTATTGTGAATTTGCTTGAAGCGATAGGAAAACGGGAAAAATATAAGTGTAGTGTTGAGTCCTAGGAGGTGGAAAGATGGCGCGATTGACAAAGTTGAAAGAATGGCAGGAAGCAGGATTGCTTGATGCAGAAACCGTCGATCGGATTGAAGCGTACGAACACAGACACCAATTCAAAAAGCGGACGCCCTTACTGTTGATTGTCGGCTTGACGTTTGTCGGCTTGGCCTTACTCAGTTTTTTAGCGGCTAATTGGCAAGTCATTCCGGCATTGGTCAAAATCGGACTCGTTCTTGTCATCATGATCAGTTGTTATGTGCTAGCTGATATTTCCGAACGCCGGACGATTTGGAATCCCGTGGCGTTCCGGATACTCGGGATTCTCGCGTTCCTTGGTGCATTGATTGTCACGGTCCAAACTTTTCATATGTCGCTTGAAAGCTCATTCATTGCCTGGGTAATCTTTCTTATGGCACTCGGTCATTTTTTCGTTTGGCGTCACGCTGCCTACGCTGTCGTCGCTTTTTTGGCGGGATTGAATATTTTTACGGGAATCGGCAGCTTCGGGAGTGAGTACGCGACGTTTCTCGACTGGACGTCATTTGTCTGTTTAATTCTGATATCCGTAGCCTGGTTCTATTTCAGTCAAACGTTTCCGTCACTGATCTTTAGCTGGTTGCTCCTCTACTTCGCAGGATTGGAATTGTTTTTTCTCGTGTCATACGAAGGCATTCTTTGGCCGATTTGGACTTTATTTTTCCTCGTTCCATTACTGTTACTTGTTCGAGAGGAACAAAAACGCCCGCTCCTTTACGCACTTTATTTAGTTACGGCAGCCATTAACTCACTGGTCTATCTCTCTGTCCGCGCAGAAACGACAACTGCTCCGATTTCGCTCGTCGAAACGATTTTACTTGTACTTGCCGCAGCGGCGGTCGGAAGTTTGATTTATGTACGTTACCGTCCGCTCCTTTTCATCGTCCCGCTCGGTTTGGTCGGACTCTTATGGTTCGAGGATCAAGCGATCTTGATGGCGATTTTAGTTGAAGTGATGGCATTCGTTTATTTGATTGAGCGAGAACGAACCGGTCATCGTTTACTGATTCCGTTCGTGTATTTCATTGCCGTTCAACTGACGGTTTACTTCATTTATGCTTGGAATCGTCTGAATATGTCACTCTTTTTCTTAGGCGGGGCCTTACTCGTGTTCTTGATTGCCGGTGTGCTCTGGTGGATGCAACGACGTCGTGAAGGAGGTCAGTCGGCATGAAAAAGTACGGGTTTGCGTTTATTCAGACACTGATTGTTTTGCTTGTCGTGCTCAGTTTTTATGCGATTTCGTGGTTTGGAGAGAGTTACCGCTTCCGGGCAGAGCCGTTTGATCCATTTGATCCGATTTACGGGGAGTACGTCGTGTTGCAGTATCCAGATTTAAAACCGGATGCTTCTGTCAAACAAGGACTTGTCTACGTTACGTTTATAACGGGGGAAGATGGATATGCAAGAATTGATAAAATCTCGAATGACCGCTTTTTCGGTTCGGTTGCTGGTGAGTATTACGATGAATACGTGACGATTTCTCAGCTGACTCAATATTATGTCGAACAAGGTACAGGGAAAGGGTATGAGGATGCGGAAAAATTAGAAGTCAAAGCTGATGTTTCGCCATGGGGAACCGTTCGGGCGACGGACTTATTGCTCCGAAACGAGTAAAAAAAACAAAATGAGAGGATGGACCATTACTAGGTCCTTCCTCTCATTTTTAATATTGTTTCAAGTCATGCCGATTTCTTCATTGCTTCCAGGCGTTTCAAAAAAGTGCATCCGGTTAATGAAAAAACGCCCTAGACAACGAAGAGGTCATCTAGGGCGAGGGTGGTATAAGACTTATTGTGCGTCTTTATCGAACGTGATTCGAGCGATGGCATCGTGTTGGTGAATGGTTTCTTCGTTTCGGCATTCGACGAAGAACGTTGCGATCGCATCCATTTCGTAGAGATCAGCCGCGATTAAGCGGACCATATCTTCGACGAAGCGTGGGTTTTCGTAAGCCATCTCCGTAACACGTTTTTCATCCGGACGTTTGAGGACCGGGTGAAGTGGTGCTGATGCATTTGATTCAGCCGCATCCAGTAATTCTTGTTTCCAGTCAAAGTCATCTGCCTCGTCACGAAGCGATGCTTCCATCGTGACGTAACCACGTTGATTATGGGCACTGTACTCACTGATTTCTTTTGAACATGGGCAGAGTGTCGTGACATTGATCGTTAACCCGACCGTCAACGTTGCTTCATTCGTTTCCGTATCGACACTGACCGTTTGCCAGACTTCGGCATTCATCAGACCGCTGAGTCCAGTTGCCGGTGCTTTACGCGTGAAGAACCATGGGTAGCGAATCGTTAATTGACCTTCAGACTGCTCCATCCGCTCGGCTAAATCGCGCGCGAACTGAATCAGTGATTCGTTCGTGACGACCCATCCTTCTTGATGGTACTGATCGAGTTGCTCCGTTAAGCGACTCATGTTGATGCCTTTACGGTCTTGAACGAGTGATGTCGAAAGCTCGAACGTCGCGACAGTGGCCTGCGTTTTGTCACCATCTTGGATGACGACAGGATGTTTGACGTTTGAAATACCGACTGCATCAAGTGCAAACAAGAAATTCTTTGGTGTATTTTGAAGATCAACCATTTTATCTTTTTCAGTAGGTTTTGTTCCTTTAACAGGGGGAACAGAACCGAAAAGCTTATGACGCTCTTCTTTTGTTGGTAGTGTAATCGGGTAGGTAGACATTTCAATTGGCCCCTTTGTCCTTTTGTATTTTATCAATAGTAATAACATGACAGGAATGCTAGAGACGAGCAACTCTGATGATTCCGCAAATGTGTTTGCACTATGTTGAACTGTTGATATGAATTTTATCATGAACTGCTAGCAAAACGAAACTAGCAAGGCTCAGAATCAACAGTTTGCTAAACTCATCATAAGGGACACTTGCAAGTCTGTACTGAATCGGATAGTATATGTTCATATGAACGCGTAAATCTTTTTTTAGTTAATGCCTTTGTGAAACTTATAAGATAGGAAGGAATGAAGTAGATGGATTGGCAGTTAGTACTACAATATGCCTGGGTAGTCGTCGTTTTAATCGCACTCGAAGGACTACTTTCAGCAGATAATGCACTCGTCCTCGCCGTCATGGTAAAACACTTACCAGGCGAACAACAGAAAAAGGCTTTATTTTATGGTTTGGCAGGAGCGTTCGTCCTCCGCTTCGCGGCATTGTTCGCGATTTCGTTCCTCGTTGATATTTGGCAGATTCAAGCACTTGGTGCAGCATACCTGCTTATCATGGGGTTACGGCATATTTATAAAACGGTCAAGGCACGACGGCTCGGTGAAAATCATGGGGCGGACAGTGAGCTCGATCAAGAACCGAAATCGGATGAGCCCGTCTCAAAAGCGGAGTTTTGGAAAACAGTCGCTAAAATTGAATTCGCCGATCTTGCATTCGCCGTCGATTCGATTCTTGCAGCGGTCGCACTCGCCGTCGCATTACCTGACTGGGGGACAAATGAAATTGGTGGATTGAATGCCGGACATTTCGTCGTCATCCTGACAGGTGGTTTGATGGGTGTCGTCTTGATGCGTTTCGCAGCGCGCGTCTTCGTCAGACTACTCGCAGAACGTCCTGGACTTGAAACAGCGGCATTCGCAATCGTCGCTTGGGTCGGAGTCAAGCTCGCCGTTCTTGCCCTTGAGCATCCGAAATATCACGCATCGATTGAAGGAACAATCTTTGAAGCGATGAAGTTACCGGAAGGCTTTGCTCACAGTACGCCATGGCAAGCGTTCTTCTGGACGGTCATGGTCGGTCTCGCAGTTTGGGGTTGGTTCTCTTCACCGAAAACAAAACCAAATCCAGATGCTGAGAAAAAAGTGGATCAACATCTTTAAGCGAAAGGCTCTCCGACTGGAGGGTCTTTTTTAGTGTGAACTCCGAAAAAAGGGGGAAGATAGAAACACAAGGTTCAAGCTTCCGTCTTTTTCTTTTACAGGTACAAAGATTATAATGAACCTAGTGAACAAAAAGGGGATTCGTTTTTATGGATATTGGATTAATTACGCAGTATGCGACGGTCGGGCTCGTCCTGATCATCTTACAAGGATTGCTGTCGGCTGATAATGCGATGGTCATGGCGGTACTCGTTCGTCCTTTACCGGACGATCAACGAAAAAAAGCGTTGTTTTACGGACTAATCGGGGCACTCGTCCTTCGTTTCATCGCGATTTTCTTTGCGTCGTACTTAGCGACTGTTTGGGAGTTACAGGCACTTGGTGCAGCGTACCTCTTTTATGTCGCCTTTAAAGGAATCGTCGAGGCACGATCAAACAAACATCAAATACCGGATGCGATGGCATCCAAAAAAGAATCGCCGAATTTTTGGTGGACGGTCGTCAAGGTCGAATTATCTGATTTAGCGTTTGCCGTCGATTCGACACTCGCGGCCGTTGCCATGGCGACGACATTACCGATGGTCGGCGGGATGATTGGTGGACTGAACACGGGACAATTTTGGGTCGTCTTCTTCAGTGGGATCATCGGACTTGTCATCATGCGATATTTCGCAAGCTGGTTCGTTGTTTTACTCCAAAAACGACCAGGGATTGAAGAAGCAGCATTTTGGCTCGTCGCTTGGGTCGGGGTTAAGCTCGTCATCATGACGCTTGCACACCCGACCATTCATGTCTTACCGCACGAGTTTCCGGAAAGCACGCTCTGGCAGACGATTTTCTGGGTCGTTCTCGGACTGATTCTTGTCATCGGCTGGTTTAGAAGTGGTGTCAAAGAAGAAAAATAATACAAAAATTGGACAGGGTCACAACTCCTCTGTCCTTTTTGATTTTGGGGGAGATTTCATGCAAAACGGTAACTTTATTCGAATGCTGACACGGATGCAGAACGTACCACGTTGGGATGAGTATGCTCCGCGTTTTCAAGACAACGCCGCAAGTCATAGTTTTCGCGTCGCTCTATTTAGTTTAATGGCGAGCTATATCGAACAAGAGCAGCAACCCGTTGAAATCGATCGCCTGCGCTTATTAGGAAAGGCACTGTTTCACGATATGAACGAAGTGATCACCGGTCCAATCAAACACCGGACGAAAAAAGAGCCGACACTTCATGATCACATTCAGGCGATGGAGCAACAGGCGAGTGAGAAACTCGTCGCCTTATTGTCAAAATCGCTTCAAACAGAATTTACAGACTATCTCGTCCATGCCGAAGATGACACGATTGAAGGGCAAATCGTTAAAGCGATCGATACGTTCGACGCGATGTTGTTCGCAAGACGGGAAGCACGGATGACGGCGTCACCGTTCTTTGAAGCAAAAACGCTTGAACTGAAAAACTATTTACTCGAACACTCGTTATATGCCATCCGTCGCTTGACGACATCCGTCTTTGCCGAAGACGAGATGGCACATTTCATTGACAATGCATTGATGATGGATACGATTCGACGCTGGAAAGGGCGCTTCAATACGATTGATGACAATGACGCGACACATGCGTTTCGGGCGGCTTCCCTCGGCTTGTTCAACGGTCTGATCGAGTCGAAAAAGTACGGGGTTACGATCGATACGGCTGAAGTCGTTTCGCGTTTGCTCTGTCACGATTTAGTCGAAGGGACGACAGGGGACGTCCTCGGACCGGTCAAACATGCGACGCCGGTCACGGCAGCTGCCTTTGAGGCCTATGAACGGGCAGAAGGGGAGGCGTTGATTGGATTATTACCTGACGTGATGCGAACAGAATTTTATCGTTTTCTCGTCGAAGCGAAAGATGATACGTATGAAGGACAGATGGTAGATGTCGTCGATAAGCTCGATGCGTTGATTAAAATGAATATGGAACGCAAGTTGAACGGAGTGGAATATGAGACAGGCTACCGGGCGCAACTGAAGAAAGTCCAGACGGCTTACGAAAATCCATCTGTCGTCTTTTTCCTCGCCTATGTCTTGCACGACTTGGATTACGTAACGACTTAAGGAGGAAATCGGATGGCAGATGTTTCACTCGTGAAAACGAAACGACTTACCTTGATTTTAATTTTAGGCTCATTGGCAGCACTCGGTCCGCTCTCGATCGACATGTATTTACCTGCTTTCCCCGACATGTCCCGTTCATTCGGGGCGAGTGCGTCGATGATTCAATTGAGTTTGACGGCATGTATGCTTGGCATGGCGCTCGGTCAATTGATTGTCGGACCGCTTAGCGATGTCCGTGGACGGAAACGTCCCTTAATGCTCGCACTCGTCGCCTATCTCCTCGCCTCGCTTGCATGTGCGTTTGCTCCGACAATCGAAGTGTTGATTGCACTTCGTTTTGTGCAAGGGGCGGCTGGTGCTTCCGGCATCGTCATTTCGCGCGCGATCGTTCGTGATTTGTTTGAAGGACCGGAATTGACGAAGTTCTTTGCTGCTTTATCTCTTGTTAACGGGACGGCTCCGATTTTAGCACCAGTCATCGGTGGACAAATTTTACGGTTCGGTGATTGGCATGTGGTGTTCTATTTACTGGCCATCTTAAGTACGATGATGCTGCTTGCCGTTGCTTTCCGGTTACCGGAAACACTGCCGGTGCATCACCGGGTCGAAGGGAATCTCGCGACGACGGTTCGGACGTTTGGTCGTTTATTGACGGACCGCGTGTTCATCGGTTACGCCTTTGCACAAGCGTTCGTCATGGGTGCGATGTTCGCCTATATCTCCGGTTCGCCGTTCGTTTTACAAAACATTTACGGTGCGAGTCCGCAACAGTTTAGTTTCCTGTTCGGCTTGAACGGGATTGGAATCATCATCGCGGCTCAAATCGCAGGACGACTCGCCGGTCGCGTCGATAGTGAGAAATTGATGCGGATTGCCTTAATGATTGTTGCGACGGCAAGCATCTTGTTGTTCCTCGGCTTGACCTTATCCGATGCCTTGATTTTTGTCATGATTCCACTTTTCTTCGTTGTGTCGAGCGTCGGTCTGATTTCAACGCTTGGTTTTACACTTGCGATGCAAAACTACGGGAAGACGGCAGGGAGCGCATCTGCTTTGCTCGGTCTCTTGCCGATGCTCGTCGGTTCACTCGTTTCACCACTCGTCGGAATCATGGGCGAGGACTCGGCTTTACCGATGGGGTTGATTATCATGACACTTGATTGTGCAGCACTCGTCATCTACTATGTTTTGATTGTTAAACGGAAAAAGTAAACGGATTAAAACCGAGGAGCATTGCTCTTCGGTTTTTTTGTTTATCCGCATGAAAAATGGAAAAAGGAAATTGGTTTTTGAAACCATTTCCAAAAACTAGCGTACATAAAACTGAACGGATTAAACAGGAAAGGAGCACGAAGATGAGAAAACGACGTCAACCTGTCGCGGCCACGCCAAGTCAAGGAGCACTCGAAAGTTTGCTAGCGCGTCATTACGCGGCACAGAAAAAGTATGCACGGCGTTTGCAAGAAGACACCAGTCCGCGTGAGCGTGAGCTGGCACACCTGCTGTATGAAGAAAACCGGCATGAATACAAACGGATTTATCATCAGCTTTATGGCTCGAGTGCTTTTATCGAGGTGACAGAAGATGGACGTTAGTACGTTGTATCTCTATGCACTGGCAGCAGCAGGATGTGGCGTTTTGTTATCGGTCGTGTTCTCGGACCTGGTTCCGGGCGTCGATCAAATTTTTCATCCGACGTTGATTTTATCATTCGTCATTTTAACGTCGGCTTTCGGATTCGGACTTGAGCATTTAACAGCCATGAGCTCATTGATGATCTTATTGCTCAGTGGATTCATCAGTCTTATTTTGACGACCTTAGTGCACTTGTTCATTTTTGTACCGCTTGCCGAAGCCGAGCAGTCGCTGGGTTTTTCCGAGCAGATGCTAGAAGGAAGAAGTGCAACGGTCATTTTATCGATCCCGAGTGACGGATATGGAGAAATTTTAGTCGATGATGTCTCCGGACGGATTTCAAAATCAGCCGTTTTATTTGAAGGACCGCCACTCGATCAAGGAACGAAAGTCATCATCATTGAAATCAAACAAGGGGTGGCGCACGTCATGACCTACCCGAACCAATGGAAAGAGGAGATGTTTACGTGAATCCAGTTATTATTGTGGCGATTATCGCCGGCGCGCTCATTTTAGCGCTTGTTGCTCTATTTATCACGAAGTATCGGACAGTTGGGCCAGAAGAAGCGTTAATCGTGTCGGGGAGTTATCTCGGAAATAGTCCAAGTGTCAATACGGATGAATCCGGTAACCGCGTTAAAATCATTCGCGGTGGCGGGGCATTCATCTTGCCTGTCTTCCAACAGGCGACACCGCTCAGTTTACTGTCGAGCAAGCTCGAAGTAACAACGCCTGAAGTTTATACGGAACAAGGTGTTCCGGTCATGGCGGATGGAACGGCAATCATTAAAATCGGCAGCTCGATTTCGGAAATCGCGACGGCAGCCGAGCAATTCCTCGGGAAATCAAAGGAAGACCGTGAAAGTGAGGCGCGGGAAGTCCTCGAAGGTCACTTGCGGTCGATTCTTGGATCGATGACGGTCGAAGAAATCTATAAGAACCGCGATAAATTTTCGCAAGAAGTGCAACGTGTCGCGTCACAAGATCTCGCGAAAATGGGACTGATCATCGTCTCGTTCACGATTAAAGATGTCCGCGATAAAAACGGTTATCTCGAATCACTCGGGAAACCACGCATCGCGCAAGTACGCCGTGACGCTGATATCGCGACGGCGGATGCTGAAAAAGAAACGCGGATCAAGCGGGCGGAAGCTTCAAAAGATGCGAAAAAAGCAGAGCTCGAGCGCGCGACTGAAATCGCGGAAGCGGAAAAAGAAAACCAGCTGAAGATGGCAGACTATCGTCGCGAACAAGACATCGCGAAGGCGAAAGCCGACCAAGCCTACGACTTAGAAAATGCACGCGCGCAACAAGAAGTCACAGAGCAACAAATGCAAATCAAAATCATCGAACGGCAAAAACAAATCGAACTCGAAGAACGTGAAATTCTCCGTCGCGAGAAACAGTACGACGCAGAAGTTAAAAAACGTGCCGATGCCGATCGGTACTCGATCGAACAGGCAGCACAAGCGGACCGGGCGAAACAATATGCAGAAGCCGATGCGACGAAATACCGGATTGAAGCGTCAGCGAAGGCCGATGCGGAACGGATTCGCCTTGATGGTCTCGCAAAAGCCGACGCCGAGCGGGCACAAGGGGAAACCGAGGCGGACATCATCCGCCTGAAAGGTCTTGCGGAAGCAGAAGCAAAAGAGAAGATTGCCCAAGCCTTCGAACAATTCGGACAAGCGGCGATTCTCGACATGGTCATTCGCATGATGCCGGAGTATGCGAAAGAAATCGCAGCACCACTCGGTAACATCGACATGGTCATTCGCATGATGCCGGAGTATGCGAAAGAAATCGCAGCACCACTCGGTAACATCGACAAGATCACGGTCGTCGATACAGGGAACGGTGAAGGTGGCGGTGCGAACCGTGTGACGGGTTATGCGACGGACTTGATGGCGTCACTCCAAGAGACGTTGAAGGCTTCTTCCGGAATCGATGTCAAAGAATTGATTGAGAACTTTTCTGGAAAAGGGACAGCCAAACCGTTGACGGTCAACTTGAATCAAGGGGAACCGGTCGCGTCGGGAACGAAGTCTGAATGAAACCGAACGTTGTCTTGCCGATGCTGTTTCTGCTGGTTATCGTAAATCTGGTTGCCCCGCTTTCGGCACTTTTCCTCGTAGCAATCGGTTCGGCGTTCGCGCTGTATAAAGGCTATACATCAGAGGACGGAATCCAGAACATCTTCAACGTCAAGCGGGTTTCCTATTCGCTTCACCATCCGCTGACACGGGCGGAAGCGCTCGCTGCCGGTCTAATCGGTCTGTTGACAATAGATCTGGCCTACTTGTGGAACGGAATCCGGACAGGACTGTCCTTGCAAGATGTCGGCTATTTGTTCTTTGAACTGGTGACATTGCTTTTGTTTGTGTATGTATTGTTCCGCTTTTTGTTGCTCGGACTTTTTGAACCGAGAACAGAGCGGACACCGTATGCATCGAGACGATGAAACCGTGAAATGACAGGTTTTAAAAACAAAAAAATCCGGATGATCCAACCTTTTCTGATAAAGAAGAGGGGAATCATTCGGATTTTTTAGTGTGGATAAAATCAAGCGGCTGTCAGGCCGGCAAATCATAGCCGATGACAAGCAGTCCCGGTCCGGTGTGCGAACCGATGGCCGCTCCGGCAATCGTAATCAAGACTTCGCTTGGAGAGAACTGGGCTTCAATCAATTGTTTGAGCATCTCGGCCCGTTCAATCGAGTCACCGTGACCGATGATGATGCGGTGTCCGTCAATCATCGGACGCGCTTCTTCCATCCATTCGACGATCCGGTTCATGACCTTTTTCTGACCACGAATCTTTTCTTTCGGGATCAACTTACCGTCTTCGACCGTCAAGAGCGGCAGAATCGATAATAATCCACCGATGAAGGCACTCGCACGTGACACACGACCACCACGCATCAGGTACTCGAGTGATTCAACCGTGAACAAGTGACGGATCGAATTCACTTTTTGTTCTGCATAGGCTTTTGTTTCGTCAAACGTATGTGTTTTCGCGAAGGTCGCGACATCAAGGACGAAGAGTCCTTGACCGGTCGATGCTGTTTTCGTATCAATGACGGCGTACGGAACATCGGGATATTGTTCGGCGAGTTCTTCTGCGAGCATCGTTGCCGTTTGATAGGTGCCGGATAGATCACTTGAAAAAGCGAGATAGAGGAACGGTTCCCCTTGTTCGAAGTGTGCTTTGAAGACTTCCGCGATCCGCGTGACCTCGACTTGGAAAGTTTTTGGCGCAGCACCGTCACGCATTTTAGCATAGAGCTCCTCCGGCGAAATCGTTTCGCCGTCAAAATACGTGTCGTCTCCAATCAATACACCGAACGGCATGATTGTGATGTCATGGGCATCTAATAATTCTTGCGGTGCATCGGCACCACTATCGGTAATGAATCGTACCATTGCGTTCTCTCCTTTACTTACCTAGGGCTTTTTCGTTTCGTTCGAGCATCCGGCCCAGGTTTACACCGAATCGTTCATTTTCGACTTCATCGAGGACGGACGGGACTAAATTTGTGCCGAGTGCCATCAAGGCACGGTAAGCACGGAGTAAACACTGTTCGACCGTAAGCGGAAGTTGAAGTAACTCCTCAAGAGAGGCCATTGTGTCCGGAATGATGACAGGATACGTGAATTTTGTTTCCTCGCCTTGCAGGGCGGCTTCATAAAAGTCGCGCACGAGTGCTGCGCGCTTACTCCCGCTTCCGTTGACACATAAATAAATCTGAACGGCGACCCCCCCGCGGACACGTCGTTGCGAAATCCCGGCGAACTTTTTACCGAATATCGAAAGGTCGTAAGAGCCGGGGCAATATGAGCCGACGACTTCGCCAGCGACGATCGCATCGGTTTCGTCTCTGAACATGTGCTGCACAAGGGCGAGCATCGCTTCGTAGCCGCTGTCGATATCAATGCCGCCCCGTTCTGGTAGGACAAGCGAAATGTTCAAGACACCTGCATCGAGGACGACCGCGAGTCCGCCCGAATTTCGGACGACGGGGTGAAAGCCGTGTGTATTCAAGACGTCGATTCCTTCTGTTAAGTGAGGCAGACGGGCATCTTGAATCCCGAGGACGACCGTTTCGTGGTGCACCCAAGAACGAAGTGCCGCACCTTCTGTTGCGACGGAGGCACAAAGCGTGTCGTCCATCGCGAACGATTGGGTGGCATGAAATGTCGTTCCGAGTGACGTTTGATCAAAAATACGATATTGTTCTTGTTTTAAGAGTTCGATTCCCATTGGCTCGTTCCTTTTTTTGTAGATTTGCGACATCATTATAGCATAGCCAGTGTAAACTTTATGTAAGAAGCGGATAGTCTGACAGGAACAGACTGCCCCTAAATTGAAAACAACGAAGAGAACGACCAGATGAAGGGGAGAATGACATGTATCAGTCACTAGGTCAATTAAGAGAAACTAAGGTCTTTAAAGATCCGGTTCATCGTTATATTTATGTCAGCGACCAATTGATTTGGCAACTGATTGGAACAAAGGAGTTTCAACGGCTTCGCAGGGTCAAACAACTCGGGACATCCTTTTTGACGTTTCACGGAGCGGAGCATACACGGTTTCATCATTCGCTTGGTGTGTATGAGATTACACGCCAACTGATTGACGTCTTTAACGGTCGTGCTGACTGGGATGACCAATACCGCGAGCTGACGCTCGTCGCAGCCTTGCTTCATGACGTCGGGCACGGACCCTTTTCCCATGCCTTCGAAAATGTCTTTGGTGTCGATCACGAGGAGTGGACGGAACGAATCATTCTCGGGGATACGGAAATCAAACGAGTCCTCGATCAAGTTGGCGAAGGCTTTGCGGAAGAAGTCGCCTCCGTCATCAATAAGACGCATCCGAACCAGTTGCTCGTGACGATGATCAGTTCGCAACTCGACGTCGACCGGATGGATTACTTATTGCGTGACGCCCATTTCGCCGGTGTCAGTTACGGGAAGTTTGATTTAGAACGCATGTTGCGTGTCTTACGTCCCGCACACAATCAGATGGTCGTCAAACAATCAGGCATGCACTCGATTGAAGACTACATCATGCGCCGGTATCAGATGTACTGGCAAGTCTATCTGCACCCGGTCACACGATCGAGCGATTACTTATTAAAAGCGATTCTCGAGCGGGCGAAGGAACTGTATACCTCGGGTTATGTGTTTGACATCCATCCGGTTCATTTGATTCCGTTATTTGACCAAACGATGGCGTTGAAGAATTACCTCGCGCTTGATGAAACGATTGTTTATTTCTATTTCCAACAATGGATGGAAGAACACGATGCGATTCTTAGTGACTTGTCACGTCGGTTCGTCAATCGAAAATTATTTAAGTACGTCGACTACCCACCAGAAAAGCGGGAAGCAATCCATGAAAAACTAGCAGAACTGTTCAATAAAATCGGACTCGATCCGGCATATTACTTGTTAGAAGATAAATTAAGTCGCCTTCCGTATGATTTATATGGAGAGAACGGAGAAATCAGTAAACAGCCGATCATGCTCCAAATGAAAGACGGGCAGAAAAAAGAAATCTCACAAGTCTCCCCACTCGTCGAAGCGATCGCGAATTCAAGACAGACGGATGAAAAGTTGTTTTATCCGCAAGAAATCTTGTATGACTTACGTGAGTTCGCTAATGAAAAGATGCAGATTGATCAACTGTTGCTCGGAGGATACTCAAATGAAACGAGTCATTGAGCAGATTTTAGAACAGGTCGGGTTGTCCGGAATTGAGACGGAAGTTTTACCCGGGGCGACCTCGTCGCTCGTCGTACGGGCGGGCGACAGTGTTATCCGAATCCATACGAATCCAAACTGGTTGCAACAAGAACAGGACCTCGTCGCGCACGAGGTCTTTGCGCTAAAGACGGCGGGGCCGCTTGCACCGCGCGTCCTCAAGTATCAAGAAGCGTGGATCGGCGAGATTCCACCTTGGCTTCAGATGACGTATGTCCAAGGGGTGGTGCAACTTACGCCACTTGACGATCTGTATGTGGAGCGACTGGCACGGACGTTAGTCGCAATTCATCGCTTACCGGTCCCAAAAACTTCGTATGTATATAAACCCTATAGTAAAACCCGTGTCGTTCCGACCTGGGCAACCGAAATCGCCGCCTGGGACTGGGCAAGTGCACCAGCACCAGCGCCTAGTGAACAGATTCGATTCATCCATCGTGATTTCCATCCGGTTAATGTGTTATACGATTTAGGGGAAAAGTATAACGTAGTTGATTGGGTGAGTGCATGTGTTGGACCGATTGAAGCAGACGTGGCGCATTGCCGGCTGAACCTTGCTTTACTCGAGTCCGTCGAAGTTGCGGACCGGTTTTTAAAATTTTATCAGGCGATGAGCGGGCTTACTTACGATCGGAGATGGGACTTAAATGCTGTTTTCGATTTTGGACCCGAAACAATTACTGTATATCCGGGGTGGGAAGCATATGGAAAGCGAAACCTCAGTCAGGACAATGTTCGGAAACGCCTGGAAAACTTTGTCTTGAAAGTTTATGAAAATAACGAAAGCGGTTACTAAATGAACTTTACCTATTGCAGTTCTGACGAATGTTGATTATTCTAGTACTTGGGACAGAGATTAAACGTCAGACATCGTACTTATGTACAACTGATAAACAACTAATAGATTGAGGGGTACTTCATGAAATATTTAATCGCGTTACTCGGACTGGTCGTCGTTTTTGGACTAGCTCTACTCGTCAGCAGCAATCGTAAAAGTATCAAATTGAAACCGCTTGCGGTCATGCTAGTGCTTCAGCTCGTTCTCGGATTCATCTTATTGAACACGTCGTTCGGTTATATTATCATCCGCGGTGTAGCGAGTGTCTTTGAAAAGTTACTTGGTTATGCAGCAATCGGAATTAACTTTGTCTTTGGTGGACTTGCGAATGAAGGGGCACAGCCATTCTTCATCAACGTTCTTCTTCCTATTGTCTTTATCTCAGCATTAATCGGAATTTTACAGTTCACGAAAATCCTCCCGCTCTTAATGCGCGGAATCGGATTTGTCTTGTCGAAGATTAACGGCATGGGACAACTTGAATCATACAACGCCGTCGCCTCGGCAGCGATCGGTCAA
The DNA here is from genome assembly GCF_018618595.1 of Exiguobacterium sp. s133. NCBI lineage: Bacteria > Bacillati > Bacillota > Bacilli > Caryophanales > Exiguobacterium > Exiguobacterium sp. s133. The sequence continues at coordinate 94,906 of NZ_JACSMK010000008.1, forward strand.
TCTGAAGTCTTCATCACAGTCAAAAAACAAATCGGTAAATTACCGGCAAACCGTCTCTATACATTGTGTGCTTCGGCGATGTCGACCGTTTCAATGTCAATCGTCGGTGCTTACATGACAATGGTGGAACCGAAATATGTCGTTACGGCCATCGTCTTAAACCTCTTTGGTGGATTCATGATTGTTTCAATCATCAATCCGTATACAGTCGATCCAAACGAAGATATCTTAGAAATCGTCGAAGAGAAACAAACGTTCTTCGAGATGCTCGGCGAATACATCTTGGATGGATTTAAAGTCGCAATCATCGTCGGTGCGATGTTAATCGGATACAACGCATTGATTGGGATGGTCAACGACATCTTCTTGATGGTTCTTGGTATCTCGTTCCAAGAAATTCTCGGGTACATCTTTGCGCCATTCGCTTTCATCATGGGTGTTCCATGGGCAGAAGCAGTCAGTGCTGGTAGCATCATGGCAACGAAATTGATCACGAACGAATTCGTCGCGATGCTCAGTCTTCCTGAGTACACGAAAGAATTCTCAGAGCGTACACTCGGAATCGTATCGGTCTTCTTGATTTCATTCGCGAACTTCTCGTCAATCGGGATCATCGCGGGTGCAGTTAAAGGACTCGACGATCGCCAAGGCAGTGTCGCTGCGAGCTTCGGTCTTAAATTATTGTACGGTGCGACGCTTGTCAGTGTTCTGACAGCAATCGTCGTCAGTGTCATCATCTAATGAGAACTTAAAATACCCGCTGACATCGTTGTCAGCGGGTATTTTAGATTGTAGAAAAAAATTGTGGACCAGACAAGCGTCATCTATTTTCGTTGCTCTCTCCAGGCTTACCTGGAAAGCGAGGATGTCGGAAACATCCGCCACAAGAATTGATTTGGTTAGATGCATCTTGGTTTGCGGAGAAGGGGATGGTGGAATTGGTTAATACATCATTTTAGCGACTTTCGAGAAAGGGAGATGCTGAACGTGCTATTTATGTTGATCGTTAAAGGATCAAAGCGTGCAGAAGCGGGTGAGCGTCCAAGTCCTGAGCTTATGGAAGCGATGTCCGAGTACAATCAAGCGTTACGCGATGCAGGGATACATGTGATGGCGAAAGGACTCCATCCGAGCTCGAACGGGATGCGCTTTTCTTATCGTGGACCTGGAGATCGACCGATCGTTACGGAAGGACCATTCATGCAAACAGAGGAATTGATTGCTGGATTTATTTTGATCGATGTCGCGTCACGAAAAGAAGCAATCGACTGGGCACTACGGATGCCGGATCCGCAAGGGCGTGGTGAAGGGGAAATTGAACTACGACAAGTGTTTGATTGAAAGTAAGCAAACTAAAACATGACGATGAATCCAGCATGCCTGACGGCGCACGGGATTCATCGTCATGTTGATTTTTGAAATCATTGATGGGAAGCAATCCCCACGCGCTTACGACTGAAGAGATGTTCGTGATAGGCTTCAAAAGCAAAACGGGCGACGTTGCGACGAGGAATCGGTCCTGTCTCCTGTGTGAAGCGGGGTGCTTCAATTAAGAGATCATTGATTTCATCGTCTTCCGTCAATTGAGTCGGACAGATGACAGTGAAGTCAACGTCAGCATCCTTTAATGTCAAATAAGCTTTCAAATGATCTTCAGCAGCCACTGTCGAACGGCGGCGCGATTCGCTTGACTGGAAGCGGTACTTCCCGGGTTCTTCTGAGGCATCGAGAATGCCAGCCGTCCCGATGAAGATGATCCGTTCGATCTGTTGTTCCTTCATTTTCGTGACGAGATGGGGAATCGCTGTTGAAAGAACATGTTGCTGATCCGTACCAAGACAACTGAAGACGGCAGATGAACCTTGAATGACGTTCTCTAAATCTGTTACTTCCGTTGCATCTCCTTGAATGATCGTCAATTGCGGGTGCTCCGGTAACATGTGATCGGTCGAGCGGACGAGCGCGCGGACATTGTGACCGGCTTGTAACAATAAATCGAGCAATGGGCGCCCTGTCCGTCCCGTTGCCCCTAAAAGGCTAAGCGTTGCCATCATAATTCATCCTCTCTCGTTCATGGTGTTATAGGTATAAGAAAGAAGGATGGTCGAGCAACACGCATCGTCCATCCTTTTTTAGTTCCTTATTTATCGGCAAACATGACGCCTGCTTGTCCATAGTCCGTCTTTTCCATTTCTTCGATGAAGACGGTAATGTTTTCTTTTGGAGCATTGACTGTTTCTGAAACAGCTTCTGTTACTTTTTCGATCAGTGCACGTTTTTGTTCGACAGTCCGTCCTGAAAGCATTTTAACGGTAACGTAAGGCATAAATCGTTCCTCCTAAAAACATAATGGCAATACGCCCTCAGTATACCGTATGGAGCAGGGGAGCCGTCAAACAGCGACATCGAAACACGAAAAGACGGGTATAAGACAGGAGTGGGGGCATGTAAAAGAGAAGTAGTCGAGAGGAAAACTTAGGATGAAGAGGTGACACCAATGGAAATGGAATCTGTTATACGAAAAAAGATTCATACATTGCTTATTTTCGACCGGGCATTACCAGAGGACACGACGTATCCACTATCGGGGACGAAGGGTTTGGAAGTCGCAGAAGTCATTTTTGATGAAAGCATTCCGTTTGGTCGACTTGTGACGGATAAAGAATTAGCGGCACTCGTTGGTACGCCGGAAGCGAAACGTTATGGAATGGTGACGTTGCTTGAAGAGGATGACCGCTTTAAGCCCTTGTTCCAAAATCGGAAGTTACCGCCTGAGATTGAAACAGAAGTCGAGGAGCGTGTCCGGGAGCTTGCTAAACAACTGCGGGCGATTCGGTCTCGTTGCTCGTCGCTTGAACGCGTGATTTTGTTTGGTCGTGCGGCACAGACACTTTACGACCGGGCATTGACACGCTTGGAAGAATCAAATCCACCTGTGCATGAAGAATTGACCTCACTTGAATGTCTCCGTCTGCCGACGATTCGGCGTGTGACGAAAGAACAGCTGGAACAAGTGAAACGCTAAGCGGGACTTGCGTCAGCAGTTGAATGCGGTATGATAGAGGCAACAGCTGTAAAAGGGGTCGAGTAAAGATGGAAAAGAAGATTAACTTCAATATCATTTCAGATAATTCAACAGACGGACATGGTGGATTTGGCGTCGGGACACTCAGTTTGAACAGTATGTCACCGGTCATCATCTCGCCAGAGGACGGCGAAGCATACATCGATATGGGTGCCATGCATGCGAAAGCAGCGATTGAGAAGCGGATTAAGTTCACGACGGATCGAGCGGACGCACCGAATGGGAAACTGTACTGGATCGTTTGGGTCACGGTAGGACGTAAGCCAGAAGGGTTTTATTATGGAGGCGTCGCAGCATGCGATTTATTAGTCGATGTCGAAACACGGCGCGGGTTTAAAATCTTAGCTGATCACGTCAATAAGATGGACAAGTCACTCAAGGGACGCATCGTCGTCGATCAGATGGACGATACGTCAAAAGGACTGCTTCGTGAATTCCTGATGACACATAAACCGGAAATGTGGGCGAACGCAGAGCCTGAGTTACATGATGCACTCGCATAACTAAAAAAATCGCCGTCTCCTAGGAGGCGGCGATTTTTTATCATGACTTTAAAGTGATGACAACGATTTCGGGACGATTGAACAACCGAAACGGGAAGAGACTGTTGCCAAGACCGCGACTGACGATGAGTTGTGTCGTATCCATTGTATATTGACCGGCCGTCCGTTTCGGGAAAAATCCTTGTCCAGGTGCATACAAGCCATCTGTGAAGGGAAGTCGGATTTGACCGCCGTGAGCATGACCGGACAGAACGAGATCAATTTGCCGCTCCGCATAGAGCGGTACATATTCCGGACGATGGGCGAGTAAGAGTTGAAACGTCGATCGATCGACAGCTTCTTGTGCGGAGGCGAGGCTTTTCCGAGTTCCGTCAGACTCTTGGAGACCTTCGCTCCAGCGTGTCGTCGTTGGGTCGTCGATGCCGAGTAGAGCAATGTTTGCACCGTTATATTCGAGCGGGACTGCCGTATTCTGTAAAATTTGTACACCAATCGCTTCGAGTTTTGGTAAAAGGGTCAAGTTGCGACGAACTTCATGGTTTCCCGTGACGAAATAGACAGGATAGTCCGCAGTCAATTGTTTCATCAAAGTCAGCGCAGCGGCTTCTCCGTTTCGGCGAGAGTCGATTAAATCCCCGGTCATCACGATGAGGTCAGGCTGTGCTTGAGTAATTTTTTTGAGTAGCTTCGTTTGTTTTGGATCGAAGGATTTCCCATGTAAGTCAGCGATTTGGACGACTGTATAGCCATCGAATGCTTTTGGCAGTCGTTCTGTTTCAATCGTGATTGCGGTCGTTTCAATCACATTATTTTCTTGATATAAAAACCAACCGCCTAAGACAAGAACCCCTAATGAAACGAACCAGCGTTTTCTGACGCGCAAGACCTCACTCCTCTCTTCACTAAGCATACCAAAAAGGCACCTCAGTCCGCATTGCGGAAGAGGTGCCTGACATGATTATGCTTCTTTCTTTAAATCATCAGATGCTTTCTTTTCTTCAGGTTCGTTATACAAATCAATGAACAAGGCAATGACCATCATCCCGACAACGAAGATGAACGGGAAGGCGGCTAAAATCGCGGCAGCTTGGAGAGCACTCAGCCCACCGGCATAAAGTAAAACAGCTGCGATTGAAGACTGGATGACACCCCATGTCAATTTGATTCGAAGGCTTGGCATCAAGCTACCGCCTGAAGAGAGCATTCCGAGTACGTACGTTGCTGAGTCAGCTGACGTAATGAAGAATGTCGTAATCAAGAAGACAGCTACGATACTAAGAATCGTACCAAGTGTACCAAATGTCTCGAACAAGGCGAACATACCTGTTTCGACACCTTTATCGTTAACTGTATCAATTAAGTTTACGCTGTTGAAAAGTTCGTTCCAGATTGCCGATCCACCGAAAACAGAGAACCAGAGCAGTCCGAAAATTGTTGGGACGAGCAAGATACCGAGAACGAATTCACGAATCGTCCGTCCTTTTGAAACACGTGCGATGAACGTACCGACGAATGGTGACCAAGAAATCCACCATGCCCAGTAGAAGATCGTCCAGCCGTTAATCCATGAACGTTCGTCCGGATTGAAGGCTGAGGCACGGAAACTCATGATCGGCAGGTTTTGTAAATAGGCACCTGTTGTTTGAACGAATAAATCCATGATGAAACTGAATGGTCCGAGGAACAAGACGCCGACCATCAAGAGCGCCGCGAGAACAAGGTTCGCGTGGCTGAGGCGTACAATACCTTTGTCGAGACCAGAAGCAGCACTAATCATATAAAGGACTGAAACAACAAGGATGATCAGGAGCTGGGTCATGAACGAGTTTGGAATACCTCCGACGAGGAAATGTAAACCGCCCGAGATTTGCTGGGCGCCAAGTCCAAGTGAAGTGGCAACACCGAATGCTGTTGCGACGATCGCGAGAACTTCAACTGTCCCTTTACCTGCAGCTTCATATTTCGGTTTCATAAGTGAAGCGACAGTATCGCCGATTGTCGCAGGACGTCCTTTACGGAATGTCGAGTAAGCGATTGCTAAAGCGACGATTGCATAAAGTGCCCATGGGTGAAGTCCCCAGTGGAAGAATGAATAGCGCATCGCAAGACGTGCTGCTTCAGTCGGGTCACTCGTCGCAACCGGTGGTGTATGGAAGTGTGTCAATGGCTCTGAAACACCCCAGAAGACAAGCCCAATCCCCATACCGGCGCTAAAGAGCATCGCGAACCAAGAAATCAGGTTATATTCAGGGCGATCAGAGTCTTTTCCGAGTCGGATAGAACCGAAACGCGAGAAGACGAGGAAGATTGCAACTAATAAAAAGACGCTCATACCGAATAAGTAGAGCCAGCCGAAGCCATTTGTAACAAAGTTTTGTGCGACTGCTGTTACGTTGCCAAGATTTGCGGCACCAATGAGTGATTCAGGTAAGATTCCCCATATGGTAAAGAGCACACAGAAAATGACGGATACAATAAAGACGTTCGTGATCTTGCTTTTTCGATTATTTTCCATCGTGGTCAACACCTTCTTTCGAATTTTACATGTTTGTTTTGTTTCATGTTGTAAATACTGAAAAATTGCTATACAACGATTAGTAATACCCGTAACTTCAAAAACAAAACCTTATCACGCAAGTTACTACCGTAACAAACTTATAGTAAGGATGGCAAATGCTGTGGGTAATGAAAGATGGGGATTTCTAGAAAAATAGGGTGGTACAGTCGTTTGAACTGGCTTTGCGTAGCGATTTTTGAAAAAAATGAAAAAATCTAATTTTTCTTTTGTTTCTCTAGTATTTCCCGAAAAGATTGATTTGTAATATTTAATATCAAGCAGAATAGCAGACGGGTGATTTCAGATTTGCTATCGTTGTGAAATAATCGATCAAAATCACTGGAGGAATCGAACGATGAGTCACGAACAGAAAAAACAAGCTATTTTAGCAGCCTTTCAATCACGTCATGCGACGAAAGCATTTGATCCTTCGAAAAAGATCACACCAGCAGACTTCGCATTTATTTTAGAAACCGCGCGTCTCTCCCCAAGTTCATTTGGTTATGAGCCTTGGAACATGCTCGTCATCCAAAATGAAGCATTGCGTGAAGAACTTCGTGCCGTCTCGTGGGGTGCCCAAGGACAATTGCCGACAGCGAGCCATTATGTCATTTTCCTTGCACGGACAGGTGCGCAAATGCAACCAGATGGTCCGCATGTCACGCACATGATGGACGCACTCGGTTTGTCAGACGAGGCAAAACAAGGGCGGACGACGCGGTATGGTCTTTTCCTCGAAGAAGACTTTAAAATCGGGAATAATGAAAAAGCGATGGAAGACTGGTCAGCGAAACAGGCCTATATCGCGCTCGGAAACATGATGTCGACGGCAGCACAAATCGGAATCGATTCATGTCCGATTGAAGGATTTGATCAAGAGGCGATTGAAAAAATCTTAGTCGACCATGATTTACTCGACCGGACTGTATTTACGGTTCCTGTCATGGTAGCGTTCGGTTACCGGGCGGATGAACCGAAACGTGCGAAACAACGCCGTGACTTGGATGAAATCGTCACTTTCGTCGAGTAAACACTCAGATAGTTTTTTTCGAATTATATAGAAGTTTCTTTCAAAATTCGGTATACTCGCATTTGTATGATTAAGAAGCGCCGTAAACGCCACTCGCATACGAACAACTTTTGTCTTGAGAAAGAAAGGGGTTCTATCGCAAATGGAACAAAAATTAAAGTTATGGTTCACGGAACACCAAACGGAAGATTACGGTATCACATTCCGTGTCAACCACGTTTATGAGAGCGAACAAACGGAGTTTCAACGCCTGGAGATGGTTGAGACGGACGAGTTCGGTACAATGTTGTTACTTGACGGGATGGTCATGACAACGGACAGAGATGAGTTCGTGTATCACGAAATGGTCGCACACGTCCCATTGTTCACACACCCGAACCCGAAATCGGTTCTCGTCGTAGGTGGGGGAGACGGCGGAGTCATCCGTGAAGTCTTAAAACACCCATCGGTCGAAAAAGCAGTTCTCGTCGAAATTGATGGCAAGGTCATCGAGTACTCGAAGAAATACCTTCCGAACATCGCAGGTGGTTTAGACGACGCACGCGTCGAAGTCATTGTGGGTGACGGATTCATGCACATCGCGGAAGCGGTCAACGAATACGATGTCATCATGGTCGATTCGACAGAGCCGGTCGGTCCTGCCGTCAACCTGTTCACAAAAGGATTCTACTCTGGAATCTCGAAAGCATTAAAAGAAGACGGTATTTTCGTCGCACAATCGGACAACCCATGGTTTACACCAGACTTGATCCGTGATGTACAACGTGACGTCAAAGAAATCTTCCCAATCACAAAACTATACATCGCGAACGTTCCGACGTACCCGAGCGGTCTGTGGACATTTACGATTGGATCGAAAAAACATGATCCACTCGCTGTCGCACCAGAGCGTTTCCATGAAATCGAAACGAAGTACTATACACCGGAACTTCATACAGCAGCGTTCGCGTTGCCAAAGTTCGTCAAAGATTTAACGATTTAATTTCAAAGTAGGAGTGTTCCGTTTTCAGGGACACTCCTTTCTATGACTGGAGGAATAGAAATGCGTTTTGATGAAGCATATTCAGGTAAAGTCTTTATCGCGAGTCAACCGACTCACGAAGATGCAAAAGGTGTGTTATACGGCATGCCGATGGACTGGACGGTCAGTTTCCGCCCGGGATCACGTTTTGGCCCGGCGCGGATTCGTGAAGTATCACTTGGTCTCGAAGAATACAGTCCGTATTTAAACGGCGATATCGCCGATGCGAAATTGTTTGACGCGGGTGACATTCCGTTGCCGTTCGGCAATGCCCAAAAGTCACTCGACATGATTGAAGAGTATGTCGATTCGTTACTGACGGCAGGTAAGTTCCCGCTCGGTATGGGGGGCGAACACCTCGTGACGTGGCCGGTCGTTAAAGCCTTTGATAAACACTACGATGATTTCGTCGTCTTACATTTTGACGCACATACGGATTTACGTGACGAGTATGAAGGTGAACCGCTCTCGCATTCGACACCACTCAAAAAAATCGCCAACTTGATTGGACCGGAAAACTGCTATTCATTCGGCATCCGTTCAGGGATGAAAGAAGAATTCGAGTGGGCGAAGACGTCCGGTTACAATTTGTTCAAGTATGAAATCGTTGAACCGTTAAAGACTGTTTTGCCGAAGCTTGCCGGTAAAAAAGTTTATGTGACGATTGATATCGACGTCCTCGATCCGTCTGCTGCACCAGGAACAGGTACACAGGAAATCGGCGGCGTGACAACAAAAGAGTTACTTGAAGTCGTCCACATGATTTCACGTGCTGACGTCGACGTCATCGGAGCCGATCTCGTTGAAGTCTGCCCGGCATATGATCAGTCTGACATGACAGCGATTGCCGCTGCGAAAGTCTTACGTGAAATGATGATTGGTTTCATTAAGTAAATTTGTCTGAAATGATGGTTCTTACGCAATGTTAGTGAATGTTGACGAGCATATTCCCAACTAAACACTATCATTTTCTTAAAATATTAATACTCCGGATCTGGATTGCGACAGAGCACTCGAATACGGAGTAGATCGAAGTTAGCACGCCCATACATGAGGCGTTTGATCATTTTCAATCGATTGACATTGCCCTCCACGTAGCCATTGTTTTCTTCATACTGACAAGCTGCCAAAATGACCGGAAGGTCTTTTTTGAGGCGACGCACAAAACGAGCGAGTCTCGGATGTGCCGTGACTTTCGGGTTCATAATCAAACGAAGTAGTTCATCACTATCTCGCACACGTATTGCTTCTCGGAATCCTTGGATGAAGCAGAATGGGATTGAAAGATCCGGATATTCGCATAACAAATCTGAAACATCTGCGATGTCTTTCTCATTCTTTTTCGGCCATTGCCGAAATGATTGCGGGATATGTAAAAAAGTAGCGTACAAGGGGTTGTCCTTGTACGCTACTTTTTTCAGACTGTAGACAACGTGCTATTGGGAGATAAAGCGTCTTTTTTCGTTGCTTTCTTCGGGCGAGGCGCAAGCCGCTGCTCCTTGGATCCTAGCGGACAATGAGCAGGGTCTTGCCTGCCTCTGAAAGTGCGTTAAAAACGCACTTTTTCCCGTAGGAGTCAACGAAACGTGACGCTTTTTAGGTAACATCGTGACAGAAAGCCGGGCATGTAGATTGTTTAGAGCGCAATCCGTCTCGAATCTACATTCGGACGTTACAAATGCTTAGCAAAGGGTAGTGTAATCATATAGACGCCTGCCTGTTTTTTTTTACAACATCCCGAAAGATTGCCGCTTGAATCATATGATCGATAAACCGATCCATGTGGTGCTGAAAAACATGATGCGTCTAAAAAGACATAGGATGGGCAGTACATTTCTTCATTTGTACAGTTTATCAGTTTCAGTTAAAGAAGGTGGGGTGAATGGAATACGGTAGTGAGATGCTGGAGACTCCGAAAGGGGATAGCGTACAACTGTTACTCTCAGCACATCGGAATATTTACAAAGTACTGCAAATTAGTTTAAATTCAAGATGTCACCGCGAATGAAATATTTTATTCTAGAATGAAAGGTTGGCTTGAGAAGCGAAATACATTATGACACGAGAGGTGGAAAAAATGATGAAGAAATTCATATCGTTCGTTACCGCTGCGTTTTTGTTTGCACTATTCGTGCTACCGGTAGGTGCAGCAGATGACGCAATGGTGCGTGTAATTCACGCTTCACCAGATGCTCCGGCAGTTGATATTGCCGTCGATGGCGAAACAGCTGTCTCAGGAGCGGAATTCAAAGCTGTCACAGACTATCTCACTCTTCCGGCAGGAGAACATAAAGTTGAAGTCTTCGCTGCAGGAACAACAGAAGATCCTGTACTTTCTCAAACACTCAACATTGAAGCCGGAAAATTTTACTCAGTCGCGGCAATCGGTAAATTAGCAGATATTAAACTCGCTGTCATGGAAGACAATGGTCAAGGTGAAGATGGAAAATCAATGGTTCGTGTCGCGCACTTTGCACCGGACGCACCAGCTGTTGATGTCGCCCCTAAAGGTGGAGACGCACTCTTCAGTGACCTTGAATTCTCGAAAGTCTCAGACTATGGAACACTCGATGCCGGCACGTATGATCTTGAAGTACGACCAGCGGGCGCGATGGATGTTGTCAAAGCACTCGACGGTGTTAAATTAGATAGCGGTAAAAACTATACAGCGCTTGCAATCGGTCTTCTTGAAGGAGAACCCGCGTTTGATGTGCTCTTGATTCCAGATGGCGGTGAAATGGCTGCGATGCCAGACACAGGACTTGGTGGATCAGCAGACACATCTTCAATGGCAACGACTTGGGCACTTGTAGCACTTGCTGGAGCGGCCCTAGTTGGAACAAGTTATGTCATTCGCCGTAAACAAAACGCGTAACAGTTTCTTTCTGATCTTTCTCATTCTCGCTGGATGTGGAGGAACAGAAGAATCTGTTCCTCCTTCGAAGCCAGTCGAGCAAGCGACACCTGCAATCGAGCAAGCAATACCTGAATCCGTACAAGAAAGTCGTGAAACGGCTAGTTTTATCCCGGCGACACTATCGATTGATGCGATTGACGTGCAAGCAAAGGTTGAAATCGTGGGGAAAGACAAGCAAGGGCGGATGGATGTTCCGAAAAAAACCGATCAAGTGGGTTGGTACCGATACGGCGCGGAGGCGAACCAAACCGGAAATGTCATCCTCGCAGGTCATTTAGATGACACGGAAGGTCCCGCCGTATTTTACGATTTAGCAAAGATGAAACAAGGACAACAAATCGAGTTACGATCAAAAGCAGGGCAGACGATATCTTACGTGGTGACAAACGTAACCTCCTATCCTGTAGATGAAGCACCCGTTGGTTCGATTTTTGGGACAACGGTCGCTAAACGCCTGACGTTGATTTCGTGTATCGGAACGTTTACGAAATCAAAAGGGTATGATGAACGGTTAGTCGTAACCGCCGATCAAGTGGAAGAGTAACAAGCAATACGGAATCAAAAAAAGACCAATCCGTCATGGGTTGGTCTTTTTTTAGATGAAGCTCAACCTGAACAAATCAAAAAAACTTACGCGTTCGATTCCGATGCTGCGACGAGGTTCGTTGTCAAAGCCGAGAGACCTTGTGTCGTTTGACTGATTCCTTGAATCGTCTGAACGATTTGGCCTAAGTCGTTCTTATTGCGCCCGAACATCTCCAAGTAATTCTCCATCTCTTTTTTCACTGTGTGAATCCCACTCTTCACTTGTTGCAGTTCTGTCCGAGAGGCGGAGTTCGAACGTGTGATGTCTTCCATCTGTGAGACGAGTTGAGTAATGTTGACATTATTTTTTTGGATGAGCGTATTAATGCTGCTGCTTAACAATTTCGCATTTTCAGCGAGGTTACGGACTTCGATTGCGACGACAGAGAATCCTTTCCCATGCTCACCGGCACGTGCTGCTTCGATTGAGGCGTTTAAAGCTAAGAGATTCGTTTGGTTCGCGATGTCTTCGATACCTTGTGTCATCTTGACGATTTCGTCAGATGTCGTTTTTAACTGTTGGATGCTTGTTAATGATGTATTGACTTGACCCGTCGATTGGACGAATTGTTGTTCCATTTTGTCCATCTGTGCTTCATTTTCTGATGTTAAGCCAACGAGATTGCGACTTGTTTTCTCGGTCTGATCCGTCTCGGATAAGATTTGTGTCGCCCGTTGACTCGTTTCGAGAATGGCCCCTTCTGTTTGTTCGACCGTACTCGCGACCTCCTGGCTGACACGGACGACGTCTTGCAGAAGTCGTGTGCGTGCTTCATTGGCTGCACCTACTTCTTCTAATCGTGCGTCGACATACTGACTTGTAACGATTTGCGCATCCAAGTTCATCGCATGAGTCAACGCGAGGATTGCTGTTGCAAGTTGCTCCGGATCTTCCTGGAAATGCTCGACGACTTTAGGAATCAGTAAGGTGTTGAATGCTGCGTAAGAAGCGATGAACCACGTAACAGGGACGAAATTCCGGTTATGCGTTTTACCCATGCGTTTTCGCATCGCAAGAAACTTCTCGTCCATATTTCCGGTCAAGAGGCTACCGAAATAGTCGGCAAATACTTTTTTCAGGCGTTGACGTGTCGAAGCATTTTCAGCAATCTGCACCATTTCCGGGTGGAGAAGGAGTTGGTCAAGTACTTGTTCGAGGACTTCGTCTAATACAGAATTGACGACAGGAGCCATCGCTTTTAACGTTTGCAATTGTTCTTCAGTGTAGCCCATATATTCAAGGCGTCCTGCTAAAGTGGGATCACTTGTTTTTGTAATGAATTTTTTATCGGGAAATCCGATTTTTGCCTGATAGGTTGAGCTTGATGATTTAGTTTTAAATGGGTTGCGCACAGTAAGCCTCCGATTTTCTTCAAATTAAGAATGTAATAGTCTTATTCTTTATCGGTTGCTAAAGGAAAAAACAGTATCTTTTTTAGAAGGAAACTCTCTAGAAGTTAAAAAATATTGACCTTAAACGAAAAAAGCTCATGATCCTGGATCATGAGCGGAAGCGTGTTCGATCGTACATCATGTATTTTTAAAGAGAAAGTGAAAGAAAGTTAGACCGGTTGATCTTCTTGGAAGGCTTGTTTTGCATCGTTAAGTGCCCGCATCCGGCTAACGCACGATTGAATGAACTGGATATCAATCGAACTAAACCGCGTGACGGGGCCTTTGGCTGATTCGGCACTAAATGTGAAGGTTCCGAGATTCCAAAGTTCGATTTTAAATCGTTTTCCTTTGTTGTCGTCGAAGTGTTGTACGAATTCGATTTTCGGTACCATACGAACCCCTCCTTGTTAGTCCATTCCCCTTTTTCCGCAATTAAAAAAGCCAAACTGTGCGGTAGCAACAGTTTGACTTGAGAAAATTAAGCGGGCGCGACGTCATAGCCGATTTCTTCGATGGCTTCGACGAGACGTTCTTGTGTGAGATCCTCATGGACGACAGTGACTGAATTGTCAGGGAGCGAAACAGTCGCCGTTGTGACGCCGTCCAGTTCGTTCAGTGCCGATTCGACACTTGCTTTACAGTGGTTACATGTCATACCGATGACGTTTAAAGTCGTTTCTTTCATGAGTGAGTTCCTCCTTTAGTGAGTGGGGTACGTTTTAAGCGTAACGCATTCGTGACGACGGAAACAGAGCTAAATGCCATCGCTGCTCCGGCGAGCCACGGAGCGAGCAGTCCGAGAAAAGCAACGGGGATCCCGATCGTATTATAGGCGAGTGCGAAAAAGAGATTTTGACGAATGTTCTTCATCGTCTGTTCACTCAACCGAATCGCCGTCGCGACTTGTTGTAAATCGTGTCCAAGCAGTGTGACGTCAGCTGCTTCTAAGGCGACATCCGTCCCGCTACCAAGAGCGATTCCGACGTCAGCCGTCGCAAGCGCTGGCGCATCGTTAATTCCGTCACCAACCATGGCGACGCGGTGTCCCGCATCTTGAAGGGCTTTGATGTGATCGGCTTTTTCGATGGGTAAGACATCTGCAAACACATGGTCTGTTGGAATACCGAGTTCCGTCGCTAGATTGAGGGCAACGTCTTTTCGGTCACCCGTCAAGAGATAGACTGCTTTTGTCTGTTGAATTTGAGTGATGACGTGTTTCGTCGTCGGCTTCAGTTCATCGCGAATCGCATAACCGGCTTCAACGTGCCCGTCGACGGCGACATAGACGAATGTCGCGCCGGCAGAAGACCAGTCCGGGACATCGAACTGTTGATCCCGCATCATTCGTTCAGAACCAACCAGGATGTTGCGACCGAGAATCATCCCGCTGACACCACGACCGGCATCGACTTGAAACTGTTCGATATCGAACACGACATCACGTTCTTCCGTGATGGCATGAGCGAGCGGATGCTCTGATTTTTTTTCGATGGCTGCTGCGAAGTCGAGTGCTTGTTCGTTCCCGAACGTCTCGACGACGACAGGGCGTCCGACGGTTAGTGTACCTGTTTTATCGAAAACGACGGCATCGACATGTTGTAACGATTCAAGCTGGGCACCGCCTTTAAAAAGCACACCATGCTCAGCACCTTTACCCGTTCCGACCATGATCGATGTCGGGGTCGCGAGTCCTAATGCACAGGGACAAGCGATGACGAGAACAGCGATTGCAGGACGAATTGCTTCAGCGAATGATCCAGTCGTCAACCACCAGGCACCAAGTGTGATGAGGGCGATGGCGACGACGATTGGCACGAAGATGCCTGAAATCCGGTCGGCTTGTCGTTGGATTGGCGCTTTTTCTGTCTGCGCTTGTTCAACGACGCGGATGATGTTCGCAAGCATCGTCTCCTGACCGACTTTCGTTGCTTCAATCAACAAATTCCCATTCGTATTCAAGGTTCCACCAATGACGGTATCATCGGCACCTTTATGCGCAGGAAGCGGTTCACCGGTCAGCATCGATTCATCGAGATAGGCATCACCGGATAAAATCATCCCGTCCATCGGAATTTTCTGTCCCGGTTTGACGACGATCTGCATGCCTGGTTGAATCTGATCAATCGCGACAGTTCGTTCCGTGCCATTGTCGAGGACGACGGCATCCGTTGCCTGCAGGGACAAGAGACTTTTGATTGCACCGGTTGTTTGTTGTTTTGCCCGATCTTCGAGTACTTTACCGAGAAGGACGAGCGTGATTAAGATGGCACTTGTTTCAAAATAAAGGTTCGGCATTGCCGGATGGATGAGCATTTCTGCGACCGAATAAAAGTAAGCGGCAGACGTCCCAAGTGCGACGAGGACATCCATGTTGGCACTACCGCTCCGGAGACTCTTATAGGCACCGACATAGAATGGCGCCCCGATAATGAATTGAACGGGTGTAGCCAGTGCGAACTGGAGCCACGGATTCATCAGGAACGTCAGATGGACCGTACTATTTGGAATGTGCGACACCATACTGAGTAAGAGCGGTAACGACAACAAGGCGGCGATGAAAAAACGATAGAGCATCCGCCGATCTTGCACTGTTTCATGAGGGGCCGACTTAATGGTCGCGCCGTAACCGACCTTCTTGATTTTATCAATGATTGCTTGTTCATCGAGTTCGTCGGGGACTGCAATCCGCGCCGTCTCGAGTGGTAAGTTGACCGTCGCATCGACACCGTCCATCCGGTTCAGGACTTTTTCGATTCGGGCTGAACAGGCGGCGCATGTCATGCCTTCGATGTTCAATTCGATTGTTTTTGACATACGTATACCTCCTTACTTTTTGAGTCGGGCGATGACGGACATCAGTTCGTCGACATAAAGATCTGTGTCTTTCTGTCCGGTAGCTGCATCATGCATACACATCTTGACATGACGTTCGATGACTTGCAGTTCGACTTGACGAAGAGCGGCTTGAATCGATGCCGTCTGTGTCAAAATATCGATACAATACCGATCTTCAGCGACCATGTTGGCGATACCACGGACTTGCCCTTCGATACGCTTCAAACGTTTAGTCAATGCGTCCTGCTCTTCAGAAGAGCGGGGAACGAGTGGATGATCGTGTTGCATAGGAACACCTCTTTCTGTTGTTGGTTGATGTCTACACTGTATCATATAGGGGTAGGGGGTACAAGTATATTGATTTGCAGGATTAAAAAAATACGCCACCCGAATGGGATGGCGTATTCAGTCGGACCTTATTGATTAGACACTTGAGGTTTGATGATTTGTTCGTTGCGCGAACGACCACTGATGATATCTTCCGCTTGCGTCGCTCGTTTTATGAAGAACGAAAGGATGAACGCAACACCCGCAATGAACGTCGAAATGAGGAAGGCGTAATTGATGCCGTCCAGTGTCGCTTGCATCATGATTTGTTGTTTCAACGCAGCAGCAGCCTCTGCTGTCGGTTGACTTGTCATGTTTTTAGCGGCCTCTTCGGCAAGTTCCGTCCCACGTGTCTTCGCATGCGTCGACATGATCGTAACGAGTAATGCCGTTCCGATGGCGCCGGATACTTGCTGCAACGTATTGTTCATTGCCGTTCCGTGCGGATAGTAGCGCGTCGGTAACTGGTTTAAGCCGTTTGTCGAGACGGGCATCATGACCATCGACATCCCGAACATCCGGAGTGAATACAAGATGATTAAGTGTGTATACGTCGTGTCCATCTTCAGTTGACTGAAGAAATAACTCGTGACGACAGTGATGAAGAGACCGGTGATTGCGAGTGGGCGTCCGCCAATCTTATCGAACAACTTCCCGTTGATCGGTGACATGACTGCCATGAGGATGGCTCCCGGTAGTAACATCAACCCTGCATCGAGTGGAGAAATGCCACGGATATTTTGGACGTAGATCGGTAAGAGCAGCATCCCGGAGAACATCGCCACCGTGACGACGATTGAAATGGCAGATGAGAGAGCGAACATCGGATACTGATAAATTTTGAAGTTCAACATCGGACGCTCCATCCGTAACTGACGCAGGATGAAAGAAACGAGCGCAATCACACCGATTGTCAGCGCGATTGTGACGTGTGGGCTATCCCACCCTTTAGAACCGGCAGAACTAAACCCGTATAGGAGTCCACCGAAACCGAATGAGGATAAAACAACTGACATGAAGTCGAGTTTAGCATCCGACCGTTCTTTGACGTCACGGAGTAAGACGATTCCGGCAACGAGAACGACTAAAGCGATTGGTGTGATGAAGTGGAATAACATCCGCCAATCATAGTGTTCGATGATCCAGCCTGACAAAGTCGGTCCGATTGCGGGTGCACCCATCATAATGAGCCCGAAGAAGCCCATCGCCGTCCCGCGTTTTTCAATCGGGAAACTGACGAGCATGACGTTCATCAAGAGCGGCATCATGATTGCTGAACCAGAAGCCTGAATCATTCGTCCTGCCAACAGGACGGGGAATTCACTTGCGAACCCAGCAAGGATTGTACCGAGTGAGAATAATGTCATCGCGAGGATGAATAGACGACGAACAGAAAATTTTTGAATCAGAAAAGCAGATGTCGGAATTAAAATCCCGTTGACGAGCATGAAACCAGTCGACAGCCACTGGACGGTCGATGTTTCGATGTTGAGATCCTTCATGATCGAAGGAAGGGCGATGTTAAGTAACGTGTTATTTAAAAAAGCGATGAAGGCTCCAATCATCAATACGGAAAGGATACCGTAGGGGGGACGATTAGAAGCAGTTTTTTTGTGTTGCATGATTTTCCTCCTTAATGAACTGACGGTACACATTTCTATACGGTCGTTATATCTGTTGTATATCTTAATCTGATTTCAAGATAAATACAAACATTAATAACTAAGAAAGGTAATTTTATTTTTAATGAAGAACGAATGGCTCTGAAGCTTATTGAAAGTAAAAAAACACCCGACTCTAAAAAAGAGTAGGATGTTTTTTGTAAACCGTCAGTAGTGATGAAAGGTCTCAGCCGACATGCGTGTTTAGGGCATCATTTGTAATGTCATAATGAGCTGCGGACCAAGTCGCACGTCCTTTTTCGATGAAGATGACTTGTGGTGATTCATGACGAACATTGTAATGTTCGGCGATGTGATTCGACAGCGTCCGTGCTTCTTGGACGAGCAAGTAGGCAGTCGGTACTGACGTCGCGTCAGCAAATTTCGTGTATTCAGAAAAACCGGCGGCACTGATTGGACAGGTCGTACTGTGTTTACAAATCACGAACGAGTCGTGTTCGGAAACGAATTGATCAAAGTCAGAAATCGATTGAAGTTTTCTAAGTTGTGGCATAGTATCATCCTCCATACGTCCGTAGACGTTCGCTTAACTTTAGATTTTCCCTGTAATCGACCGGACAGTCAATCAAAACAGGTCCGTCACTGTTTTGAGCCTGTTCGAGACAGTTCGAGAGACTGCCGTGTTCTCCGACACGAAGTCCGAGTGCACCGAAAGCCGTCGCGAGTTCGACGAGATCAGGGTTATCGAATTCTGTAAACGGTGCCCGGCCATAAGCCTGCTGTTGTTTCCATTCAATCAAGCCGTATGTGCCATCACGCCAAATGACGACAGTGATGGGGAGTTTCAAACGAACTGCTGTCTCGAGGTCTTGACCATTCATTAAGAATGCACCATCACCAGAAGCACAGAGTACCCGACGCTCCGGGTGCAGCAGTTTTGCAGCAATCGCGCTCGACAGACCATAGCCCATCGAAGAAAAGCCGTTCGAGATGAATAATTGATTAGGGCGTGTCGTTTGGAAATGACGACCGAGCCAAACTTTATGGGCCCCGACGTCTGAGAACAACATGCCGTCTTCACCCGTCGCCGTCTCGAGGGCACGAACGATACTTTGAGGGTGGAGGGGCAATGCCATCGAATAGGTTGCTTGAATTTCTTGTCGCAACTTATCACGGTCCGCCTGCCAACCTTCCCAGGCCCGCGTCGGAATCGCTTCTGCTAACAGACGTAACGAATCAGACAGCGGACCAACCAAGTTCGCAACGACAGGATAATACTGGTCAATCTCATGCCGGTTCGTGTCGATGTGGATGACAGGTGTCCGGTCCGGATTCCACTTCGAAGGCGGCAACTCGGTAATATCGTAACCGATGGCGATGATGAGATCGCTTTGGTCGAGAATCCGTTGATTGTAGTCGGTATTCGGTAAACCGATTGTATGGGCGGCGAGCGCATGTTGCGAGGAGATGACCCCTTTACCCATCATCGTCTCGACAACAGGTGCTCCAAGCTTTTCAACGAACGTCCGGAACACAGCGGTCGCTTCGCTCCGGTTGATTCCAAAGCCGGCAATCACGACGGGCCGCTCCGCTTGTTCGATTTGTTTTAAGACCGCGCTGTCTTTTACGGATGTCGGGTGTAACGTATCCGGTTCACTGTCGCTTAAAAGTGGTGTCTTGGCATCGACATCTGCCTTTGCGATATCTTCCGGAAAAGAAATATGTGTCGCACCCGGCTTATCACAACAAGACTGGGCGAACGCTTGACGCACGATTTCCGGGATGACTTCTCCTGAGACGACCGATGTACTCGACTTCGTGATCGGTCGGTACATCTCGACTAAATCGAACATTTGATGGGATGCCTTGTGCTGGCGCCATGTCGCTCCTTGTCCTGTAATCGCGACAACAGGCGAGTGGTCCATCGTTGCACTTGCGATGCCCGTCATCATGTTCGTCGCACCTGGTCCGAGCGTCGATAAGCAAACACCGGCACGACCGCTTAAGCGACCGAACATCGCTGCCATAAACGCAGCATTTGTTTCATGGCGTGTCGTGATGAACGTAATATCCGATTCACTGATGGCGTCGAGTAACGTAATGTTTTCTTCTCCCGGGACGCCAAAGATGTGCGTGACCCCTTCTGCTTCGAGGCAGGCGACGAACCGTTCTGCCGCATTCATGCGTCCATTCCTCCAATCGAAACATATTTGGTTTCAAGGTACGCTTCGAGACCTTCCGATCCACCTTCGCGTCCGATTCCTGACTGCTTCATACCGCCGAATGGTGCTTGTGCGGCAGAGGGAACACCATCATTCCAACCGACGATGCCGTAGTTCAATTGTTCAATCGTCCGCATCGCGCGGGCATAGTTATTCGTAAAGACGTAAGATGCAAGACCGAACGGCGTTTGGTTTGCATAACGGATGGCCTCTTCGTCAGAGCTGACACGTTGAACGGGAGCGACGGGACCGAATGTTTCTTCATTCATGATTAACATTTGCGGTGTGACATCGGCGAGGACCGTTGCTTCATAATAGTAGACATCTTTTTCTTCATCTGTCGTTCCAGTCCCACCTGTGACGACACGGGCACCGGCTGACGTCGCATTGTCGACGTGTTTTTTGACTTTGTCATAACCGGCTTGATTGATCATCGGACCGATGTTCGTTGTTTCGTCGAGTCCGTTCCCGGTCTTGAGCTTCGCTGTCGCTTCGCCCAGTTTTTCGACGAACGTATCATAGATTGAATCGGAGACGTAGATCCGGTTCCCGCAGACGCACGTTTGTCCACCATTACGGAATTTCGACTTGATCGTTTCCGCGACGGCGAGATCAAGGTCACAGTCGTCAAAAACAAGAATCGGAGCGTGTCCGCCGAGTTCGAGTGACATCGCTTTGATCGTCTCAGCACCTTGGGCCATCAATGTCCGACCCACTTCTGTTGAGCCTGTAAATGTGATTTTGTCGATATGCGGATGCGTTGCGAGCGATTCCCCAAGCTCTTTACCGCTTCCTGTGACGGCATTGACGACGCCATCCGGTATCCCGACTTCCTGACAAAGTTCAAGCAGGCGCAGGGCAGTCAGTGGTGTCGCAGTAGGTGGCTTCAGGATAAACGTACAGCCTGCAACGAGTGCCGGTGCCATTTTCCGTGTAATCATCGCAGCAGGGAAATTCCAGGGTGTGATGGCAGCGACGACACCGACCGGTTGTGTGATGACATGAAGCCGTTTGTTCGTATCGTGCGAGGGAATGATGCGTCCATAAGCACGTTTTCCTTCTTCAGCGAACCACTTGACGAAGTTTGCCGCATACTGGACCTCACCTTCAGATTCTGCGAGCGGTTTCCCCATTTCAAGTGTCATCAAGCGGGCGAGTTCATCTTTTTTCTCAATCATCTTCTCGTAAAGCTTCTCAAGCAGTTCAGCCCGTTCATAGACACTTCGTTTCGACCAAGCCGGAAACGCCTCGCGTGCCGCTTCGACGGCGTCATTGACATCCGATTTCGTTCCGTTCGGGACACTCCCGACGACTTCCCCGGTTGCGGGATTTTTGACGTCCGTCCGTTCACGATCATGATCAAGCCACTTTCCATCAATCAAAAATTGTCCGTCCATCTTACAAAATCCCCCTTTTTTATTTGCATTGTTAAGAATATACCCGAACGAGGAAAAAAAGATTCATCTTTCGACAGAACTTCATGCAAAAGGCTAGAAATCGACCGATAAAGAGTGTAGGATAATTCAGTAACTGTAATGTATGCATGACTGAAATATTGTTAATAAACGTCATCACTTTGAAGTGCCGGAAACAGACCGGGAACGTTGACATTGCATGTGTATTTGATAAGATGAAGGTAGAGTATTTGCGCAATCGATTGCGCTAAAAGAAATGAATCGATTACCCTTATAACAAATGAGCAATTATGATGAAAAAAATCAATGGACTAAGACAGACCGATGAGAGGATCTATATACGATGACACAAATGATACCGCGCCCAGAAACGGCCCAAAAAACCTTAACACGAGCTTGGTGGAAAGAAGCTGTCGCTTACCAAATCTACCCACGAAGCTTTTATGACGCAAACAACGATGGAATCGGCGATATTCCGGGTATCATCGCAAAACTTGATTATTTGAAAGATTTAGGTGTCGACGTTCTTTGGATTTGTCCGATGTTTAAATCGCCAAATGACGACAATGGTTATGACATTAGTGATTACGAAGATATCATGGATGAGTTCGGGACGATGGCAGACTTCAACCTCTTAATGGAAGAAGCGCACAAACGTGATATTAAAGTCTTACTCGATCTTGTCGTCAACCACACATCAGATGAGCATCCTTGGTTCCTAGAATCCCGTTCTTCAAAAGAGAATGAGAAACGCGACTGGTACATCTGGAAAGATGCCGTCAATGGTGGGGAGCCGAACAACTGGGAAAGCATTTTCGGCGGATCCGCGTGGGAATATGATGAAAAGACAGAACAATATTTCTTACACGTCTTTTCGCGTCGCCAACCGGATTTGAATTGGCAAAACAAAGACATGCGTCAAGCGATCTATACGATGATTAACTGGTGGCTCGATAAAGGAATTGATGGTTTCCGAATCGATGCCATCAGCCACATCAATAAAGACCAATCATTTGCCGATTTACCAAACCCACTCGGGATGCCACACGTGCCATCGTTTGAGATGCACATGAACGTTGAGGGCATCCACGAGTACTTGGAAGAACTCAAAGACGAAACGTTTTCGAAGTACGACATCATGACAGTCGGTGAAGCGAATGGTGTTACACCGGAAGAAGCAGATCTTTGGGTCGGCGAAGAGAACGGAAAAATGAACATGGTCTTTCAGTTCGAGCATATGGACTTATGGCGGTCAGATGCAGAAAAAGGTGTCGACGTCGTCAAACTGAAACAAGTTTTGACGAAGTGGCAAAAAGGTCTTGAAGAAACGGGCTGGAATGCACTCTATCTTGAAAATCACGATAAGGTCCGTTCCGTTTCACTTTGGGGAGATGAAGAGCAGTACTGGAAGGAAAGTGCGAAGTCGCTTGCGATGATGTACTTCTTCATGCAAGGCACACCATTCATCTACCAAGGGCAGGAAATCGGGATGACGAACGTTCAATTCCCGGACATTACGGATTATGATGACGTCGCGACGAAAAACATGTACGACATGCAACTGGGCTCCGGGAAGACACATGAAGAAATCATGGAAGTCATCTGGAACTCATCGCGTGACAACTCACGGACACCGATGCAGTGGACGAATGAGCAAAACGGCGGTTTCTCTACGCAGTCACCATGGTTCGGTGTCAATCCAAACTACGCTGACATCAATGTCGCGTCGCAACAAGCAGATGAAGATTCGATTCTTAACTTCTACAAACGGATGATTCAAATTCGTAAAGCAGAAGAAACATTGATTTATGGAGAATATGATTTGATTTTACCGGACGACGAAAAAGTCTACGCCTACACCCGGACACTCGGTGACGAACAATTCTTAATCGTCACGAACTTAAAAGGTGAAGCAGCGGACATCGACACGGACATCATCCTCCATTCGGATAATCTCGTTCTCGGTAACTACGTGACGGCTTATCACGAAGGAACAGAACTGGCGCTTCGTCCATTCGAAGCACGTCTGTACCGGGTACGTTAAGGAACGGGGATGAACGTTCCGACCTGTACGCAGCGAATGCCAATGATCCCGTTTATGATACGGGTTCATTGGCATTTTCTATGTCTCCTCATCTCGGTCCTGACGCTCTGAGACATATCTAAGATACATTTGGAAAAGAGTGAATCCTTTTTGAGTCAGGCTATTTTGTGTAGATTGTCAGTTTGCGACCGTGCGCATGAGGAAAAAATCGTGTACGCTAGACAATGAGGTGATAAAAAGTGAAACCAAAACGTTATCCCGTCCTGCTGCGGCAAGTGACGACGATTCAAGATGACGCGATGCGTGAATCCGTCGATCTCGAAGCAGAAGGTATGCTATTCGAGACGAAGGACGGTTTTGCGGTAAAATTCGTACAAGAAGACGAGCAACCGATTGATACGACGATCAAATGGTCGCATGACCAAGTTGCATTGAACCGTAAAGGTCCTGTCTCGATGCACCACGTGTTCATTTTAGGACAACAAACAAAGAGTGGATATGAAAGTCAGTTTGGTCAGATGTTGATGCAGACGGAGACCCACACGATTGAAATGCGCGACCAACAGATGCGCTTCACCTACGACTTGATGATGAATCATCAGGCGGTCGGAACGTATACGATTGAACTAACATGGAAACGGAGTGAGACAGATGGCGTTTGAACAAACGGTAAAAGAGATGGAACAGATGCTCGACGAGGAATGGTTCGAGTGGTTGGAAAATGATGAGGATAAATACAATGCGTGGCGCGATCAGCTCGAGACACTCGCAGAACAAGTCATGACGGAATACAATCCGAAAGTCGAGACGGACGCAATCGATTCATTGTTGTTAATCAATGAAGAATTGCCGGTTCTGTACGGAGAAGATACAGTCATGTTGTATACGGCGTTACTTCACGCCCGAAAAGAGGACGAAACGGTCTACGAGCGCTACCTCGCAATTCTCGGTGCGTTCGCAGAAGAAAACCACCCGGCGCTCCGTCAAGTCGAACAAGCTGTCGCGAAAAAAGATTACCAGACGGCGTATACAAAAGCAGTCAAGTTGCCGCAAGCGTTAGGTCTCGAATGACGGCGGGTTAGACAGAATTGCTTTTTACCACGCTAAAGGTGATGACGAAATAGAGAGGTGGGTTTTGATGCCCCCCTCTCTATTTGTGTTCAAAAAATTGTTTGCAGACACGCTATTTCTCGATCGCTGTTTAAACCTAAGAATTTTCAGGGTAATGATTGCAATAGAGAGGAGTGGGGAAAATGGCAGAATACAAGAAAGACAGTATCAAGTTAACAGGAGCCATCGGACTCGGAACAGGCGTCATGATTAGTGCCGGAATCTTTGCCTTGCTTGGGCAAGTCGCAGAACTGTCCGGGACATGGTTTCCGTTCATCTTCATCATCGGTGGAATCGTGACGGCATTCAGTGCCTATTCCTACATCAAACTGAGCAATGCCTTTCCGTCTGCCGGCGGAATCGGAATGTTCCTCGTCAAAGCGTACGGGAAAGGAACGATTACAGCAGGTGCCGCCTTACTGATGGCCTTGTCGATGGTCATCAATCAAAGCTTGGTCGCCCGGACGTTCGGGACATACTTACTGCAATTATTCCCGGGGGATCAAGCCGACTATCTCGTTCCCTTACTTGGTGTCGGTTTGTTGGTCTTCGCCTTTTTAGTCAATATCGCAGGGAATGCCTTCATTCAATCCTTTTCACTTGTCGCCTCGGTCTTGAAGGTCGCGGCACTCGTCGTCTTTGCGATTATTGCGTTATCCATCGGTGGCTTTTCATTCGTCCCGGAGACGACGGGGAGTGCACCCGATGTCACAATCACCGGCTATATTGCGGCAGTCGCCTTAACGATTTTATCGTTTAAAGGGTTTACGACGATTACGAACAGCGGGTCTGAAATCGTCAATCCGAAACGCAACGTCGGCATCGCAATCATCGTGTCGATTTTAATCAGTCTGGTCGTTTACCTCTTGCTCGCCTTCTCGGTGTCAAGCAGTCTATCGCTCCAAGAAATTATCGATGCGAAGGATTATGTTCTGGCGGAAGCGGCACGTCCGGCACTTGGTGACGCCGGTGTCTGGTTCACGGTGTCAATCGCGCTCCTCGCGACGATTTCCGGAATCATTGCCAGTGTCTTTGCTGTCTCACGGATGCTCGCGATGTTGACGGACATGACGTTGATTCCGCACCGACACTTCGGGATGCCGGGGTCGGTGCAAAAGCATACGTTAGTTTATACGATCGTCATTGCGATGGTCTTAACGGTGCTGTTCGACTTGACACGCATCGCCTCGATGGGCGCGATTTTATATCTCGTCATGGATATCATCATTCATGTCGGTGTGCTGAAACATCTTCGGAAAGAGTTGAGCGTTAATCCATTCATCGTCATCAGTGCAATCATCCTTGACGCGATTGTCCTTGGTGCCTTCGTCTACGTCAAAGCCTCAAGTGATTGGCTCGTCGTCGTCGTGTCACTGATCGTCATCGCCGTCGTCTTCTTTGGTGAACGGCTGTTCTTGAAGCATGTCGATGAAGAGGATGCGTCAAACGATAAATCAGAGTGAGTTTGAAAGGGAGAGATGATCATGAAAGCAGTCGAAGTCAGAGGATACGGGGACGTGGACCAGCTCGCCGTCGTCGAGCGTCCGATTCCGGAAGCAGGTCCAGGAGAAGTACTCGTACAAGTCAAAGCGTGTGCGATCAACAATACAGAAATTTGGATGCGTGAAGGGGCCTACGGGACGGACGCAAAATCGGGTTGGAAACCGGAAGGCGTTCAGTTTCCACGCGTCCCGGGTTCTGATATTAGCGGACGGATCGTGAAAGTCGGGACGGGAGTAGAAGAAACACAAATCGGGCGGGACGTCGTCCTGTTTCCCTTTACCTCAAGCGGACCGGACGGAACGGAGCATATCGCGCAGGATATGTCGTTTATCGGCTCGGAATACGACGGGGGTTACGCGGATTACGTCGTCTGGCCGGCTGAACTCTGTTACGATATGCCGCTTGACGACTACACGAAAAGTGCCGTCTTCTCCGTCAGTGGTTTGACGGCGTGGCACATGGTCGAGCAGCTCCAACTGGAACCGGGACAAACGGTACTCGTGACCGGGGCGAATGGTGGTGTCGGTTCACTGAACGTTCAAATTGCCGCACGTGTCTTTCAGGCAAACGTCATCGCCCTTGTCGGAGATCTTGCACTAAGCGACCAGTTAAAACAGTTTGGGGCGACACATGTCCTCTCGTATAAATCAGAGCAGCTGGCAGATGATATTGTAGCGGCGAACGGTGGACCCATTGATGCCGTCCTCGATGTCGTCGGAGACGCGTTATTCGCGACCTCACTCGCCGTCTTAAAAAATGGCGGGAAGTTCTGTATCTCCGGTTCAGCCGGGGGTCAGCAGACACAGCTCGACTTCCGGACGGTTTACTTGAAGCACTTGACGCTGTATGGTTCTGTTCTCGGAACGCGCGCAGAATACGGACGGATGCTTGAAGCGATTGCCGCCGGGAAACTCGAACCGGTCATCGACCGGACGTTCCCGCTCGAGGAAGCGGGGGCAGCGCAGACGTATTTCAAGGAAGCGGGGAAGCTTGGGAAAATCGTTTTGTTGCCAACGGGCGAATAATTAACTTTATACAAAAAAACCGACGGATTCTGACCTTCCTTGGAAAGTGAGAAGCTGTCGGTTTTTTGTATGTGTTAAAAAGAAAGATCAAAATACAGCTTCTGTCCGTTCTGTTTCGGATAAGAGTTTAGCGTGGATGCCGCGTTGGCATAACGATTGTTGGAACGACTGATCAATCGGGCGATAGCCTTTTTCGATTAAATCGTTGATGTAAAGCTTGTTGTATAGGAAAGCAAACGCGATATTGATTACGATACTCAGGATGCCGGCTGTCGCAAATGCTGCGATGAAACCGAGAACAAGTTGAATCAAGCCCCATGTGAACTACTCACCACTTATTTGCTTCGCAAATTGAAGTGGGAGCTTCTTGGGAAGATCGTACTTTTACTAGCTACGGTTATTTACCAAGCTCATCGGGTGGTTCTCACCCTGAAGGGTTTTCAGTCTGCCAACATCAACAAGTTGATACTCGCATTAATATCTCTGTCATGATGAGCGCCGCAAGTACACGTCCATTCGCGTACATCGATCGTTTTCTTCTCGCCTTTTACTCCACAAGAAGAACAGATTTGAGTAGAGGCGTACCATTGATCCGCTTTGATAAGTGTTCGTCCATAGAATTTGCATTTGTATTCTAACTGTCGGACGAACTCATACCAACTGACATCTGCAATCGATTTGGCGATTTTATGGTTCTTCATCATGTTCTTCGACTTTAGTGTCTCAACGACGATGACTTGGTTTTCGTCAACGATCCGTTTCGACAGCTTATGAAGAAAATCTTTACGTTGATTTGCAATCTTTTCATGCTTCTTCGCGAGGATCATCCTCGCCTTCTCTCGGTTCTGACTCCCGATTTTCTTGCAGGACAAGGCGCGTTGCGCCTTCTTTATCTTCTCTTCGGACTTTCGAAGAAAACGAAGATTGTCAACTTTCTCAGAAACACGCTCATCGTTTGTCATGATGGCGAAGTGCTCCAAACCAAGGTCGATTCCTACTTTATTCTTGGCTAGAACCCATTGCTCTTCGGCTTGATTGACAAGGATGGAGATGAAGAATTTCCGGGTCTTCGTCATCGAGACCGTCGCGGACTTGATCACACCATCAAACGGACGATGTTGTTTCAACTTCACAAAACCGATTTTAGGAAGTTTCACCTTACGATCTTCGATGCGGATGCTCCCCTTCAGATTGTTTGTCGTGTAAGAGGCCCGGTCATTGTGCTTCGATTTGAATTTCGGAAACCCGACAGACCGATCTCGAAAAAAGTTGGTATACGCCTTGTTTAAGTCCATCTGAGCGTTCGCAAGAGAAAGACTGTCGACTTCTTTGAGGAAAGGGAATTCGGACTTGTACTTCGCTGGGGTTGGGAGCTTCTGCTTCGTGTCAGGATTGAGCTTCGAATCTTCAAACAATCGGATACGTTCTTCGAGCATCTTATTGTAGACGAAACGGACACAACCGAACGTCTTCACGAAATATTCTTGTTGGGGTTTCGTCGGATAGAGTCGAAACTTGTACGCCTTCAGCAAAGCAATCACTCCTTTCCTTGTTTTTCGATATAATGTCTGATGACGTCGCTTGTCGCACCACCGGTCGTCACCAGACAGTAACTTCGAGACCAAAACATGTCTTTCCATAATCGTTTCTTGACGTGCGGAAAGTCTCGTTTGATCAGTCGGCTGCTTGCGCTCTTGTAGGCGTTCAGAAACTTTGACATCTCCGTGTTCGGGTGTGCTTTGAACAGCACATGGATATGATCGCCGTCATGATTCCACTCGTTCAGCGTGATATGATACGACGCGCCGATTCGTTCGAACGTCTGTCTCGCGAACTCCGAGATGGCGTCATCGATCACTTTGCATCTGTATTTCACGACGAGGACAAGATGATAATTCAGAAGAAAGACTGAATGTTTATTTGTGTCCATTTTCATTGATATATCAGTCCTTTTGATTAGTTATACTGATTGTATCAAACGATTGAAGTCTTGCCAAGACGGGCGATTCATCTCCCACACGCTGGGCTTCGCCCCGAGACGCTTAGAGGTGGGAGAATTCTCGCTAAATTTAGTTAAAATCACCGCGGAAAAACTCCGGGAAAAACCCAAAAAAGAACGTCGTCCATGAGAAACCGGCTTTTACTTCTTTTACTAAACCACTCGGATGTTGCAAAATCCCCCCTATTTGAAGTGAAATTTTAATAGAAAAGTCAATGTAAACGTAACCAAAAATATCAAAATAATGAATGAATAGTCATTCATTATATGCTATACTCATCTCAATACAACTGCTTTAGGGGGAAAGGGGCTTGTTTCATGGGGACATTTTTACTGATTAACTGGATTGCCTTCCTGCTCATCGTCGGGTATGCAGGTTATCTATTCGTGACGCTCGTCAAGAGCCGTTACGAAGCGATTCGTCGGGGGAAAAAGGCGGAATGGGATATAACGAATAAAGAACGGTTCAATTCGGTACTCGTGAACGTCTTTGGACAAAAGAAATTACTTAAGGATAAAAAGAGTGGGACGATTCACGTCATGATGTTCTACGGCTTCTTACTCGTCCAGTTCGGAGCGATT
This sequence comes from Exiguobacterium sp. s133, assembly GCF_018618595.1. NCBI lineage: Bacteria > Bacillati > Bacillota > Bacilli > Caryophanales > Exiguobacterium > Exiguobacterium sp. s133. The sequence continues at coordinate 124,683 of NZ_JACSMK010000008.1, forward strand.
GATTTCATCTGGAAGGGACTCGCAGTCGGACAACGTTTTCCACACATTCCACTCGGTCCACTTTATCCAATCTTTACGTTCTTCCAGGAAATCGTCATGCTCGTCATCTTGGTTGCGGTCGTTTGGGGATTCTACCGTCGCTATGTCGAGAAACTGGTGCGCTTAAAACGAAACTTCATGGCAGGACTCGCCTTAATCTTTATCGGTGGATTGATGGTCGCAGTCTTATTCGGCAACGGATTTTTCCTCGTCTATGAAAATCATTCGACACTCGGTGAACCCGTTGCGTCTGCCATCGCCTTCTTGTTCAGCTGGGTACCGGAACAAGTCGCATTCGGACTGTTCGTCTTCTTCTGGTGGGCCCATTTACTGTTCTTACTCAGCTTCATGGTCTACATCCCGCAAGGCAAACATGCCCACTTAATCGCCGGTACGGCCAATGTCTGGCTCGGTCGGACGTCAAAAGTCGGCCGCCTTGCACCGATCGACTTGTCTGTCATGGAAGAAGCGGAAGATGACGATGCCGAATTTAGTTTCGGGGTCAATAAAATTGAAGACTTCAACCAAAAACAATTGGTCGATCTGTATGCCTGCGTCGAATGCGGACGCTGTACGAATATGTGCCCGGCGAGCGGAACAGGGAAGATGCTGTCGCCGATGGACTTAATCGTCAAGCTGCGGGATCACCTCAACATGAAGACGGCAGCGATCACACAAAAATCACCGTGGGCACCTGCCTTTGCCTTTGACGGATCACAAGGGAATCAGATTGCGTCCCTTGCTGCAGCCGGTCAAATGGACATCGTACCCGATTCGTTGATTGGCAATGTCATCACGGAAGAAGAAATCTGGGCGTGTACGACATGCCGTAACTGTGAAGATCAATGCCCGGTCATGAATGAACATGTCGACAAGATCATCGACTTACGTCGCCATCTCGTCATGATGGAAGGGAAAATGGATCCGGAGATGCAACGGACGATGGCGAACATCGAACGTCAAGGGAATCCATGGGGCATGAACCGGAAAGAACGCGAAAACTGGCGCAAAACGCGCAAAGAACTCGTTGTTCCAACGGCGAAAGAAAAGAAAAAGGCCGGCGAAGAATTCGAGTACCTCTTCTGGGTCGGTGCGATGGGCTCGTATGACAGCCGCAGTCAAAAAATCGCGATGGCATTCGCCCGCATTCTGAACGAAGCGGACATCTCGTTCGCGATTCTCGGAAATGATGAGAAGAACTCGGGTGACACACCACGCCGGATCGGAAACGAAGTCTTGTTCCAGGAACTTGCGGAAGCGAACATCAAATCGTTCGAAAAATATGGTGTCAAAAAAATCGTCACAATTGATCCGCACGCCTACAACACGTTCAAAAACGAATATCCGGACTTCGGACTCAGTCCGGACGTCGAAGTCTATCACCATACGGAGTTACTGGCGCGCTTGATTGACGACAAACGGATCACGCCGATGCATGAAGTCAAAGAACGTGTCGTCTATCATGACTCGTGTTACCTCGGACGGTACAACGACATCTACGACGCTCCCCGTTACATTCTTGAAAAAATTCCAGGAATCACGCTCGTCGAGACGGAGCGGAACCGGGAAAAAGGGATGTGCTGTGGTGCAGGCGGCGGGATGATGTGGCAAGAAGAAAAAGTCGGAGCCCGTGTCAACGTCGCTCGGACGGAACAGCTGTTGACGGTGCAACCATCTGTCATCGGTTCTGCTTGTCCATACTGTCTGACGATGCTCAGCGATGGAACGAAAGCAAAAGAAGTCGATGAATCCGTCGCAACATACGACGTCGTCGAATTGCTCGAACGTTCAATCGTCGGGACACCGATGAAAGAATCAATCGCTACGGTATGAGTAATGACCACTTGCGCGTCTTCGTCACGGAAGACCGGCGAGTGGTCTTTTTTTGTGAATACATGTTTCAAAGCAAGCACAACGTTGTACTGTACGGTTTTGACATGCTATGATAAAAATACAAATTGCTGTGAAAGGGGGTGAGAATCTTTGGGAAGGCGCTACTTAAAATCGGTCAGGTCGCGGAGACCACCGGCTTATCAAAACGGACGATTGACTATTACACGTCGCTCGGTCTCTTAACGTCAGAACGAACGGCGGCAGGTTACCGGTTGTATCCGGAAGATGTCGTCCATCAAGTCCAAAAGATTGAATATTTAAAGACACAGCGGCTTTCCTTACAAGAGATTCTTGCTTCATTTACGGAACGGGAAGAAAAAACGGGAGATGTCATTTATCAAGAAGTACAGCAGCTTCAAGATACGGTCAAAGGGTTAGAGCGACGTCTGCTCGAATCGACAGAGTTCGAAAAACAAGAGATTCGTCTTGAGTTATCGCGTCGCCTCACCTTGATTGCATCGTTGATCGCCCAGCTGTAAAACTAATAACTGGAGGTGACCCCTTTTTAGGGGATTTTGGATACTATACTTTTCATCAATTTATTTTTAGTGGTGTTGTTGATTGTGTTAACAGCGTTTTTCGTCGGGTCAGAGTTTGCGGTCGTTAAGGTTCGGATGTCGCGTCTCGACCAAATGATTCAAGAAGGCAATAAGAGTGCGATTCTTGCTAAAAAAATCGCCGGTGATCTCGATTATTACTTGTCTGCCTGTCAGCTTGGGATCACGGTGACAGCACTTGGACTCGGGGCGCTCGGAGAGCCGACCGTCGAAAAGATTCTCCATCCTGTCTTTGACGAATTCGGCGTCTCGGCTGCCGTCTCGACACTCTTATCGTTCGGAATCGCCTTCATTTCCGTGACATTTTTACACGTCGTCATCGGGGAGCTTGCGCCAAAAACGCTTGCCATCCAGTATGCGGAAAAAATGACTTTGATTTTCGCACGTCCCTTGTTCATTTTCGGAAAAATCATGTACCCGTTCATTTGGTTACTCAATGGATCGGCACGTCTGTTCCTTGGACTTTTCGGTGTGAAACCTGCTGGACACGAACAAGCCCACTCAGAAGATGAGTTGAAAATCATCATGGCACAGAGCTTCCAAAGTGGTGAAATCAACCAAACGGAACTTGCCTTGATGCAAAATGTTTTTGCTTTTGACGAGCACGTCGTCAAAGATTTGATGGTCCCGCGGATGCGGATGGCGACGATCTCAGAGCGTCTCTCAAAAGCGGAGCTGATGGAAATTTTCATGGACAATCCGTTTACCCGTTACCCGGTAACGGAAGAAAATGATAAAGACCGTATTCTTGGCTATATCAACGTCAAAGAAGTCTTGACAGATTTCGCGAACGGACATGAATATCCGGTCACACATTACTTGAAGGATTTACCGGTCGTCTCAGAATCGACGTCGCTTCAGGATACGTTACGAAAAATGAAAGAAACCCGTTCACATATCGTCCTCGTCGTAGACGAATATGGCGGTACGGCGGGAATCGTCTCGATGGAAGATTTACTTGAAGAAATCGTCGGTGAAATCCGTGACGAATTTGATACGGATGAAGTCGAAGAAATTCAAGAGTTGCCGAACAACGAATATCTCGTCGCAGGAACGGTCTTACTAGAAGATTTGGAAGAACGTTTCGGTCTGCGGTTTACGAACGATGAAGATGTCGATACGATCGGTGGCTGGATTCAGATGCACAACATCGATCTGCAGCCAGGCGAACATATCGATACAGAGACGTTCTCTGTCGAAGTGATGGAAATGGAGAACTATCAAATCAATCAAATCAAACTGTGGTTGCACCCGCTCGAAAAAGCAGAATAAGAACAACATGCAAAATCCTCTTGAGCCAATCAAGGGGATTTTAGCGTGTAGACAACGTGATATCGGAAGATAAAAGTGTCTTTTTTCGTTGCTTTCCTCGGGCGAGGCGCAAGCCGTTGCTCCTTGGTCCTCACGGCCGACGAGCAGGGTCTTGCCTGCCTCTGAAAGTGCGTTAAAAACGCACTTTTTCCCGTAGGAGTCAACGAAACGTGACGCTTTTTAGGTAACATCGTGACGGAAAGCCGGGCATGCAGATGGTTTAGAGCGCAAGCCGTCTCGAATCGCTTTAGAACCGCGAAAAGCAATCGGTCGCGACCCTGCAGCTTTGCTGTAGCGGCGCGGAAGATTGCCGCTTTGAAGACGAGGCGAGACAGGGAAACGCGAACTGATTACTTCTCGATATTACATTTTTGCGTTTCATAAGAGTTTGTCTACAGTCTAAAATCCTCTTGAAATCATCAAAGGGATTTTTTTGTTGCTGCGGGAATCAATTTTTCAGAAATCATATCAGTGTGTGAATAACGGATCGGGAAGTAGGGAAATCGTCGTGTCGGCTTGAATACTACTAAAAAGAGAATTCATCGTGTCGTTCACTAGAGGGAGGAACCTTGTGTTAGACTTAATCCCGTTTTTACTCAGCCGGCTTGGTATGCTGGCGTTGCTTGCATTTTTATTGTCGCAGTGGCGAACGTCACGGCACGTCTTTAAAACATCGACGAGTCGCTCGCGTCGACTCGCCTTGCTCAGCATATTCGTCGTCTCGGGTATTTTGATGAACTATGCCGGAGTTGCCGTCTCCTCGAATCAAACGATTGATCCGTTGCTTGGACTTGCAGTGACCGATGATCAATTATTGATTGATACGCGTCTAACGATTATCGTCACGAGTGGACTGCTCGGTGGTCCCTTCATCGGTGGACTGACGGGTCTCCTTGTTGGGTTTCATCGTTTTTTGCTCGGTTCGATGGGAGCAGAGACAGGATGGTTCATCGCCGTCGTTGCCGGTACTCTCAGTGGTCTCTACAGTCGTCGCTGGCGCTTGAAAGATAAATATACATTATTACAACCGATCGCTCTCGTCATGAGTATGGTTATCCTTGATTTAGGATTGGCCATCTTGCTCGCGGATGATCCGTCGGAACTCATCGTGATTGCGAGTCAGGCGGTCTTCCCGATGCTGTTTGCAAACACGATCGGGATTATCGTCTTCATCGTCATCTTACGGACGCAACTCCGATTCGAAAAGGAATTGTTTGTTCGCGAAAGTGCCCGTTCCTCTCGATTGTTGGCTGTCATCCGTCCACTTCGAAAAGAAGGCATGACAGCAGACGTCGCCTGTCAGATTGGCACGACCATTTTGGAAGAAACTAAAATTGACCGTGTCGTCTTACTTGGACCTGCAAAAGTGCTCGTCGATATTGAAGCGGGGGAAACACCTGTGTACGGCGGCAGATTTCAACCGAATGTACAACGTTGGATTGAAGAAGCGGTTCCGTTACAAGTCGAAGACCGGACGACAAACCAAATTCTATCGTTTCATCCCTTACAGATGGATGGAGACAAGGCCGGTATCGTATGTTATTTTCCGAGTCATTTGTTTGATGACACGATTGAACAGACGACGGAACAACTCGTTCAGCTGTTTGCGCGTGAGCTCGTGACGTATCGAGAAGAGCAACTCGAAAAACGCTCGCTCCCTAAAATGAAACCGTTCCTCCATCCGAATTATTTACGGGGAATCGTGGACGAAATCCATCAGACGGCTGATCCGGGGACGCCGGTCAAACAACAGCTAGGCTCTTTGCTCCAACTATTGACGGCAGCACGCTGGGTCGAAGATCATCCACTTCGTGACGAAATCACAACCTTAAAAGCCTATCTCGCTCTCGAAGGGACAAGGCGACGTCAAAATCAGTTGACCCATGCGGATATCACGATTGATTTAGATGTCGAGACGGCGATTGAGGAGACGCTCATCATGCCATTCCTGTTAACGAAGTTAGTCGACAATGCGTTACGGCATGCGTTTTCGAAAGTCGGTCGTCGTTCACAAATTAACGTGCGTGCTTTTCGTCAGGAGAACGATCTTGTCTTAGAAGTCAGCGATAACGGCGTCGGAATCGGACCAGATGTGAAACGACGGCTCGAAGAAGATGCTTTGACGGAGACGAGCACGTTGTTTTTACTACGACGGACGCTCGATATCAAGTATGGAAAAGCCGCGACGTGTACGATTCACTCTCGTCTCAACCAAGGAACGCGTGTCGTGCTAACCTTGCCGCTACCAGTAGTTGAGGAAGGTTGACTCAGAACTCAATATGACTGCATCAGCAGGAATCGTCTTGAAGTGAAAATCGGATTCGACAGGTGTCGAGTCCGGTTTTTTAGAAAGGGGACGTTTTTGCGGGTACTGTTGTTTTTTTTTAGGAGAAGGTGGGTAAAAATGAAAGCAGGCAACGATAAGATATAGGAGGAAGAAGCGGATGATTACAAAAAAAGAAGTCGGACGATCCGGCGAACGACCGATCATCGCTTTTACATTGATGAATCGATTGGGACACAGTGTCGACCTGTTGAACCTCGGCGGTAAAATCACGGCGATTCGTGTACCTGATAAGCAGGGGAAGATTGAGAATGTCGTTCTCGCATTTGACGAGCTCGACCAATATTTAGATGATCCCCATCATTTAGGTGCGACGATTGGTCGTGTCGGGGGACGAATCGCCAATGGGGCTTTCGCGCTCGAAGGGATGAACTACCTACTCGAACAAAACGAAGGAGATCATCATTTACATGGAGGGAGTGTCAACTGGTCGAATCGCTTTTTTGATCATGAGATTGAAGGCGATTTGCTTCACTTGTCACTTGTCAGTCCGGATGGAGAGAATGGATATCCAGGACAGCTCGATGTGCGATTGACGGTCGAGTGGACGGATGAGGATGCATTGACGTTGACGTATGATGCGACGACGACGGCTTCAACACCGTTTAGTCCGACGAACCATACGTATTTCAATTTAACAGGAGACGCGAAGACGACAGTGGAGCAACACCGATTGCGGATGGATGCGCCATTCTATGTCCCGCTCGATCAAGACGCGTTACCGACGGGTGAAATTTTATCCGTTCATGAAACCGTTTTTGATTTTCGGACAGCGCGGCCGTTATACGAAGTGACGCATGCTCCTGACGAAGCGCTCCGTCAGGTCGGAAGCGGAGTCGATCATCCCTTCCTTCTGAAAGAGGGGGGCGAAATCGTCCTCGAAGAACCGGTCAGTGGTCGGACGTTACGTGTCGTGACAGAACAACCGGGTGTCGTTGTCTATACGGGCAACCATTTAGGGGGAGACTTTACGATTGCCGGTCGTCGCGCGACGCCTTACCTTGGCATCTGTTTTGAGACACAAGGACTGCCGGACGCCATCAATCAACCTGATTTCCCATCCGTCGTCTTACGCGCGGGCGATCGGTATCAAAAGCGGACGACCTTCCAATTTAGCCGAATACAGTGATGTTTCTCGCGAATATTAAGTTCGTATGTGGTAGGATAAAGCGAGAAGAATCTAACGGAGGCATAAGAAAATGACTAAAATAGCATGGGTGACCGATAGTATGGCCTATTTCAAAAAGGAAGAGGCAGACGCAATCGGCGTCAATGTCGTACCGATTCAAATCTTGCTCGGGGATACTGCCTACAACGAAGACACGATCACTGTCGAGCGTTTGTTCCGCGCACTTGATGCGGACAAGAAGTTGGTCGCAAAGACATCACAACCAATCTTCGGCGAGTTCGTCGGTACGTATGAACGCCTAAAAGAAGAAGGATATGATTGTGCGATTGCTGTGCACTGTACGAATGGATTATCAAGTACGGTCCAAAGTTCTGCATCAGCTGCAGAAGCGGCAAGTTTCCCAGTCCATATCATCGATTCGCATACTGCGTTTGAAAACCAACAAGAGTTCATTCGTTACGGGATGGATCTTGAAGCACAAGGAAAGACTGTCGAAGAGATTACAGCAGCTTTGACGAACTTATCGAAACGGACGCATTTTTATATGATCGTCGGGAACATGGAGACGATGCGCCGCGGTGGGCGGGTTTCGTCAGGAGATTTATTCCTCGCGAACTTACTCAACATCAAGCCAATCATCACGACGGACGAAGCGGGGAAAATCGTTCCGTTCAAAAAGGCACGTTCACTTAAAAAAGCATATATCGAAATGATTAAACAAATCGAAAATGCGATGCGTCAGAAGACATTCTATAAGAACCGGATTTATGTCGCGACGACGCTTGCGCCAGACATGGCAGCCGATCTGCGGAGCAGTGTCGCAGCGAAGTTTCCGGAATTGACGATTCTTGAAGGGACGTTCGGTCCAGCGATTGGAACACATGCCGGAGCAGAAACAGTCGGCCTTTTCTGGTTGAATGATTAAATGAAAAAAATAAAGCAGGTCTGTCCTTCTCCGCTCAGCGGACGAGGCAGACCTGCTTTTTAGTTTGTTGCGAGTGCACAGACGATACCAAGAAAAGCTGCACTGATGCCAAGGACATAACTTGTCCCGAGGTAAAGAGCGAGTGTCCGTCTATTTTCATGTTGGAGCAGTTGGAGCGTCTCGAGCTTAAAGGTCGAAAAGGTCGTAAACGAACCGAGAAATCCCGTCCCGAGAAACAACGTCCACGTCGAATCGAGATGAAGACCGATGACGAGACCGAGTAAAAAAGAACCGCTGACATTACCGATGAATGTCGCGAGCGGGAAGTCGCGTGTCCAAAACGTCTTCGCCCATTGGCTGAGTGCAAAACGACTGATGGCACCGAAAAAAGCACCGATTCCGAGTGCGAGCAGTGTCATGTGTTGTCCCTCCTTGCCGCGAACTGCCGGAGCCGGCGCGTCCCGAGCGCGTAACCGAGGTACGAACAAAATAATCCGCCGAATAGACTAAGAAGGACATAAAGTGCGGCGAAGCCATATAGACCGGTCCGCAGTAACGTGACCGCTTCGACGCTAAACGTCGAGAATGTCGTGAACGAGCCGATGAAGCCTGTTCCGAGCGCCGTCATCGCATATTGATGAAGTAAATTTGTACGGAATAAAAAATGTGTGGCATACCCTAAAACGAAACAGCCGAGAAGATTAATACAGACCGTTGCGACGGGAAACGTCCCTGTCGCCAGTTGACCGATTGTTAGACTAAGACCGTACCGTGCCGAGGCACCGAGTACACCGGCGAAGCCGACTAAAACATACAGCATTGTCACCCATCCTCTACCTATAGCATATTTTCAACATACGCTGTTCAGAATCAAGGCGTCAAGTGGGTAAAATAGGCAAATCACTAAAACTCTCACGCATTGAAACCGATAGATGAGTATACGAATGAGAGAAGGAGTTTTGCAGATGGTGTCACCGCTCGAACAGCTCAGTACTAAAATATTGTCCCGCCTCATCCCAACGTTAATTACAGTCGCCCATCCGTTGATTTTCATTTTTGCCCAGATGGATTATGTCTCGATGCGAGCTTTTTATCAATTTTTGATCGGTGGTATCATCTTGACGATAGCATTACTGGCCGGGAATCAATTTTTCGGGCAGCACCCGATTGGGAAGTACATTCAAATCACATTGACCTATTTGGTCCTGGCGCTCGTCCTCGTCACTTTGCCGACGCAGAGCATTTGGACGATTGCCTATCTGTATCTCGTCATGTCGATTGTCTACTTGATTCCCCGGATTGTCGTGATGGCGGGAGTACTCGGTCTGCTCGAACTTGTCATGTTTACAAGCATCGGAACGGTTGAGTTTACGAATCTGTTCGACTTGATCGTTGCGCTTGTCATTTACTTGATGATTTTTGCAGCAGCCGTCTTTGTTGCTGTGTTCGGTCGCAATGTCATGACGGAAGTTCAGCGTCAACAGGAAAAAGCGGAAACGTATGCAGAAGTCTCTCGGACGACGCTTGCCCAATCCGCGGCAACAGCGATAGACGTGACGACGTTCACGGAAGATATGAGTGAAACAGTCGATACGGCAAAAGCCTCATTCGAAAAAATCGATGACGCGATGAAGATGCTTGCGGCAAACTCAGCGAAAAATGCGACATCCGTCCGTCAAATTCGGCAAATGAATGAGAGTAACGTCCAATCGATTGCTGACGTCACACTAGCCGTCGATCGCGCTCTCGAGCGGAGTTCTTCTTCAAAACTCACGGCCGAGAACAGTCAAGAGACAATCAGTGAAGCGGGCGAGTCACTCCAACAATTGACGGTCAGCATGGGTGAGTCCGTGACATCATTCGGTCAGCTCGCAGGACGATTCCAAGAAATCGTGACGATCACGTCGAGCATCAACGCAATCGCGACGCAGACGAATTTGCTGAGCTTAAATGCTTCAATCGAAGCTGCACGGGCAGGGGAATTCGGAAAAGGGTTCACCGTCGTCGCACAGGAAATTCGCAACCTGTCGTCACAAACGGCAGAGGCATCAAAAGAAATCAATCAAATCATCGAACGGGTTGAACGTGACGTGACGAATACGGGAAGTGCGATCAATGCGAGCACGACGTTACTCCGTGAGCAAGAGGAACGGATGCAGCGGAGTCAGCAAGCCTTGCAGACGATCGCATCAGACTCATCCGATTCGGTCCAAGCGATTAGTGGCGCCCGTCAGCAATTCGCAACGATTACGAGTAGTTTGACGGATATCACGCAGGCGACAGAACAGCTGGATGCCTTCATGGATTTGTTATTGACGAGCAGTGATCAATTATCAGGTCTGACCCGGTCGCAAGTCGAACAGATTCGTGACTTGCAGCACGCGATTCATGCGTTGAACGCAACGGCATCGACGCTCCGTGAAACGACAAAAGAAGGTTAATGAGTAAGCACATCGCCCTACACGCGGTGTGCTTTTTCGTTTGTGGAATAAGCAGAATGGGAAGATAGTAAAGGTGAATGAACAAATTAAAGGAGGACGATGAGATGAAAGCAGCGTATATCGAACAATATGGTGGGTCGGATGAGTTCAAAGTAGGAGAGATTGAGCAACCGACAATTGGTGCAGATGACGTATTGATTGAAGTTCATGCAGCGAGTGTCAATCCGGTTGACTGGAAACTGCGTGAAGGGTACTTAAAAGAGATGCTCAGTTACGACATGCCGCTCGTCATCGGCTGGGATGTATCGGGTGTCATCAAAGAAGTCGGAGCAAACGTGACCGATTTGAAGGTCGGAGATGAAGTCTTCAGCCGCCCGGATATTGCCCGTCAAGGCACATATGCCGAGTATGTTGCGGTCGATGCCCATCTCGTCGTCAAAAAGCCAGCCTCCCTGAGCTTCGAGGAGGCCGCATCATTGCCACTCGTCGCGCATACGGCATGGCAAGTCATGTTCGAAGTGATGGATGCGAAACCGGGTGACCGGATTTTCATCGGTGCCGGTTCAGGTGGCGTCGGGACGGTCGCAATCCAGCTCGCGAAAGCACACGGCTTGTATGTCGTCACATCAACGAGCACCCCGAACGTCGATTGGGTCAGTGAACTCGGAGCCGACGAAGTCATCGATTATAAACAACAAGATCCGGCAGAAACCGTGCGTGACCTTGATTTCGTTTTCGATACGATGGGGGGAGACGGACAGGGCAAACTATACAAAATGCTTAAAGAAAATGGAATGCTCGTCTCGATTTCAACGCCGCCGAACGAAGAGGAAGCAAAACAGGCGAAGGCACGCGTCGAATATGTCTTCATGCAGCCGACAGGCGAACGGATGAAAAAAATTGCGGAAGCCGTCGAAAAAGGTGAACTGAAACCCGTCGTCGACCGGATCTTTGATCTTGAGGATACGAAACAAGCCCATGATTACGGAGAAGAAGGGCATGCGAAAGGTAAAATTGTCATTAAAGTGAAATGACGCGGGAACGTCTTGACTCGAACTTTAAGTCAGGGCGTTTTCTAAACGTCACCTTACGTTAGGATAACCGGAACAGCAAACAAAACTCCCTTCAATATCCGAAGGGAGTTTTGTTTGTAGGTTAAGTAATATTCGACAAAAGCGACGACTTGTTCAACGGGAAACAGACGCTGAGCGGAGGAGACGGTCGAGTAACACGAGTGTCTCCGGTTGATTCTGTAATGTCGTCTGCAAAAAGGAGCGTTCCTGCTCGAGTAACGCAATATAGCGGCGTCCTGCTTCTTGATACGTCGCCGGGACGAGGACGTCATAAACGGCCTCGAACGGGACACGCTGGTCGTCCGGTAAGTAATCTGAAATCGTCTTTAGTCCGAGCTGCGCCCGCTCCGGCAGATAGTGGTGCAACAGGACTTTTGCGAACTTCGTCAACGCACTGCGTAACATTTCGACCGCCCATAAGCCGTTGCCGCGCGCGGCGGCTTTTTGATACTGGAAGTAGAACCAGACGGCATCGATTGCCTCGTCTTCGAATTCCTGCTGCGACAGGGTCAGAGACGTTTCTTCGATAAACGGTGCTAACTGATTTTTTGGATCATACAGGACGCGGATGGCATCTTTTTGATTTAACGAAGTGGTCGTGACGGTAAATAGGTCGACATGTAACAAGTCATCATAGACCGCAATCATTTGTGGGGCGACGATGAAAATGTCATCGTGCCAAATGACGGGCCGGTACGCTTCAAGGTGCGCCAGACGACGAGGCAGGAACTCCGAAACAGTCCCTTCTGCGACGAGGCAGTAGAGGTCGAGGTCGGAATGAAAATCTTCCTCGCCGCGACCGAATGAGCCTTTCAAAAAAATCGCTTCAACGGTCGGATCCTGTTTGAGCCGATCTGTAAGTTGTTCGATGGCATATAGCTGGTGCATAAGTAAGTCACTCCTTCAAGCAGTCTATTTCTTCAGTATACGTGAAATAAGGGAGATTATTCCATTATCATTTTTACTGATTTCCTAAAGCGAGTGAGCAGAGAAAAATCAACAACACAAAAAGGGCCTGACTCAAAAGCCATCCCTTTAAATCATCAGCTGTTTCAAACCCTTAGCGTAAAGAAGCTGTATGTTGTTCTTGTTCTTTTTGTTCCATATGCACGGCATGCTGTTCGCCCCAATGGTTCATCACATTGAGGATTGGCATGAGTGTCCGCCCGTAATCCGTCAAGGAGTACTCGACGCGGGGTGGAACGACTTGGTAGATTTCACGGTGTACGATATCATTTAGCTCAAGTTCACGTAGTTGAGCCGTCAACATCTTTTGGGTGATGTTCGGTAGATGTCGTTTTAATTCACTGAAGCGGAGTGTCCCGTGAGTAATGAGCTCGAGCAAAATCGACGGTTTCCATTTTCCCGTCAAAATCTCGAGTGCAGTCTCGACGCGACAGATGGGTGTCTCTTGCATCATCGTTCCTCCTTCGTAGTATCTTTTTAGAAACTATACCACTTTTTTGTGCCTACTTCCGTTCACGTTGCTTCCGGGGGATAATGAACCTATGAAGTGAACGTACAGGAGGAATAACAATATGACAATCCATTCAGAGATTACGCTCGGACCGGTCAGCTTACGGATTACGGATTTAGACCAATCGATTTCATTTTACCGTGACCTGCTCGGACTAACGGTACTCGAACAGACAGGGAACACGGCGACGCTTGGTGCGAAAATGACACCACTCGTCGTGCTGGAGGAGCAGAAAGATGCACGACGTCTCGCACCCAATTCAGTCGCGGGACTGTATCATTTCGCGATTTTATTGCCAAGTCGAAAAGAACTTGGTTTCGTCATCCGCAACTTGATTTCAAATGACGTTGATCTTGGTCAAGGCGACCATCTCGTCAGTGAAGCGTTTTATCTATCCGATCCGGACGGGAACGGGATTGAGATTTATGCCGATCGTCCACGGGAGACATGGTCTTATGAGGCGAACGGGGACGTCAAGATGACGACAGACCCCGTCGATTGGCAAAGCATGCTCGTTGAGGCAGGCGAAGAAGACTGGTACGGAATGCCGGCAGATACGGTCATGGGTCATGTCCATTTCCATGTCAAATCACTCGAAGCCGGACGCGCCTTTTATGTCGACACGCTTGGTTTTGAAGTGGCGACCGATGCGTCACGGATGAAAGCCTTATTTGTTGCAGCGGGTGGTTATCATCACCACATCGGGATGAACCTGTGGGCAGGAGCGGACGCGCCAAAGGCACCGGGCGACGCCGTCGGACTGGATTATTGGACGCTCGTTTATCCAAGTGCATCCGTGTTAGAAAAAGCGGTTGCTGCGATCGATGCTTCGCTCTACCGAGTAGAGCGGACGGAAGACGCGGTGTACGTCACGGATGATGCCGGCATTACGGCACGACTGGTTACGAAATAATGAAAAATGAACCTTCTCATCACAGAGAGGGTCCATTTCAGGCTATAGACAAAGTGCCATCGGGAGATAAGCGTCTGTTTTCGTTGCTTTCCTCGGGCGAGGCGCAAGCCGTTGCTCCTTGATCCTCACGGACAACGAGCAGGGTCTTGCCTGCCTCTGAAAGTGCGTTAAGAACGCACTTTTTCCCGCAGGAGTCAACGAAACGTGACGCTTTTCAAGTAATATCGTGACAGAAATCTAGTCATGCAGACAGGGTAGCGCGAACGGATTGCTCCTCGATATCGCATGTACACGCTTCATAAGAATTTGTCTACACGCTTAAATGGACCTTCTCATTGGAGAGGGTCCATTTTTGTCAGTTAATTTTGTCCGGATAAAGCAGACGGGGCATTGCCATCGTAACGACTGACGAGTTCATACGGTCGGACGGTATAGAGGGCATGCGGCAGGTAAACGGGATTCATCGCATCGAGTGCACGGATTTGGAAATGCTCACGTTTGATATAGGTGTCGACGTTCTCACGCGTGACAGGGAAGAAGCCGACGTCCGTCGTCTCGCCTTCTTGTGCTTGCAATTCACCGCTGACGTACGTCCCGCGGAAGGCGACGCAGATGATGTGACTTGATATATTTTGATAGATGCCGGTAATGCCGTCGATCGTGACGTCAACACCGGCTTCTTCTTTGACTTCACGTTTGACGGCATCGAGAATCGATTCATTGTTTTCGACTTGTCCGCCCGGTAGCTCATACGTGTCGCCACGATGGAGGTTGCGGACAAGCAAGACTTCACCAGCATCGTTCGTGATGTAGGCAGTGACGCTGACGATTGCACGGGGTGGTGTGTAGACACCTGTCGCCGTCATGAAATCTTCCGTCGATTTGATGTAGAGGTTTTTCCCGAGGCGGGCGCGTTTCTTCATCGCTTCCCTGCGTAAGGCGCTGTTGCGGACATCACGGTCGACTTGCTCATAGTGCTCCCGATCGCGATATTCCCAAATGGCGATGACTTCATCTTCCGATTCCGTCACCCAGCGACCGACGAGACGGGCACCGTGACTGATTTGTAGGGGAAAGAGATAGGTGTGAAAGAACTCGGTAAATTCCTGTAGTCGTTCCGGGCGAATCGTATAGGTCTTCCGGCGATGTAACATGAAAATTCCTCCTCTATCATACAAGCAGATATACGTTCAGGTTCTTTATTACACTTCTCTTATCGTAAGCGGATTCCCTTCTTTTTCAAACGAATCGAGCACAACAAAAAAAAACGACTTCGCGGAGAGCGAAGCCGTTTTTGGGATTAAGCGATATCTCGTTCTTTTTTGTCATCAAGGATTGATGTATGGCGTTTGATGGCGTGGACCATTTTCGCGATCGCACCGTCCCCTGTGACGTTTGCTGCTGTACCGAAACTGTCTTGTGCGATATAGAGTGCAATCGCGAGGCTGACCATGGTCTGGTCAAAGCCGAGCATGGAGACGAACAAGCCGGTTGCGGCCATGACGGCACCACCGGGAACGCCTGGTGCTGCAATCATCGTCACACCGAGGGCGAGAATGAATGGGAAAATCGCACCGAACGTGACCGGCATGTTGTTCAAGTAAAGAATCGCGATGACGATTGACGTCAACGTGATCGTCGAACCCGCAAGGTGGATGGTCGCACAAAGCGGAACAACGAAGTTTGCGACTTCTTCATCGGTATCATTTGCTTTTGTCTGCCGTAGCGTGACAGGAATTGTCGCTGCGGAAGATTGTGTCCCGATGGCTGTGAAGTAGGCAGGCATCATTGTTTTCAAAAGACGGAACGGATTCTGTTTATTGGCGATACCGGCAATCGTATATTGTAATGTGATCATCACGAAATGAAGAACGAGGATGACGACGAAAACGAGTGCGAACACAGAAAGAATTTCTGCGACTTGACCGGCATATGTCATGTTCATGAAAATTCCTGCGATGTGAAACGGAAGTAATGGAATGATGACTTTGCCGATAATCAGTTCGATGATACTACGGAAATCAATCGAGAGTTCAAGCAGACGTTCGCTTCTAGTTGCTGCGATTCCGATTCCGAAGACGAAGGCCATGACAAGAGCGGTCATGACGCCGAAGACAGGGGGAATTTCAACTTCCATGAAGCCTTTTAAGAGTGCTTCTTCCGGATTCTCCATGTTTGCAAATGAACCACTGAGCATGCGCGGGAACAAGTTGACTGCTGTACCATATGCGAGTAAACCGGCGACGACTGTCGAGAGATAAGCGATGAGAGCTGTGATTCCGACAAGCTTTCCAGCGCCTTTTCCAAGTTCACCGATACCCGGAATGATGAAACCAAGGATGATTAAGGGTATAGCGAATGATAAGAACTGACCAAAAATCCCATTGAATGTGACGAAAGAACGGACGATCCAATCGAAGCGTTCGGTGACGAGGCTACCCACTATAATTCCAAATACGATGGCGATGACAATACGACCGAGCAGACCAATTTTAAACTTCAAACCAATCATCCTTTCTTAATAATGAAATTGTCTAACTGAATTGAAGCTATTTTCGCACATCTAAAATGGCATTACTACAGCGTTTTAATCATTCTGATTATTCGAAATATAGAAATCGGTTGCATGATTTTATGCAATAAACGCTTCAACGCTTTAGTACAGCCACTTTACAGTGCGTGTCTGCATCAACTTACGAAAAAATTAAAAGGTAAAATAGTTTTCCGTTCAAAATACTTTGTGAACAAAGATTACTCAAAAACGTCAAAATCAGGCATACTCTCTGTATAGAGAAAAAAGGAAGTGATGAACTAATGGATATCATGGCACTCGTCCGCCTGGCCGGAGGAATCATGTTTACTCCGCTATCGGATGATGTTTTGATGATGGGATATACAGCGTTACGAATCAAAGAAGGGGTACATCCGGTCCTCATATGGCTCGCTGCGTGGCCAATTTTTTTCATTTCCTTCGCGTGGTTTTATTTACTCGCCCGTTTCTTCCGTGAAATTCCACTCATCAAGAAATTCATGAAAGTAAAGTTTTTGACACGGGCAGAAGAGATTTTAGATCGTCGTGGTTTGTGGGCGATCGGGCTCTCGTTCTTTTTACCAGGGGTACGTCATCCCATCCATTATGTTGCAGGATTGCTTGCATACCCACTTCCACGATACCTCGGGATGACGTTTTTAGCCGCCGGTTTATATACGGGTCTTTGGACATTTGTCATCGTTCGGATTGGTCAAGCCGTGACATGGTCGGAGCTTTGGGAATGGATTATGACGAATCCGAGTATGATTTTTATTATCCTTGCCGTCATATTAATCATTGCGGGTGCCTCCATCGTACATGCGAGACGGCGACACCGCCTCGAGAAAGAAGAAGCAATCGCTGAGTGAACAAGAACATGGGGGAGCACTCTCCTAATAACTTAAAACACGATAGACAAAGTGCTATCGGGAGATCAAGCGTCTTTTTTCGTTGCTTTCCTCGAGCGAGACAGGGCAGCGCGAACGAATTGCATCTCGATATCGCATGTTCACTCTTCATAAGCGTTTGTCTAAACGCTGAAAGACACGTTCGCCGATGCGGAACGTGTCTTTCGTTTGAATAAAGTTGATTAAGTGAACTTACGCGTTTTGACGTTTGCGTGCCACGACGATTCCAGCTGCACCGAGTGCAAGACCGAAGAGTGCGAGTGCACCTGTTGTTGCGTTGTTGCT